>DASXAA010000093.1:0-87324 GCA_036407035.1 Thermoleophilaceae bacterium | reverse complement strand
GCCGGCGGCGGCGACGCCCATCTCGAGCACCTCCTCGGCGTAGAGCACGAAGAAGGAGGGCAGGGCCGCGTAGGCGAACACCCACAGCGTCTGCGCGAGCAGCACCTCGCGCGCTCCGGGGCGCGCGAGCACGTCGCGGATTCCGACGCGCGGCGCCGCCGGCTCGCGCCCGGCGGAACGCTCGCCGAGCCGCAGCCGGCGCGAGACGAGCAGCGTGGGCAGCGCGGTAGCGGCGATCACCGCGGCGGCGATCGCGAAGGCGGCAGCGGGCGCAGGCTCGATCAGGGCCCCGCCGATCGCCACCGCCAGCACCGCGCCGACGAGGCCGGCCACCTCCTGAGCGCTCGTGGCGGCGGGCCGCCGCTCGTCCTCCATGTCCTCGGCGACGATCGTCCGGTGCGCCGTGTTCACCGCGTTCAGGCCCGTGTAGACGAGCCCTGCGGCGAGCACGAGGGCGACGTAGGAGGTGCTGTTCCCGAGGCCGATCGCGACGAGGCCGCCCGCGCTGATCACCGCGCCGCCCGCGATGAACGGCATGCGGCTCCCGCGCCGGTCCGACCAGATGCCGACGCCGATCGGGATCGCGAATCCGGCGAGGGCGTTCACGGTCATCACGGCGCCGATCAGGGAGGGCGAGTCCTCGATCCGCTCGAGCAGGACCGGCAGGTACGTGGTCGTCAGGGCGCGGCCGGCGCCCGCCCCCACCGCCGCCAGGGAGAAGGCCGCCAGCAGCATCGGCCCGAGCGAGGCCCGGGGCACCGCGCGGGTCGTCGCCACCGCGCTCATGCCGCGGCTCCGGGGACCGGCGACGCCACGCGCAGCCGCGCGGGCTCGACGGTGACGGTCGCGGTGGTGGTGCCGAGCGGCACGGCGTCCGCCACGAGCGGCAACGGGCGAGTGAGCTTCACGCCCGCCGTCGACACGCGTTTCACGCCGCTCATGGCGAGGTGCCTGCCACGGCGCGCCGCCAGCAGCAGCCGCAGCAGGCGGCGGCGGCTGCGAGCCTCGAACGTGATCGCCTCGAGGCGCCCGTCGGCCGGGTCGGCGCCCGGGTCGACCTCGAAGCCGAGACCGAAGTAGGGCAGGTTGGAGAGGAAGACCTGGGCGACCGAGTCCGAGCGCGTCACGCGGTCCTCGAAGCGAAGGACGGCGGAGTACGGGCTGAAGCGGCGGATGGCGCGCGCGAGCACGCGCAGGCCCTGGCGGATGTCGCCGGAGTTGCCGGCGCTGTAGCCGGACCGCGCCTCGGCCTGGAAGCCGGCGCTGACGGCCTCGAGCGCGTACACGAAGCGGTCCGGGGTGGCCACGCGCAGCGCGTCGAGGCGGCGCGCCGGCATGTGCGCCGCCACCTCCAGCGCCTCGGGCCGGCCGGTCGGAATGCCGAGGGCGCGGGCGATGTTGTTGGCGCGGCCGGCCGGCACGAGCGCGACCTCGGGCAGCCGGCGAAGTGGGGCGTTGGCGGCCGCGTGCGGCGTCCCGTCCCCGCCCACGAGGACCACGCGCCGGTCCCGCTCCTCGGCGAACCGCAGGACCTCCCAGAGCTCCGCCTCGCTGCCCGTGACGACCGCGTCGGCGCCGGCGCCGAGCTCCTGGAGACCGGCCAGCAGCTCCTGCGCGGTGCGGGCGGGGTCCTCCACCCCGCTCGCGCGCCCGTTGACGGCCACGATCAGCCGGTCGCGACTGCTAGTTTCCGGCTGGTCCGAGCGATGGTCACCCTGCTCCATCTCGACCGGACGCTCATCGACGTTGCGCCGTCGTTCGAGCATCCCTGGCTCACCGCGATCTTCGTGGTGGTCTCCGCGTGGTGGGTGAAGGGGCCGCTGCTCATGGGCCTCGGGCTCTGCTCGGACATCTACCGGCGCCGCCTGCCACTCGCCTTCGCCGCGGCCGCCGCCGCGACGGTCGCCGCCTCGCTCGTCGTCGACGTGCTCAAGAACGCCTTCGACCGCCCGCGGCCGTCCGTGGCCGATCCCGCCCTCGGCTCGCTCACCGCGGTCCCGAGCAATCCCTCGTTCCCGTCCGGCCACAGCGCCACCGCCTTCGCGGCCGCCACGGCCGTGGCGATCCTCTGCCCGCGCCTCCGGGTCCCGGCCCTGACGATCGCCGCCGCCGTGGCCCTCTCGCGGCTCTACCTGCGCGTGCACTTCCCGCTCGACGTGCTCGCCGGCTCGCTGATCGGCATCGCGCTGGGCGCGGCCTGCGGCCTCCTGGTCGAGCGGCTCGCGCGCCCGCCGCGCGCCCGTGCGGCCGCGGCCTGAGCGCAGCACCGCGACCGCCGCGTAGCCGCCCCCGACCAGCAGCGCCGCTCCGAGCGCGATCCGGGCCGCCGCGTGCCCCGACTCCGCGAAGGACTCGGAGAAGCCGTAGCCGACCAGCGTGAACGTCGCCGCCCAAAGCAGGGCGCCCGCCCAGCTCCAGACCAGGAACCGGCGCGTGGCGAGCCCGGAGGCGCCGGCGATGAAGGGCGACACGGCCCTGACGATGCCGGTCATCCGCCCGAGCAGGACGGCCTTGCCGCCGTGGCGGTCGTAGAAGCGCTCCACCGTCGCGAGCCGCTCGGGGCCGAGCCTCACGCGCGCCCCGTGGCGCTCGAGGAAGGGCCTGCCGAGACGGCGGCCGGCGGCGAAGCTGGCCAGGTCGCCGGCCGCGGCGGCCACCCAGACGACGCCGATCAGCGGCAGCAGGTCGACCCGGCCGCGCGCCGCCACGACGCCCCCCACGACCACGGCGGTCTCGCCCGGGGCGAGCAGTCCGACGAAGGCCGCCGTCTCGAGGAACGCGAACGCGGCCACGACCGGGTAGGTCCAGGAACCGAGGGTGCGGGAGGCGTCCTCGAGCGCGCCGTCGAGGTCTGGGAGCGGCACGACGGCCACGAGCACGACGACGGCGGCGACCGCCGCGACTCCACCCGCGCCTAGCGCGATCGGGGAGCGGTGGGCGGCGATCCGGTGCATAGTTAGATGTGTGTCGAAGTTTCTTGGAAAGCTTACGATAGGTAAGTGAGGGTTGTCCAGTTCAGAGTTGACGCGAGAGCGACGACCGATGTGACAGGTGGTTGGGTTGCAGACGGTCGAGGGGCGGGCTGTTATTCCGGTGCACCCGAGCGTTCCACCGGCAGGCGGGCGTGACGATGGGGCGTCCCGGCCGACGAGAGTTCGGCTATCCCCCTTGTGCGCCCGCTTCGCGCGTGCCCGGCAGGGCCAGGGCGGGCGCGAAAGTATCCTTCGCTGGGTGAGCGGCGAGTTCCAGTCGATCGAGGAGGCCCGTACCGGGCTCGGCGAGGCGGGCTACCTCGCGGACGAGTCGACCGCGCTCGTGTCGTTCCTGGCGGGCCGGCTCGGGAAGCCGGTGCTCGTGGAGGGGCCGGCCGGGGTCGGCAAGACCGAGCTCGCCAAGGCCGTCTCCCGCGCGACCGGCCGGCGCCTGATCCGGCTCCAGTGCTACGAGGGCCTCGACGAGGCCAAGGCGCTCTACGAGTGGAACTACCGCAAGCAGCTGCTCCGCATCCAGGCCGAGGCGGCGGACACCGGCTGGCAGGACGTCAAGGAGGACATCTTCGGCGAGGACTTCCTGCTCTCGCGCCCGCTGCTCACGGCGATCTCGACCGAGGAGCCCGTGGTGCTGCTGATCGACGAGATCGACAAGACGGACCAGGAGTTCGAGGCGATGCTGCTCGAGGTCCTGTCCGACTTCCAGATCTCGATCCCCGAGCTGGGCGTTGTCGAGGCCCGCACGCGACCGCTCGTGCTCCTGACCTCGAACAACTCGCGCGAGCTCACCGAGGCGCTGAAGCGGCGCTGCCTCTACCTCTGGCTCGACTACCCGACGGTCGAGCGCGAGCTCGAGATCGTGCACCTGCACGCGCCCGAGCTGGACGGGGCGATCGCCCGCAAGCTGGTGGAGGTCGTGCACATGGTGCGCGCGCTCGACCTCAAGAAGCCGCCGTCGATCGCGGAGTCGATCGACTGGGCGCGCGCGCTCCTGCTGCTCGGGGCCGAGGACGTGGACCAGTCGGTGCTCGAGAAGACGATGTCGATCATCGTCAAGCACCGCACCGACCTCGACCTGGTTGCCGAGCGCGTGGGCGTGAAGCTGGGCGACGGCATCGTCGGCGCGCAGCGCGCGGGCTGACCCCCTAGACCGAAACATTCGGGTCCCGGTTCAGGGATCTCCCTATTACCGGTCCTGCCGCCCTGGGCGACGCTGGCCGCATGAACGCCAACGAATCCCAAGGAGGGACCAGATGCGAGTGACACTCGGCTGTGCCGCGGCCCTTGCCGCGGTGATGGCCACGGCCGGGCCGGCGGCCGCTGCGCCCAGGATGTACGACTACGAGCTCGAGATCCGGGGCGCGCAGACGAACAAGTGGAGCAAGGCCCACGCGAACCAGGGCGGCTGCGACGTCGCCTTCGACGGCAGCGGCAGGGAGACCGTGAAGTTCAGCTCGAAGCCGCTCCGCGTCAAGCTCCTGCGCGGCGCGGGCGGCGGCGGCGGGCCGTTCATGATCCTGCCGCCCGACCCGGCGAAGCGCTCGTATCTGCCGCTGCGCGCCACCGTCAAGCGCAGCGGGAGCATCACGAGCACGCCGGGCGAGATCTGCTCGTGGGGCGACGGGACGGGGCAGACCACGCCCCCCGATCCGCCCGACTGCGGCACGAAGCGGGCGCGCGGGATCGCCGTGGACCTGCGCTTCCTCACGACGCCGAAGAACATGCTCTACATGACCCAGGGCGAGACGCCGGCCGACCCGTTCAAGAACTGCCCGAACGGCTCGGACGCGTTCCCGCACCTGCTGCACTACAACACGCAGTTCAGGCCGATCGGGCACCGCTTCGACCGCCGCGACCTGGGCCTGCTCTTCGCCCAGGGCAAGTTCGAGCTGATCGCGCGCGGCACGCGGACGATCGACACGGACGAGAGCTCCGAGACCACCTCGATCTGGTGGGCGGCGAGCTTCAAGCGGATCGGCAGGAAGCGCTGAGGGCCGAGGGCGGGCGGCTCTGAGGCCGAGGGCGGGCGGTTCGCCCCGCGTATCCTGGCGGGGTGAGCCGCTCGCTCTACGGAGGCATGCCGGACCCGAAGGGCCCGCCAGGGATGGCCCCGCGGCTGCTCGAGTTCGCCGACGAGCTGCGCCGGGAGGGCGTGGCGGTCGGCACGTCCGAGCTGCTCGACGCCTTCCACGCGCTCGACGTCGTCAGCTGGACCTCGCAGGAGGACTTCCGCGAGGCGCTCGCCGCGACGCTCGCCAAGTCGCAGGAGGACCGCCACGTGCTCGACGTGCTGTTCGAGCGCTTCTTCTTCCGTGCGGTCGAGCGCGAGGCGGTCGAGCGCGGGCTGAAGGAGGAGCGCTTCGAGGGCGCCGAGGGACTCGACCTCGAGGCGCTGCGCGAGCGCATCCGCGAGGCGATCCGCGCCGGCAACGACGGCGACATGCGCGACCTCGCGCGGCTCGCGATCGCCGCCTTCGGCCGCCAGGGCGAGGGCTCCGGCGTGATCGGCGTGGACGTGCAGCGGATCAGGCGCACGCTCGGCCTCAAGGCGGGCCGGGCGGGCGGCGAGCGCGACGACCCCGACAGCGTGCCGCGCGAGCACCTGCAGGAGTTCGAGCGCCACATCCGCCGCGAGCTCGAGCGCCAGGCGATCGAGCGCACGCAGTCGCTGCCGCCCGCAAAGCCGCTGCGCGAGTTCGACCGCGCCCTGCCGTCGAACCCGGCGCAGGACCTCTCCCAGGTCCACCGTGTGGTGGCGCAGATGAAGCGCCGTCTGGCCTCGCACGGGCGCGAGCACCGCGGGCGGCGCCGCTCCTGGCAGGTGGACGTGCGGCGCACGATGCGCGCCTCGCTCGAGACGGGCGGCGTGCCTCTCAACCTCAAGTACCGGCCGCGGCGCCCGAAGCGGCCCGAGCTCTACGTGCTCTGCGACGTGTCCACCAGCGTCACGAGCGCCAGCGTGTTCTTCCTGTCGGTGCTGCACGCGCTGCACGACCAGTTCCGCAAGCTGCGCTCGTTCGTGTTCGTCGAGCGGATCTCGGAGGTCACCGACGTGTTCGAGCGCGAGCGCAGCTTCGAGGCGGTGTCGCGGCGGATCGCCACGGACGCCGGCGTGGCCGACGTGTCGGGCTACACCGACTACGGCCGCGTGTGGCTCGAGTTCATGGAGAAGGTGATCGACGACCTCGACCCGCGCTCGACCGTGATCGTGCTGGGCGACGCGCGCACGAACGGCCGCGAGCCACACGCGCTCGCGTTCGCGCGCGTGTCGGCGGCGGCCGGCCGCACGTTCTGGATCAACCCGGAGCCGCGCCTGTACTGGAACTACGGCGACTCCGTGATGTCGGCGTACGAGCCGTTCTGCGACGGCGTGTTCGAGTGCTGGACGACGAAGCAGCTGGAGGCGTTCGTGAACGCGCTGGCGGAGCTTCGGACTGCGGCGTAGGTCGGTGTCGCTCGCCGGGTGCCCGGTTGCCGGCCCAGGTGCCGCGATCCGCGGAAAGCGCGGCCGCGCGCGCGACCTCCTGGTTGCCGTAGTTCGCGGCGGGGCGACGCCCCAATCCAGATACACTCCGCTGCGTACAAGTCAGGGGGGCTCGCGGGCAAGCGGGCTGAGATAGCGCACTCGACTGACGTGGTCGCCCGGCGCTGACCCTTCGAACCTGTGGGGTAATGCCCGCGGAGGGAGCGATGCAGATGCAGACCGAGGCTCCCGAGAAGGAGCCTCTCTCGTTGGAGCAGACAGGGGTCGCCCTCGAGGGCGTGTCCCGGCGATATCGGGCGCGCCGCCGCGAGGTGCTCGCCCTCGACGCGCTCGACCTGCGCGTCGCTCCGCGCGAGGTGGTGGCCGTCGTCGGCCCCTCCGGCTGCGGCAAGTCCACACTGCTCGAGCTCGTCGCGGGGCTCCAGGAGCCCGACGAGGGCTCCGTCCGGGCCGGCGCGGCCGCCGGCGCCGCCGCCAGGCGCGGCTCCTGCGCCTACATGCCCCAGCGCGACCTCCTGCTCCCCTGGCGCGACGGCCTCGCCAACGCCGGGCTGGCGCTCGAGTGCCAGGGCGTCCCGCGCGCCGAGGCGCGACGCCGCGCGGCGCCGCTCTTCGAGCGCTTCGGGCTCGCCGAGTTCGAGCGCGCCTACCCCGCGGACCTCTCCGGCGGCATGCGCCAGCGGATCGCGTTCCTGCGCACGCTGCTGGCGGGCCGGCCCGTGCTGCTGCTCGACGAGCCGTTCGGCGCGCTCGACTCGATGACCCGCGCCGCCATGCAGCAGTGGCTCGCCGGCGCGCTCGCGGCCGAGCCGCGCACGGTCCTGCTCGTGACCCACGACGTGGGGGAGGCGATCTTCCTCGCCGACCGCGTGGCGATCATGTCGCCGCGGCCGGGCCGCGTGGTGGCGGAGCTCGAGGTGACGCTCCCGCGCCCCCGCTCGCGGCGGGCGGTCGTCACGGACCCCGAGTTCGCCCGGCTCGAGGAGCGCGCGCTCGCGGCGCTGGAGGGCGGCCTGTGAGGCGCGTGGCGCTCGCGGCGCTGCTGCTGCTGCTGGCCGGGCTCGCCTGGCAGGGCGTGGCCTCGCTGCACTCGGTGGACGACCTCACGCTCGCATCGCCGGTCGAGACCTGGCGCGCGCTGCGCGACGACTGGTCGCTGCTCATGGACAACGCCTGGGTGACGTTGACCGAGGTGCTGCTCGGACTCGCGATCGCGGTCGTCGCCGGGCTCGCCTTCGCCACCCTCATGCACCTCTACCGGCCGCTCCGCGACGCCGCCTACCCGCTGCTCGTCGCCTCGCAGGCGATCCCGATCGTGGTGCTCGCGCCGATCTTCGTGCTCGCCTTCGACTACGGCATCGGCCCGAAGCTCGCGATCGTCGCGCTGATCTGCTTCTTCCCGATCACGGTCAACGTGCTGGACGGCCTGCGCTCCGTCGAGCCCGAGCTGCTCAAGCTGATGCGCAGCCTGGGCGCCTCGCGGCTCCAGACGCTCCGCAAGGTCGAGCTGCCGAGCGCCATGCCCTACTTCTTCAGCGGCCTGCGCATCGCCGCGACCGTCTCCGTGATCGGCGCCGTGTTCGGCGAATGGGCCGGCGCCGACGAGGGCCTCGGCCGGCTCGTGCTGCTCGGCAACACCCAGCTCCAGACGCCGCGCGTGTACGCCGGGATCGTGATCCTGACCCTGATGGCGGTCGCGCTGTTCGCGCTCGCGACGCTCGCCGAGCGCGTGGCGTGCCCGTGGAACCGAAAGGAAACGCCCGCATGACGCGACGCCTCGCGGCGCTGCTGCTCGTCCTGTCGATCGCGCTCGCCGGCTGCGGCGAGAAGAAGGACGTGCTCGAGCCGAAGGGCTCGAAGCACGTGGAGCTGATGCTCGACTTCTTCCCGAACGCCGACCACGCCGGCATCTACGCGGCGAAGGCGGCGGGCGACTTCGAGCAGGCCGGGCTCGCGGCTGACATCCGCACACCGGCCGATCCCGCCGCCCCGATCAAGCAGGTGGCGGCAGGGCGGGTGGACCTGGCCGTCTCGTACGAGCCCGAGGTGCTGCGGGCGCGCGACCAGGGGCTGAACGTGGTCTCCGTCGGGGCGATCGTCCAGAAGCCCCTCACCTCGATCATCTCGCTCCCGAAGGCCGGCATCCACGGACCCGCCGACCTGAAGGGCAAGACCGTCGGGACAGCCGGCATCGACTACCAGTCGGCCTACCTCCAGACGATCCTCGCCGACGCCGGCGTGGACGCGGGCTCGGTCAAGCAGCGCAACGTCGGCTTCGGCCTCGTCCCGGCGCTCGTGACCGGCAAGGTCGACGCGATCCTGGGCGGCTTCTGGAACTACGAGGGCGTGCAGCTGCGGCTGCAGGGCCGCAAGCCGCGCATCATCCGGATGGAGCGCGCCGGCGTGCCCTCCTACAACGAGCTCGTGCTCGTGGCGAACGGCGACGCGCTCGAGCGCGACGGCGAGAAGATCCGCGCCTTCATCGGCGCACTGTCGCGCGGCGCGCGGGCGCTGCGCGACGACCCGAGCAAGGCGATCGACGGCCTGCTGGAGGCCAACCGCGACCTCGATCCCCGGCTCCAGCGCGCCTCCGTGCGCGCGACGCTGCCGCTGTTCTTCCCGCCGAAGGGGAAGCCGTTCGGCTGGCAGGACCCCGCCCAGTGGCAGGCCTTCGCCGAGTGGATGCACGACAACGACCTGCTGCGGCAGGCGCCGGACCCCGACGCGGCCTTCACGAACGACCTGCTGCCGGGGTCCGGGCTGTAGGACGAGCTACGGCAGCTTGCCGCCGCAGACGATCCCCGAGTTGAGCGTCTGCACCGCGCCGTCGGCGAAGGTGAACCGGCCGTTGATGGGCACCTGCGCGCCCGGCGGGCAGAGGGAGGTCTCGACGAAGCCGCGCTTGCGCCCGTGGCGTTTCACCGTGCCCTTCACGGTGACGTTGAAGTCGGTCACCGACGCCGGCACGCCGGGCAGCGGCAGCTGCAGCGTCTGCGGCACCTTGAGCGTCAGCTTCCACGCGTAGAAGTGGCTCTTCACCGGCACGAGCGGCGCGACGATCGCCTGGTTGATGCTGATCGGGCGCGAGCTGCGCAGGTAGAAGATGAGGTTCTTGCCGGGCTTGCCGACGTAGACGTCGACGGTGAGCGGCTGGACCAGCGGGTTGTCCGTGTCACCGGCCTTGCCGATCGCCTTGCCCGAGCCGATGTGGGAGCCCTTGGGGCAGACCTTGCGGTTGCCCCGCGCGCGGATGAGCTTCGAGACGTTGCAGCCGGGGAAGAGCTTGGAGTTCACGATCGCCCCGTTGCTGAACAGGATCTCGGCCTTCGTAAGGGTCTGCGGGCGGAACACCTGGTTGGGCGCGGGCGAGCGGAAGGTGGTGCCGACGGTCAGGCCCATCGAGCGCGACGGGCCGCCCGGCTTCGAGATCGCCGGCCCGATCGACGACGTGAGCCCGACCAGCGTGTCCTGCCCCGAGGGGGGCGCCGCCAGGGCCGCCGGCACGAATGCCGCTCCCGCCAGCAGGGCCAGGGTGATTGCAACCGTCCGCATCTGCGCCTCCTTCGCTCTCCTCCGACAGCTCCGCCCCAGGCTGCCATCCCGGCGCCCGGATCGCGAATCGCGCGCTGATCCTACTTCAGAGTAGGATTTTTCGCGGTGAGGCAGCGCGCCGCCCATCTCGGGCCGGAGAAGCGGCGTCCGCTGGTGCTCGACGCGGCGCTCGAGCTGTTCGCGGCGCACGGCTACAGCGGCACGTCGATGGACATGGTCGCCCGCGGCGCGGGCGTGACGAAGCCCGTGGTCTACGCGTGCTGGCCGAGCAAGCGGGAGCTGTTCGAGGCGCTGCTCGTGCGCGAGGAGGCGCGGCTGCTCGGGCAGGTCGCGGGGGCGATGCCGGAGCGGGTCTCGATCGACGACCTCCAGGCGCTCCTCAGCGACACCTACACCGCCTACCTGACGGCGGCGGCGACGGCCACCGACTCGTGGCGCGTGGTCTTCGCCTCCGAGCACGGCGCGGAGCCCGCGGTCGCGCGCGTCGTGCAGCGCTCACGCGAGCGCATCACCGAGCAGATCGCCGCCATGGCCGAGCGGGCCATGCGCGCCGCCGGCCTCGGCGCCGGCGCCGAGCGCGGGGCCTGGCTCGCGGCCCACGAGCTGGTCGCGCGCGGCGAGGCGGGCGTGCGGCTGATGCTCGCGCGCCCGGGCGACTGGCGCCCGGACGAGCTCGGCGCGACGCTCGGCCGCGGGGCCGCCGCCGCACTCGCGGCGGAGCTGGGCCCTACCCGGAGGTATCGGCGAGCCCGATGACCCCGATCCAGCGAAGGTATCCGTGCGTCATCCGCGCGCGCGGGGTCGTGGAATCAGTCATCTACCCCTGCTCGTCGAGGTCGAGTGCCAGCGAGTTGATGCAGTAGCGCTGGCCGGTGGGGCCGGGCCCGTCCGGGAAGACGTGCCCGAGGTGCGAGCCGCAGCGGGCGCACCTGACCTCGGTGCGGACCATCCCGTGGCTGCTGTCGTCCGCCAGCTCGACGGCCTCGGCCACCGAGGGCTCGGTGAAGCTCGGCCAGCCGGTGCCGGAGTCGAACTTCGCGTCCGAGCTGAAGAGCTCGGCGCCGCACGCGCCGCAGCGGTACATGCCGTCGGCCTTCGAGTACGTGTAGGCGCCGCTGAAGGGCGGCTCCGTGCCCGCCTCGCGCAGGACGTGATAGCGGTCGGCCGGGAGCTCGGCGCGCCACTCCTCTTCTGTTCTCTCGAGTTTCTCGGTCATCCCCGTCGATCCTACTGGGCGGCCGTCACACGAACCTGACGTTCAGGGCGTAGAGCCCGGCCAGCGCCCCGTACGGCTCGTAGGGGGCGAAGAACGCGCGCACCTCGTCCTCGGTCGCGCGCCGGCCGAGCCCGGCCAGCCGGCCGACGAGCTTGACGTAGGCGAGGTCGCCGGCCGGCAGCTGGTCGTCGCGCCCCTGGCCCTCGAACGCCAGCATCTCGAGCGTCCACGAGCCGACGTTCGGGATCGCCCGCAGGCGCCGCCAGGCCTCCTCGTGGAGGGTCAGGTCGGCGCGGCCCGACGCCACCTCGCGGGCCGCCCTGATCATCGCGATCGCGCGCTTGCCGGCGAGGCCGCAGGCCTCGAGCTCCGCGGGCGAGCGGCCGGCCACGAAGCGCGCGGAGGGCACGTCGCGCAGCGTCCCGCATGCGCTCCGCGGGCCGTGGCGGCGGACGATTCTGCGCTGGATCGCCCCGGCGCGACCCGAGTCGATCAGCTGCTCGCAGATCGCCCAGGCGAGCGCCTCGAAGGGCTCGGGACGCCGCCGCGGGCGCACCCACGGCCGGGTGCGGATGGCCGGCCCGATCAGGCGGTCGCGCCGGAACTGGGCGTGGAAGTCGGACAGGTCGTGGTCGGTGCCGAGCGCGAAGCGCATCCTGTCGAGGGCGTGGAGCGCGGCGTCGCGGTCGCGGCCCTCGGCACGCAGCCTGACCGCGCCGGCGGCGGTCCAGGCGCGCACGATGACGGGCTCGTCGCCGACGTGGAGCAGCCGCACGAGCGCCCCCTCGCGGCGCAGCAGCACACCGTCGCGCCCCGCCCCCGGCAGCCGGTAGGCGCCCGCCGGGATCACGTCGCGCTCGATGACGGCGGTCCGGGCTATCGGTCCTTCAGCAGGTGGATGTCCACCAGGAACGAGCGGCTGGCCGCAACCTCCACGCGCTGCCCGCGGCGGAACATGCGGCCGCCGCGGCGCCGCGGCACGGCAACGCCGCGCGGGCGGCGGAGGACCTTCACGAGCAGGAAGGTCGCGACGCCCAGCAGGAACCCGCTCGCCGCGGCCGCCACGGCAGCGGGGAGCGGCACCGGCGCCGGGCGCTCGATCGTCCGCGGCTCGGCGAGGACCGGCAGCTGCCTGGTCTCGGGTTCGGGCAGGGCGGCGGGGTCGGGCACCTCGGGAAGGTTACCCGGCAATCGGACGCTCATACACGCGGTACTTCTTGGCGATCTTCCCGCCCATCGCCTCCATGGCGCGGTTCATGGCCTTGTTCGTCTCGAGGATCCACCCCATCTCGCCCCACTTGACGCGCGTGACCTCGGCCATGTCGAAGTGCTCGGCATAGAGGCCCGCGGCCACGCCGGTGTGCTGGTATGCCGGCTTCACGCCGAGGAAGCCGACCCGGCAGCGGTCGATGATCCGGCGGCGGCGCAGGAAGTGCCACCAGCCGAGCGGCAGCAGCCTGCCGTTCATCAGCTTCAGCACCTGGTTGACGTCGGGGATCGTGATCGCGACGCCCACCTTCTTGCCGTCGCCGTCCTCGGCCACCATGAACCAGTCCGGGTCGAACACGAGGTGGAGCTCCTGGGCGTAGGCGTCCAGGTCCCGCTTCGAGTAGGGCACGAAGCCCCAGTTCCTCGACCAGGCCTCGTTGTAGATGTCGGCGAAGGCGTCGAGGTCCTTGCGCAGGCCGCGCCGGGTCATGTGGCGGATGCGGATCCCGTGCTTGGGCTCGAGCTGCTCGGCGAGCTCCCAGATGATCGGCATCACGTTGCCGCGGCCCGTGATGTAGAGCTCCCACATGAACAGGTCCATGGCCTTCTCGAGCCCGGCCGCCTCGCACAGCTCCCGGTAGTAGGGCGGGTGCCACGGCTGCCGCACCATCGGCTCGCGCTCGTAGCCCTCGACCAGCACGCCGCTCTCGTCGTTCATCGTGAAGTCCATCGGGCCGAGCATGCGGTCGCAGCCGCGCTCGCCGAGCCAGCCGGCCGCAGCGTCGAGCAGGGCGCTCAGCCCCTCCTGGTCGTCCTCGACCTCGAGGAAGCCGAACATGCCGGTCCTCGTCCCGTGGAAGTCGTTGAAGGAGCGGTCGATCTGAGCGCTCGCGCGGCCGACAACGCGGCCGCCGCGCCGTGCCAGGAAGAGCTGCGCCTCGCCGTGCTTGAAGAACGCGTTGAACCGCGGATTCAGGAACAGCCGGCGCTCGATCTTCAGGGGTGGGATCCAGGGGGTGCCGGTAGAGTGCAGGCGGAAAGGCAGCTCGACGAACTCGCGCCTGTCCTGGCGCGTCCCGACGGCTCGGACCTCCACGGACACGGCGCGGCACCTTATATGCCCACCGCCATCGATCTGTTCGAGAAGGCACGTCGCCACGAGCGCCTGGAGCAGCTCCAGGCGGCCCGTGAGCACGATCTCCTGCCCTACTTCCGCGTGCTGGAGGGGCCCGCCGGGCCGGTCGTCGAGATGGAGGGCCGCGACCGGATCATGCTCGGCTCGAACAACTACCTCGGGCTCACGGGCGACCCGCGCGTCAAACAGGCCGCCCGCGACGCCCTCGAGCGCTTCGGCACCGGGCTGACCGGGTCGCGGTTCCTGAACGGGACCCTCTCGCTGCACCTCGAGCTCGAGCGCGAGCTGGCCGACTGGATGGGCACCGGCGACGCGCTCGTCTTCAGCACCGGCTACCTCGCCAACACGGGCGCGATCGGCACACTGCTCGACCCCGGCGACACGGTCGTCTGCGACTCCGGCGACCACGCGTCGATCCTCGACGCGGTGTCGATGTCCCGCGCCCGCATCCGCCCCTTCCGCCACAACCGGCTCGACAAGCTCGAGACGATGCTCTCGCGGGCCGAGGGCGACGGCGGCGGGGTGCTGGTGGTGGTCGACGGCGTCTTCTCGATGGAGGGCGACCTCGCCCCGCTGCCGGACATCACGGCGCTCTGCCGCGAGCACGGCGCCCGGCTGATGGTGGACGAGGCGCACGGCGTGGGCGTGCTCGGCGCCCGCGGCGCCGGGGCCTGCGAGGCGTTCGGCGTCGAGGACGAGGTGGACCTGCGGATGGGCACGTTCTCGAAGTCGCTGGCGTCCTGCGGCGGGTTCGTGGCCGGTCCCGCCGACGTGATCGACTTCCTGCGCGTGCAGTCGCGGTCGTTCATGTTCACGGCCTCGGCGGTGCCGGCGGCGATCGGCGCCGCGCACGGCGCGCTGCGGATCATCCGCTCCGACGAGGGCCCGCAGCTGATGGCCAAGGTGCTCGACAACGCGCGCTACCTGTACGACGGGCTCGCCTCGCTCGGCTACCACGTGATGGAGCCGAGCCGGCTGCCGGACGGCACGGAGGTGATCACGCCGATCGTGCCGGTGCTGGTCGGCGACGACTGGAAGGCCGTGCTCCTGTGGAAGGCCCTCTACGACGCCGGCCTGTACGTGAACGTGGCGATCTACCCCGCCGTGCAGCGGGGCGGCGCGCTGCTCCGCACGAGCGTGATGGCCACGCACGAGCGCGAGCACGTCGACCGCGCGCTCGGCCTGTTCGAGAAGGTCAAGGCCGAGCTGCCGGAGGAGCCGCCCGAGGCGGACGGCCTGCCGTCCTGAGGATGGACGCCCCGGCCGGGTATCGCGAGTGGCCGGCGCCCGCGGCGCTCGCCTCGGTCGTGCGGTGCGGGTGGAGCTTCAGCGTGGAGGAGTCGGCCGCGCCGGACGCGCCGCCCGCCAGCGACGCCGTGCTGCCCGACGGCTGCATGGACCTGATCGCGAAGGACGGCGTGCTGCTGGTGGCCGGCCCGGACACGGCGCCCGCCCCGACCGTGAGGCGGCCGGGGAGCACCGCCGTGGGGCTGCGGTTCGAGCCCGCCGCGGCGCCGGCGCTGCTCGGCCTGCCGGCGAGCGAGCTGCGCGACCTGCGCGTCGCGCTGTCGGACCTGTGGGGCCGCGAGGCCGACGCGATCGAGGAGCGCGTGTGCGCCGCGCCGCCGGCCGAGCGGCTGACGGTGCTCGCAGCGCTCGTGGGCGAGCGTCTGGCGGGCGCGGCGCCGCCGGACCGGCGAATCCGCCTCGCCGCGGCGCGGCTGTGGCAGGAGCCCGGAGCGCGGCTGGCGGTGCTCGGCCGGGAGCTCGCGCTCAGCGAGCGCCAGCTCCGGCGCCGCTTCGTGTCCGCCGTGGGATACGGACCCCGCACCTTCGCCCGCATCGCCCGCTTCCAGCGGCTGCTCGCCCTGCTGCGGTCGGGCGAGGAGCTGGCGGCAGCGGCCGCGGAGGCCGGCTACGCCGACCAGCCGCACATGACCCGCGAGGCGGTGCGGCTGGCGGGCCGGACGCCGGCGGCGCTGGTGCGAGCGGAGGTGCGCTAGGGCCGATCGCGCTCCGCCGCCGCGGAGGGCGCGGGCGTGGATTGGGCTGGGGAAGGGGGTCGCGGACCTCCCCCGGCCGGGTCGGGCCGGGGGGTGTTCGACAAAGCGGGACTATATGTCCCGTAACGTTGAACACCCCCCTTGGAGGGGCCCCGCCGGAAGGGCCGCAACCCCTTCCCCAGCCCAGGCGCGGCTACGCCCCGCCGCCACCACGCGAGCCCGCGGACGTCCGGGCGCCCCCCCGCCGGCGGCGCTCGCGAAACGCCCGCGCCTTCTCCACGTTCCCGCAGGCCTCCATCCTGCACCACTTGCCTGAGCGGTTCTTCGAGCGGTCGTAGAACGCCCACAGGCAGGTGTCGTGGCGGCAGGCCTTCATGCGCTCCCAGCTGCCGTCCTCGGCGGCGGCGGCGACGATCGCCATCAGGCGCGCGAGCGCGCCGTCCACACCGCGCTCGTCGGTCACGAGCGCCGGCCGCTCGCCCGCCACGAAGCTGACCCGCACCCGCGCCCGGCTCGCCACGCGGTCCAGGCCCTCGACCTTGTCCGCCTCGAGCGGCAGCCCGCTGTTCGCCAGCATCAGGGCGCGCAGCCCCTCGCGGGCCTCGAGCGCGCGGCGCAGGTCGGCCGGGCCGACCGCGTCGCCCGGGTCCATCAGCTCGCGCTCGGCGAGCCAGTCGCGCAGGGCCTCGGGGCTCGAGAGCTCCTCGTCCCCGTCCTCGAGGTCGACCGAGTTCACGAACCGCTGCACGAGGTAGAGCGGCTGCGGCGCAGTCTTCTCGGGGCTCGACTCGTTGACCATCGCCTTGGGCGGAGCTTATCCGCGGGTCGGGGCTGAATAACTAGCAAACGATGTTTGCCGGTGCTATTGTACCGGTATAAGTCGATAGATGGTTACGAGCCCTCGAGCGCCTGGAGCCCCACATGAACGACGCGATCACCATCCGGCACTCCACGACCGCGGACCGAGCGAGGATCGCCGCCCTCGCGGAGCTGGACAGCCGCCACGCCCCCGTGGGCCTGGCACTACTGGCGGAGGTCGACGGCAGGCTCGTGGCGGCGGTCGGCGTCGCGGACGGCGCGGTCGTGGCGGACCCGTTCGTCCCCACCGCCGACGTCGTGGGCCTGCTCCGGATTCAGGCGTCGCAGGAGCGGGGCGCCCGCCGGCGCTTCTCGCGGCGGCCGCGCTTCGTGCCGGTGTGGCGGGCGGCGTAGCCTCAATCGAGCGGCATCATCTCCGGCCCGTCCGCTCGCGCGAAGACGAGCGAGGACTGGAGCCGCGCGACCTCCCGCCGCTCGGTGAGGCCCCAGACGAGATCGCGCAGGTGGTCCATGTCGCGCACGGCCACGTGGACGATGAAGTCGGTCGTGCCGGTGAGCGCCATCACGCGCACGGTCTCCGGGAGCGAGGCCGCGTGCTCGAGCAGCCGCTCGATCGCCTGGCGGTCGGCTACCCGCTGCTGGATCGAGAGGATCGCCTCCATTCCGCGGCCGACCGCGGCCGGGGCGACGTCGGCGCGGAACCCGCGGATCACGCCGCGGGCGCGCAGCTCGCGCACGCGCTCGAGGCAGGTCGACGGCGCCACGCCGACCTTGGCCGCGAGCGCCTTGTTGGTCTGCCGCGCATCCTTCTGGAGCTCGAGCAGTAGGGCCCGATCCGTCGCATCAAGTTCGGTCATTTCAGCCATGAGGTGAGAATAGTTCGGTGAGAGGCGTATTTCTCCATACAGCCGTTAGCGTGCTCGCCTCTGTGGCGGACGAGACCGGACAGGCGGAAAGCCGGCGCGAAGCGGGCCGCGCGCGCGAAACCGCGGCGGGCGCCCCGCGCCGCGAAGTGCGGCCGTCCCCGCGCGGCGGCCGCTATCGCGACGGCGTCCGCGCCGTCGCACCGCTCGTTCCCGCCGTGCTCGCCTTCGGCATTTCGTTCGGCGTCCTCGCCCGCGCGGCCGGGTTCCCGGGCGCGGCGTCGCTCGTCATGTCGGCCACCACGTTCGCCGGCTCCGCCCAGTTCGCGGTCGTCTCCGTGCTCGGCGCCGGCGGCACCGCGGCGGCCGCGATCGGCGCGGCCGTGCTCCTGAACGCCCGCTACGGCCCGATGGGACTGGCCGCGGCCCACGTCTTCGAGGGCGGCCGCCTGCGGCGGTTCCTCGAGTCGCAGCTGCTGGTCGACGAGAGCTGGGCGCTGTCAAACCGCGGCGGCCGCTTCGACCGCCACGTGCTCGTCGGCGCCGGCGCCCTCCTCTACGTCGGGTGGGTCGGCGGCAGCGCGATCGGCGTCGCCGCCGGCGACCGCCTCGGCGACCCCGCCACCCTCGGCCTCGACGCCGCCTTCCCGGCCCTCTTCCTCGCCCTGCTCGCAACCCAGCTGCACTCGCGCCACGCGGTCCTCGCGGCGCTGACGGGCGGGGCCATCGCGCTCGTCCTCGTGCCGCTCACCCCCGCCGGCGTGCCGGTGATCGCCGCGACCGCCGGCTGCCTCGTCGGGCTGACCCGGCCGGCGCGGGCGACGGAGCGCCGCCGCGCCCCGCGCGCGGCCGCGGTCGCCAGGGAGACGTCCTCGTGAGCGCCGCCGGGGAGACGTCCTCTTGAGCGCCGTCTGGCTCTGCGTGCTCGCCGTCGGGCTCGCCACCGTCGCGATCAAGGCTGCCGGGCCCGTCCTCGCCGGGGACCGCGACCTGCCCGAACGCGCCGGCCGCGTGGTGGACCTGGTCGCACCGGCCCTCCTCGCCGCGCTGGTCGCGACCAACGCGCTCGCCACCGACGACAGGATCGTGATCGACGAGCGGGCCGCCGGGCTCGGCGTCGCCGCGGTCGCGATCCTGCTGCGCGCGCCGCTGCTCGTCGTCGTGATCGCGGCCGCGGCCACCGCCGCCCTCCTGCGGGCGTTCTAGCGCCCGCCGCCTACTCGACCGTGTGCACCTTGAACAGGTTGGTGCCGCCCGCGCTGCCGGTGGGTAGCCCCGCGGTGATCCCGATCTTGTCGCCGGTGCGCGCCAGCCCCGCGTTCGTGGCGGCCTCGGCGCACTCCTCGATCAGGTCGAGCGTGTCCATCGGCTCCTCGTTCAGCCGCGGGTGCACGCCCCACAAGAGCCGGCAGCGGCGCACGACCTCGCGGCGCGGCGACAGCGCCAGCACCGGCGCCTTCGGCCGGTAGGCCGAGATCAACCGCGCCGTCGTGCCGGTGTTCGTCGGCGTCACGATGCACTTCAGCCCCAGCTGGTACACGGCGCCGACCGCCCCGAAGGCGATCGCGTGGTACTGGTTGTTGGCCTGCGGCCCGCGCTCCGCGAGCCAGCGGCCGTAGGGCAGCTCGCGCTCGGTCGTCTGCGCGATGCTCGCCATCATCTGCACGGCGAGCACGGGGTGCTTCCCGACCGCCGTCTCCTGGGAGAGCATCACGGCGTCGGTGCCGTCGAAGATCGCGTTGGCCACGTCCGCCACCTCGGCGCGCGTGGGCCGCGACGAGTGCACCATCGACTCGAGCATCTGGGTCGCCGTGATCGTCGGCTTCGCGCGTCGGCCGGCAACGGCCAGGAGCCGCTTCTGCACGAGCGGGACCTCCTCGATCGGCAGCTCGATGCCGAGGTCGCCGCGGGCGATCATCACGCCGTCCGCGGCCTCGACGATCTCCTCCCCGTTGGCCGCCGCCTGCGGCTTCTCGATCTTCGCGATCAGCGGCACCTCCGCCCCGCGCCGGTTCAGGTGCTCGCGCACCGCGTCGAGGTCCTCGCGCCGGCGGACGAACGAGAGCGCGAAGAAGTCGAGCCCCATGCCGAGGCCGGCGTCGATCAGGGCCAGGTCCTCGGCACTCACCGCCGGCAGCGACACCGTCACGTTCGGCAGGTTGATCCCCTGCCGAGAGGCCACGCTTCCGCCGACCTCCACGCGCGCCAGCACGTCGCCGTTCGAGACGCCGTCCACGCGCAGGCGCACCGCGCCGTCGGCGAGGTAGCAGATGTCGCCCTCGTCGACGAGCTCGGACAGCCCCTCCCAGGCGACGGACAGGCGCTCGGCCGTGCCGTCGACCTGCTGCGGCGTCAGCACCACGCGCTCGTCGCGGACCAGCTCCGCCACCCCGCCGGCGACCGGGCCGAGCCTCAGCTTCGGCCCCGGCACGTCGCCGAGGATCGCCACCTCGCGGTCGGCGCGCTCCGCCGCCGCCCGGATCCACTCGGCCGTCTCGGCGTGCTGATCGGGGCTGCCGTGGGCGAAGTTGAGCCGCGCCACGTCCATCCCCGCGGCGATCATCCGCTGCAGAACGTCCGGGTCGCGCGAGGCCGGCCCGATGGTGGCGACGATCTTCGTCGAGCGCATGAGCCCCAGGGAATCTACTCGTCCCCCTCGCGGAACCCGTTCGTGTGCGAACAACAGGCCTCCGCACGAAAAGACCGCTCTTAGCGGGCGAGCGGGACGGTTCCCCGTTGACGATGGAAGGGGAAGCCGATTAATTGGACCACGGCCTTGGGCGGCTGGAATCGCGTTGGAGCGAGCGGCGCCGGCGACAGGAACGGGTCCCTGTCGGTTCGGCTTTTGCCCTGCTCTCAGCGGATCTTGACCGCTTTCGAGGCCGCCGGGGAACTGCATCCGCTGAGAACGCACAAGTGCGGGGAGGTCTGATGGGCGATAACGCCACGGTCAGCGCTGGTCAAGAGCAGCATCTGCGCGCGCTCGAGTACGCGAACCGCGTGCGCCTGGCGCGTGCTCAGATGAAGCGCAAGATCGCCGGCGGCGAGCTCCCTGCGGCGGAGGTCATCCTGAGTTGCCCCTGGCAGGCGCACAGCATGTCGATCAGCGACCTGCTGATGAGCCAGAAGCGCTGGGGGAGCACTCGCTGCAGGCGACTGCTGATGTCCCTGGGCGTGCCCGAGAACAAGCAGCTCGGCACGCTCACGGAGCGCCAGCGGCTCGCGCTCGCCGCAGTTCTCATGGCCAAGAACTCACCCGCACCTTCGCGCGAGGCCGAGAACGGTCATCGTGCCGGGGAGCCTCAAGCGCCCGAGCGGGCGCCAATGGAGCGGGCCCTCTCGGCCGCTTGAGCACAGCCTGAAAGAGAGGCGGCCGGAAGACCGGCCGCCGCTCCAGGCCGCCCCTCAGCCCCCGACCGGCCTGTGCCCGAGCTGCTCGAGCGGCTCGTCGGCGGTCACGCCCGGGCCGGCGGTCGCCAGCTCGACGATGTTCCCGTCCGGGTCGCGCAGGTACACGGACTTGAAGTACGTCCTGTCCATGACGTCGGTGCACGGGACGCCCTTCGAGCGCAGGTAGTCGCGCCAGCCCTCGAGCTCCTCCTCCGACTCGACCGCGAGCGCGAAGTGGTGGGTCGAGCCGCGCCCGACCCTCCCCTCCTCGAGGTCCGGGTACTCGAGGCACGTGACGAGCGTGCCGGGCCGGCCCTCCTCGTCCCCGAAGAACAGGTGGCGCGCCTGCCGGTCGTCCTCGTTGACGGTCTGCTTGACGACCCTCATGCCGAGCAGGTTGCGGTAGAAGCCGACCGAGCGGCCCACGTCCGCGCAGATCACGGTCACGTGGTGCAAACCCGATATGCGCAGGCGCCGGTCGTTCACCAGGACGTGACGCTAACGGAATCCGAGCCCGCCGGAGCGGCGCTTGAAGAGCTCGCGGAAACCGTAGAACGCGCCGGCGAACACGACCACCCCGATCAGCAGCACGAGCCAGACCTCGAGCGAGCCGGCGCCGAGCACGAGCGCGGTGACCACCACGAACGCACTCACCCCGGCGAGCAGGGCGCTGTGCGAGCGGAAGCCGGCCAGATGCTCGCGCAGCGCCAGCTCGCCGCCGCCCAGCGAAGCGAGCACGAGCCCCGCGGCCACGCGCACCCCGGCCCGGTCGCCGCCCCCGATCATGCCCCAGAGGATCACGACGATCCCGATGAAGATGATGAGCTCGGAGAGCGGAAAGCTCCCCCAGGGCGCCGGCGGGCGCTCGGACGCCGATGGCCTGCCGGGCCGCGGCCGCGGCCGGCCGGCGCCGGCGCCTGCGTCGGCGTCGGCGCGCTCGCGCCGCGCGGCGTCGCGCTCGGCGCGCGTGCTCGAGTCCGCGGAGCGCTTGCGGCTACGGCGTCCCATGACGAGCGGATGTCAGGTGGCTAACGGGCAGCCGGAGCTGATGACGACCCGCCACCAGCTCAGGAGGATCCCGAGCAGGCCCCACCTCGGGCGCACGTGGTAGTGCCGGCAGCCCGGCTCGCCGATGTCCTCGTTGGAGACGCGCCGCCACTTGTGCTCCTCGGGGTCGAGCAGCATCTCCTCGATCAGGCGGCGGTTCTGCTCCTCGACCCACGTGCGGTCGCTGAGCGCCTTGCGCGCGGTCCCGACCCGGTGCGCCAGGTCGTCGCGCAGCTCCTCGAGCTCCGCCAGGGACAGGAGCCTGGGGCCGCCGCGCGAGGACACGTCCCACTGGAAGCCCTTGCGCGGCCAGGTGGAGCAGAAGAGCTGCGCGAGCTCCTCCTCCAGCCGCGCTACCTGGTCGAGCAGCGACCGGCGGGCCGCCCGCTCGTCGGGCCGCGTGAGCGGCGCAAGCGGAACGGGCCTCCTCTGCAGGGTCTCCGACACGTCCCTCCCGGCAGTCGAGTTGACGCCACTCTACCAGCGGCGCCGGGCCCGACGCGCAGGTTCAGCCCTCGGTCAGCAGGATCTCCCCGGCCGTCCAGAGCGCCTCCTCCACGGCGATCCGCGGCACGCCCTTCACCTGGAGCGCGGCCAGCACCATCCGCCGGCAGGAGGGCGTGACGCCGGCGTCCTCGGACACGTCGCCGAGCACCACCGCGACCGGCCGCTCTCCGTCGGCGATCACGATCTGCCTGGCGGACAGCGGCCGCGTCGGGCCGAGCCGCTCGCCCGAGCGCGCGAGCCGCAGGCCGAGGTCGGAGTCCACCCGGTCGGCGTCGAGGGCGATCACCGGCACGCCGGTCTCGGCGACCGCGATCGTGAGCGCGTCGTCCAGCAGGTTCTCGCTCCGGAGGCCGCCGTGCTTGAGGCGCTCGAGCGCGATCCGCTCGGCCGGCGGGCGGTCGGTGTCGGGGTCGATCCCGACCTGGCGCGAGAACACGCGATACGCCCACGGGACGGGCGACTGGCGCATGTGCACCACCTTCGCGCCCGTGTAGCGGTTGGCGAGCGCGCGCAGCCGCTCCTTGACCGCCTTCGGCGTGCGCGCCGGACGCGCGTCCACCGGCGCGTGCACGAGCCCGAGCTCGGGGAACTCGTCGGCCAGCTCCGGCTCGACCCAGCCCTGGCGCAGCTCGAGCTCCATCTACTGCAGCCGGGAGGCGGTCGACCGCAGCTCGCCCTCGGTGACGTTCCCGAGCTTGGTGGTCACGACCTTGCCGCCCGGCCTGGCGAACACCGTAGTCGGGCAGCCGCCCACGCCGTACATGTTCACGAGCGCGCCGTCGTCCACGGCCACCGGCTGCTTCCAGCCCCTGTTGCGCACGATCTCGCTCAGCTCGTCGCGCTTCTTCTTGCTGAAGAAGACGGTCACGAACTGCACGCCGCGGAGCTTGCGCATGACCCGCTCGGTGCGGTCCACCTGCGGCAGGCAGTCGGCCCCGCGGTCGAAGACGAACGTCATCACGAGCGGCCGCTTTCGCAGCCGGCACAGGTTCACGACCCCCGGGACCGGCGGCACGTCGCAGGCGGGGATGCGGCCCTGCTGCTCGGGACAGCCCTTTCTCTGGCAGACGTTCGGGTCGCCCTCCACGTCCCCGGTGGCGGACGGCGAGGCGAAGACCCTGAGCGTGGTGCCGGCCTTCGGCCCCTCGAGCCCCTCGCCCGTGTTCGGGAGCGTCGTCGTGAACAGCAGCACGCCGAGCCCCATCAGCGCCACGATGCCGACCGCCCACGCGTACTTGTTGCCCGGCCGCGGCACCTCCGGCGGCCCCTTGACCGGCTCGGGGTGCGTCCGGTCGCGCTCCGCCAGCCGCTCGCCGGGGCTGCGCCCGTTGCCGGCGCCGAGGTCCTCGAAGCGGTCGCTCACGGCGAGTCCGTCTGCGGCCGCCCGCCCCGGGCCCGGACGCGCCGCAGGAGCGGGCGCGGGTCGAGGTCGCGCACCTTGAAGGCGCCGTGCTCCTCGGCCCACACCAGGGCCGCCGGAAGCACCAGCATCACGCCGATCAGGGACACGGTCAGGTCCACGACCGTGACGATGCCGAAGTCCCGCAGCATCCGGATGTCGGAGGCGATCAGTGCCGCGAAGCCCGCGATCGCGGTCGCGCCGGACGCGAGGACGGCGGCCCCGGTCGAGGCGTAGGCGAGCTCCACCGCGCGCGCCGGCCCGGCGCCGGCCTCGCGCTCCTGGGCGTAGCGCGACGAGAGCAGCACGCTGAACTCGGTGGAGATCGCGATCACGAGCGCGCCGAGCGTGACCGACATCGGGTTCAGGTCCACCTCGAGCGGCCCCGGCAGCAGCCCGAGCAGGAACAGCAGGCCGGCCGACCAGCCCGTGGCGAGCGCGATCGGGATCAGCGGCACCGCCGCGGCGCGCGCCGAGCGGCGCACGGCCAGCAGCACGAGGAAGACGCCGGCGAGGGCCACCAGCAGGGTCAGCCCGCGCCGCCACGGCGACGACAGCGCGCCGTTCGCCTCGGCGGCCAGCACCGGCAGGCCCACGACGGACGCCTGCACGCCGGCCGGCGGGTCGAGCCGCCGCTTGATGTCGTCGACCACCTGCTTCTGGCGGTCGAGCGGCATCAGCCGGATGCCGAAGGCGAGGTTCGCGGTCCTGCGGTCGCGCGTCACGACGCCCTGCGAGAAGTACGCCGGCACCGCGTCGAGCAGGGTTCGCACGCCGGTGCCCGCCTGCGCCCCACCGGCGCTCGAGAAGAGGTCGGGCAGCGACAGCGCCGGGCACAGCTCGGGCGGTGCCTTCTCCTGCGCGCAGCGCTTTCCCGCCCTGTAGCCGTGGGCGCGCAGCACGCCCGTCTGGAAGCGCGTCATCCAGGCGACCACCGCCGGCTTCGTGATGTCGTCGGCGCGGACGCTCACGTCGATCTCCCCCGACACGCCCGTCTCCCGCTGCAGCAGGTCCGCGTCTTTGAGCGCCTGGAGGTCCTGCGGCACGAGTTGCTGCACGTCCGAGACCACCTCGCTCTGGGTGTCGAGCGCGAGCCCGAGCACGGCGAGCGCCAGGCCGATCGCGAGCACCCGCCGCGGCCTGGTGAGCGACACGCCGAGCGCCCGCCACGAGCGGTCGGCGAGCCATTCGCCCGCGGGGTGGAGTCGCGCCCGCAGGCGCGGGAAGGAGGGCGGCACCTCGCCCCGCGGCCGCTCGTCGCGGCCGAAGCGAACCAGCGCCGCGAAGCCCGCGCAGAGCGCGCACACGAGCGCCAGGGCGATGCCCAGCACGAGCAGCAGCCCGAAGCCGCGCACCATCGGGACCGGCGACAGCAGCAGCACGAGGAAGCCGACGGCCGTGGCGAGCCCCGCGGTCGCGATCGTCGGGCCGCCCGCCGCCGCCGCGGCAACCGCCGACTCCTCGCGCGTCGCGTCCGGCCTGCGGCCGCGCTCCTCGTCGTAGCGCGCCTGGAACTGGATCGCGTAGTCCACCGCCAGGCCGATCAGCACCGGCAGCACGGCGATCGAGGCCATCGTGAGGCTGCCGCCCGCGAGCGACAGGGCGCCGAACGTCATCGCCGCCGCCGCCAGCGCGAGCGCCAGCGGCAGCAGCCGCAGCCGGCTGCGGAACACCAGCGCCAGGGTCGCCGCCATCACGAGCAGCGCCGCCCCCAGCAGCACGAAGATCGCGTCCTGCACGGCGTTCGCGAGCGCCTCCGCCACCACCGGCACGCCCGTGATGACGTAGTGGGCGCCGCGGCGCGGCCTGAAGGCGTCCTTGGTGGTGGCCTCCTTGATCAGCGCGATCGCCCGCAGCCGCTCGGAGTCCGTCAGGTCCGGGCGCAGGCGGATCTGGATCAGCGCCGCGTTCTTCGACGGGAACAGGTAGGCGAACCTCGACTTCGGCACGCCCACGCCGCCGCTCTGGTCGAACACGAGCTGCGACACGAAGTTCGGGTCGTCGAGCGACGGGACGCTCTGGAGCCCGTACTTGAGCGCCAGCGCGAGCGCGTTGCGGGTGAACTCCGCGTTCACCGCCTGGCGCGCGATGCTCCCCAGCCGCGCCTGCTCCGCCGGCGGGTCGCCGCGCCGGGCCGAGAGCTTGCGCGCCGCCCGATCGGCGCGGTCGGCCTGCGCCTCGTTGGCCCGCTGGCGCTTGATGAACTCGTCCTGGATCCGGCCCGCGGCGGTGTTGATGAACGTCCCCGGGCCGTACACGACCTTGGCCGGCCGCAGCTTCGCGAGCTCGCCGCACACGGGCGGCAGCCCCTGGTCGGGGTCGCGGCGGTTGAGCGCGATCCGCTTCGAGAGCTGCTTCCGGGGCACGTTGCCGGAGAGGCAGCCCTCCAGGTTCAGCACGCGCAGCAGGTCCTCCGTCAGCACGGTGCGGCTGAGGTCGCCCTGCACCACCACCAGCACGGCCTCGTCGCCGAAGTCCCGCTTGAAGCGCTCGGTCGCCTGGTACGTGTCGGAGGAGCGGTTGACGAGCGTGTCCGTGGCGGCGCTCGGCTCGAGCCGCAGCGCCAGCGCGGCGCCGCCGAGGGCGAGCAGAATGCCCACGGCGAGCACGACAAGCGGCCTGCGCACGACGAAGCGGACGACGGCGGCGAACAGCTCCCCCCTCATCACGGTCAGCTTAGTGAGCGCCTATGGCAGCGGCTGCAGGTGCGGGTACGCGCCCGGCTGCCCGATTATGCGGCCGAGCGGCGGCTGCGCCTCGCACGGCGGGGCCTTGCCGGCGTTCTCTGGGATGCCGAACGTGTACTGCGCGAGCAGGTCCACGACCTCCTGGGTCATGTACTGGTTCGCCGCCGGCGGGTTCGGCACCGGCGTCGACGTGCAGAGGTTCGGCGCGAAGACCTGCAGGTGGCCGCCGCCCTTCAGCCGGTCGTACGCGCCCGGCGCCGTGTAGGGGTTTGAGCGCGTGGTCGAGAGCCGGGTCGGGAACGCGGCCATGATCTCCGGGTTCGTCGGGTTGCTGGTGCGCAGCGTGTGCAACAGGTCCCGCGAGGCGAACGCCGGGTCGCGTGCCTGCGTCGACGCGGCGTCGCTCCCGAAGAACGCCGCGATCTCGCGCTTGTAGAGCCCGAGGTAGTCGAAGATCGGCGTGACCTGGCGCAGGAACGGGTCGAGCCGCGCGAGCACCGGGCGCGTGTTGTCGAGCACCTGCTCGGTCGCCGGCAGCCCGGTGCGCGACACCCTCACGAGCGGGCCGAGGTCGGTGAAGAAGCTCTTGAGGTCGGGCGCGGCCGCCTTCAGGTCGATCAGCGTCGGGGACAGCTCCCGGGCGGCCGGCCGGAGCTGGTCGATCAGCGGGTTGGTGTTGGCCGCGAAGCGCGTCAGCCGGCGGGTGGTCTCGCGGCCCTCGCGCAGGAAGGTCGGGAAGATGCGGAACGTGTCCGCCAGCTCGACGTCGCGCCGCGCCGTCGTCTCCCAGACGCGGTTGGAGTTGCGGATCAGGGAGCGCAGCTGGCCCTGCCGCTCGCTGAGCGCGCTGAACACCTCGCCGGTGTCGCGCACGAGGCGGCGCGTGTCGCCGCTCTGCTCGCGCAGGATCCTCAGCACCACGTCGGTGTTCTCGGCGAACGGGGTGAGGTTGGCGATCGCGGCGTTGAGCGCCGGGCCGCTGTTCGCCACCGCGCGCCCCTGCTGGTCGAGCCAGATCGAGAACTTGCGCCTCGTCTCCGGGTCGAACGTGCGCAGGATCTCGTCGAGCTCCACGGTTGGCGCGACCTGGCCCTCCGGCAGCGTGCCGTCCTCCGGCAGGCTGCCGCCGACGGTCTTCCCGTTCAGGCCGGTCGGGCCGCCGGGCGACAGCTCCACGTAGGTCTCGCCGAGCAGCGACTTCTGCCGCAGGATCGCGCGCGTGTTGCGCGGGATCGGCGCGAAGCGCGAGTCGATCTCGAGCACCGTGTCGGTCAGGCCGGTGCGCTTGTTCGGCTCCTTGCTCTTGACCTTCCCGACCTTGACGCCGGAGATGCGCACGTCCGCCTCCTGGGCCAGCTGGGTCGCCTCCGGGAAGGCGACCTTGATCCGGTAGCCCTTCGGCTGGAGCGGCACCGAGCCGCCGAAGGAGAGCCACAGGAACACCAGGATGCCGAAGCACGACAGCGCGAAGGCCACCATCGTGAGGATCCGGCCGAGACTTGGCGCCTGCTTGATCACGGGAACTGGTTGTCGGGGACGTTCTGGGGACAGGCCACCTGCTCCGGCGGCAGGTTCAGCAGATGGACGACCATGCCCAGCTGCGGGTTGCCGGCGACCACCGCCTCGAGCGTGTCGTAGCTCGGGCACGAGACGAGCACGGCGCCGCGGCGGATCGGCCCGTTCGCGTCCTGGGTGTCCCACATGGTCACGCCGGCGTGGGCGGCCCACCCGCTCCAGTAGAGGAACGAGTCGGCGGCGCCGGGCGGGTCGTAGGCGAGGGTGTTGAACAGCGAGTTCAGCACCTTGAAGGTGTTGGTCAGCTTGGGCGTCACGACCGCCAGGTCGTTGGTCGCGGTGCGCAGGTCGCGGATCGTCGGCTGCACGTCGCGGGCGAACGGCCGCACCTGGGTGCGGAGGATCGGAGTCGTCTCGCGCAGGAACGGCTGGGTGGCGCGCAGCGCCGGCGCGAGGTCGCGCGCGAACGGGCGCAGGCGCGACAGCGCCGGGCCGAGGTCCGCCGCGAGCGTGCTGACCTTGGTCAGCGTGTCGCGCGTCTGCGACAGCGTCGGCGGGAACAGCCGCAGCGCCTCGCGGATCGACGCCTGCTCGTCGGCGAACGCGCGGAAGTTCGCGTTGGCCGAGTCGACCAGGCCCGCCAGCTGCTTGTCCTTGCGCCCCAGCTCGGTCGACAGCTCCTGGAAGTTGTGGATCACTCGCCTGATGTTGTGGCGGCGCGCGACCAGCAGGCGCGTGACCTTCCTGCCGTTGCGCGACAGCGGCTCGAAGCGCTTGAGCGTCTCGCGCAGATCCGCCGACGCCGTCTGCGTGTGCGGGTGGGCGCTGTCGTCGAAGGCCTCGCCGCCGGCGTTCAGGAGCACCCTCAGGTAGGCGCGCGTGTCGGTGTCGAGCTGCGCGAGCACCTCGTCGGCGTTCACGTCGGGGAGCGTGTTCGCGAGCCGCACGCTGCCGCCCTCGGGGATCTCGCCGGCGTCCTTGGTGCCCGGGTCGAGCGACAGGAACATGTCCTTGAGGCCGGTCTTCGGCCGCAGCAGGATCGTGGCGTTGCGGTAGATCGGCTTGTACTTCTCCTGGATCTGCATGTCGACCACCGCGTGGCCGTTCACGAGGTTCACGGAGCCGACCTCGCCGACCTTGACGCCCGCGATGTTCACCGTCTGCCCCTGGCCCGGCACGACGGCCTGGGCGGTCGGCAGCTCGGCCTTGACCTCGTAGAAGTCCGTGCCGAGCACGGGGACCCAGGCGGGCAGGTAGAAGCGCTGGTTGCTCAGGATGTAGCCGGCGATGCCGAGCGCGAGCACCAGCAGCAGGATGATCGCTGTGAACACGCGCGCGTTCTTCTTGATCGCCCGCTTCACGGCCCGGCTCCGATCTTGGCCGCGTTCAGGTCCGGGACCCGCTGTGTGTGGCACGCGACGTTCGGCTTGTAGGGCGGCTTCGCGGTGCGCGCCGGGCGCGTGCCGAGCGGCGGGGCGGTCAGCGCGGTGTGGAGCGGTCCTGCGGCGCCGACGGGCGGGGTCTGCGCGGTGTAGCCGCCGCCGCCGGCCTGGAAGCGCACGTACGAGCCGTTGCCGTCGAAGTTCTGCGACTCGCCCGCCAGCCCGACCATCGTCTGCCAGAACTCCTGGTAGTTCGGCAGGCCGGTGGTCAGATTGCCGTCCTGCACGACCTCGTCGCCCATCGGCAGCACCACGCCCAGCTGGCAACGGTTGAACAGGTCGAGCTGCGGGAGCAGCTGCACCTGGCCGTCCGTGAACTCGGCGAAGTCCGCCACGGCCGGCTTCAGCTGCTGGACCAGCCCGCCGAGCTCCGCCTGCGAGAGCAGCGGCCGCGCCTGGCGCAGCCACGGGAGGCCGGCGGCGATCGTGGCCGGCGTCTCCTTCACCCCGGGCACCATCTCGAGCGCCCACGCGCGCAGCGGCGGGAAGGCGGCGTTCAGGTTGTCGAGCGCCGGGTTCGCCGCCTCGAGCACCTGCGGCAGCAGGTGGATCGTCTCGCTCAGGTTGGCGTTCTCCTCCGCGAGCGCGCGCATCGTCACGTTGAAGTTCGTGATCAGGTCCTTGAGCTGCTCCTCGTGCGTCGAGAGCGCCGCGTTCACCTTCTGCTGGCCGGAGATCAGCTTCGAGAGGTCGTGCGCCTCCTCCCCGAGCGTGGCGTCGTTCACGATCGCCCCGCCGCGCAGCGCCTCGGCGGAGTACTGGAGCGAGTCGTTCAGCGACTCGGCGGCGGTCTGGCCCTGGGTCGAGGGATCCTGGTCGGCGTCCTCGCCCGGCAGCGGCTTCCCGTTGATCGCGGCGCCGTAGCCGACGAACAGCTTGCGCAGGTCGTCGCGAGTGTTCGACGTCAGGATCCCGAGCACCTGGTCGAGCTGCACCGGCGCGGAGGTCTGCGAGGGCGCATAGACGTGCCCGTCCTTCACCTCCGGCGACCCCGGCGATCCCGGGTTGATGTCGATGAACAGGTTGCCCTCGAAGAAGATGCGAGGCCGCGCCTTCAGCCGCGCGTCCTCGTGCAGCGGCAGGGCCTTGTCCTCGAGCTTCATCGTCACCTTCACGGCGGGCGAGTCCCCGTCCACCGCCTCGACCTTCGAGACCTTGCCCACGTCCACGCCCGCGATCCGGACCGCCATGCCCTGCTGGATCGGCGGCGCGTTCGTGAACAGCGCGCTGACCTCGAAGGGCCGCGTGAACGGGATGTCCTTCGAGAAGCCGAGGTAGGTGAAGATCACGATCACGACGAGCGCGATCAGGCCCGCCTGGAAGGGCGTGAAGCGGCCCTGGTGCCTGACCATCCTCATGGCGACGACCTCGCGAAGCGGGCGTTGGCGCCCCTCTGCCCGTCGGTCTTCGTGATCAGCGGGCCGGGGGCGTTGCCGATCATCGTGCGGCCCTGCTGGAAGATCTCGTTGCCCGCCTCGCACTCCTTGGGCTGCCCCGGCGCGGCGGTGTTCGGATACGGGTTGAAGTGCAGGTGGTTCCAGTTGCCGGGGCCGTCCGCCGGCGCGCTCGACGGGCCGCTCTCGTTGTTGGGCCCGAGCGCGAGGGTGGTCGGGTCCTGCGGCGCCGCGACGACCATGAAGCGCTGCCAGTTGCCGTTCGTGTCGCCCTCCGAGAGCAGGCTGGCGGCGTTGCGGAACCAGAGCGTCACGTAGTTGCAGACCGTCTGCGAGGGCGTGATGAACTTGAGCGTCGGCTTGAGCGAGGTGGACAGGCGGGTCAGCTGGTTGACGCCCTGGCGGACCTTCGGGTCCTGCGAGAAGTCGGCGAGCGCCTCGAACACGTCCGCGAGCTTCCTGTTGATCGGCGGCGTCTTCGGCAACACCCTGGTGCCGGCCTCGAACGCGTCCGCGACGATCGGCGCCGACGTGGGGAGCGTCGCCACGCCGGGGGCGAGCTCGCGGAACAAGGCGGTGTTGTTGCGGATGAACGGCCGCTGCTTCGGGAAGTCCTCGATCGCCACCTCCTCGCTCGGCGGCGACTCGCGGATCGTCTCCTGCAGGAACGGCCGGGCGATCGTCGCCAGCGACGTGAACGTCGTGTCGAGGTTCACGAACAGCGCGGCCTGCTCCTCGGCGACCGGGGCGACCTCGGTCGCGGTGTCCGCCAGCGCCCTGAAGAAGCGGGCGAGCTGCGTCTCCGGCGACGACAGGTTCCGCGCGACCGGCTCGAGGTCGTCGACCAGCGGGCGCAGCGCGCCGATCGCCGTGTTCAGGTCCTGCCCGCGGCCGGCGAACCCGTTGCCGAGGCCCTGGATCTGGAGGCGGGTGCCGGTGCGCGCCTTCGTGTCGAACATGTTGAGGAAGTCGTCCAGCTCGACGATCGGCTTCGCCTGCGTGATCGGGATCACCGCGCCCGGCCTGAAGCCGGCCTGGCCGGAGCCGGGCGTGATCTCGAGGTACTTGAGGCCGAGCGAGGAGCGCGGTCGCACCGTCATCGTCGAGTCCGCCGGCAGCGGCTCGATCTGCTTGTCGAGCTTCAGCGACAGCTGCGCGTACGTGGTGCCGTCGTCGCGCCGCTTCGGCTCGATCTTGTCGATGATGCCCACGCGCGCGCCACCGATCCGCACCTCGAAGCCCTTCACCAGCTGCGCGGCGTTCGGCACGTTCGCCTTCAGGTCGTAGGTCGGCACGAACGGCAGGCCGGAGTTGGCGTTGTACGCGAGGAAGACCGCCACGATCGTGACCAGCACGGTCACCGCCCCGACGAGCACCGGGCTGGCCGTGAGCGCGGTTCCGGTGCGGCGCGGGCTCACTGGTCGTCCCCCAGCAGGTAGTCGAGCGCCGGGTCGGAGGGAAGCGCCGGCGACGTGCCGCTCTTCGACCGCTCCCGCAGCGCCTTCAGGTTCTCGTTCCGCTCCTGGACCTCGGCCCGCGTCGGGGACGGGCCGATCAGGCCCTGCAGCAGCGAGCCGGTCGGCGGCACGCTGCCCTTGCCGGTGCGCTTCGGCGCGGGCGCGTTCTGCGCCGCGGTGCTCGACAGGGTGGGCGGGTTCGTCTCGTCGAAGAAGTTGGCGTTGCAGCCCTGGCCCGGGATCAGCGCGTACGTCGAGCACAGGTTCGTGACGAGGCCGGCGCGCAGGTAGTGGCCGATCGAGTCGAAACCGTTGATCGACAGCGCCAGGTAGTAGAAGAGGTCGGCGATCCGGTTGACGCCGCCGGTCTCCTGGATGCTCGACGTGAGCGCGTCGAGGTCCTCTGCCACGGGGCGGACCTGCTTGCCGAGCGTGCCGAGGTCCTTGATCAGCGGACGAGCCTGGATCAGCGCGGGCCGCCCGCGCTCGAGCGCGTCGCCCAGGCTCGGGAAGCTCTCGAGCCCGGCGGTCGAGATCGTCCCCTGGCCACGGATCAGGCGGTCGAGGTCCGGCGCCGCCTCGCCGAGGTCGCTCACCACCGGGGTGGCCTGGTCGGCGAAGCCCTCGAGGTCGACCATCAGGGGCCGGAGCTGGCGCAGGAACGGCGGCAGCAGGGCGAACGAGCGGCGGATGTTGTTGCTCTGCTCGGCGGAGGCCTCGCCGGTCTCGTTCGCCTTGACGATGAAGTTCGAGACGTGCTCGCGCTCGCGGGCCAGCGGGGCGATCGCGGTGTCGGAGTCCCTCGCCAGCCGGGCCAGCACCTTGTTCTGCTGCGCGAGGATGCGGACCAGCTGCTCGGTCTCGCGCAGCGCCGGGTTCGAGCGGTGGATGACGGCGTTCAGGTCGCTGCCGCGCCCGGCCAGCCCGGTCCCGAACTCGTTCAGCAGGATCGCGAGGCGCTGCCTGTAGGGCAGCCGCCAGATGTTGTTCACGAGGTCGAGGTCCACGGGGGCGCTGGTGTTCTCCACCGGCAGCAGCCACTCGCCCTTGCCGTCGCCGTGCTCGATCTCCCGCAGCGGTGCTGAGGCGGCCGTGCCGGGCACGCACTCCACAAAGCGCTCGCCGATCAGCCCCTGCGAGCGGATCGTGCAGTTCGCGTCCTGCTTGAACGGCGTGAAGTCGTCCTCGTCGATCCGGAGCGTGACCGCCGCCTTGTTGTCGTCGGTCAGGTTCATGTCCGAGACGATCCCGATCGGCGCCCCGGCGATCTTCACGTCCTCGCCGCGCACGAGCGTCGACCCGTTGTCGAAGATCGCGCGCACGAAGTAGTGGTCCTTCGTGTCGTCGTCGCCGGCCTCGCGCACGATGCCGATCACGATCCAGGGCACGATCGCGACGAACAGCGCGATGTAGAGCAGGCGCCTCACGGGCCGGGGAGGATCGCGTCGGGGTCACACCCGCCCGTCACGAACGGCGAGGAGCCGTCGGGGGCGGGTTGGGTGGCGGAGCCGGGGCAGCGGTTGAACACGCCCTTCTGGAACTGGTCGAGCTTGTTCGCCGGGTTGACGACCTCGAACAGCCCCCTCGACCCGGGCCCGCTGGGCGGGGGCGTATAGCGCGTGGGGGAGAACACCGGCTGGACGCGCGCGTAGTGGCCGTTCGCGTCGTAGTAGCCGGCCACGACCGCGAACTTGGTGAACCAGGCCGCGAAGTCGGGCGTGAACGGGCGCGCGTACTCGAACACCGGCTGGCTGCGATCGAGCGTGCGGATCGTGCGCGGGAACACCGTCGACGTCAGGCGCGCGAGCTGCGGCTGCTTCGCGGTCAGCTCGATCAGGTCGTTGTTCGGGCCCGGGCTGCGGATCAGGGCGCTCAGGTCGGCGAGCGTCGGCCGCGCCTCGTGCACGACGGGGCGCAGCTCGCGGAAGAACGGCGCCAGGTCCTTGGTGGCCGGCTTCGACACGTTCACGAGCACGTCGAGGTCGTTGAGGGCGGAGCGCAGGTTCACGAAGGTCGTGTTCGCCTTGCGCAGGGTGTCCGGCAGCAGCTGCAGGGTGCGCGACAGCGCCACGTTCTCGTCGCCGATCGCCTTCATCGCGGTGTTCGTGTTCGTCACGAGGTCGGCGAGGTCGTCGCGGCGCTCCGCGATCGCGCTGACCGTATTCGCGCTGTCCGTCAGGAAGCGGCGGAAGATCTCCTGGTCGAGCGCGATCTCGCGCGTCAGGTCGGAGGTGCTGCCGAGGAAGGGCGCCAGGTACTTCGTGCTCGCCGCCGCCTCCGGCGCGCGCTGGTCGTACCAGTCGGCGTTGCCCCGGATGAAGTTGCGCAGGCCCCGGCGCGTCTTCGGGTCGAGCGTGTTGAAGAGCGTGTCGATGTCGACGGGAGCACTCGTGCTGTCGGCGGTGATCGTGCCGCCGTCCGCGATCTCGCGCGCGTTGTTCGGCCCCGGCTGGAGCGAGATGTAGCGGTTCGCGATGCCGGAGAGAGAGGTCACCCTGATGGTCGCCGTCGTGCCGGCGTGGAGCGGTGCCAGGTCGTCGTTCACCTTCATCGTCACGACCGCCTGGCCCTCGTCGTTCAGGTCGATGTCGCTGATCGACCCGACCTGCGAGCCGCTCACGCGTACCTCGTTGCCCCTCACCAGCTGGCCGGCGCTCTCGAAGACGACGTGCACGCGGTAGTCGCTGCCACCCCCGAAGAGGGCGATGGCGACGACCGCGACGGCGGCGATCACCGCCGCGACCGCGATCACTCGGGCAAGCGTGGATCCCCGCTCGGAATCGAGCGGTTCACGAGCCCTTTCCTCTCTTTCTCTTGAGTCCAAGCGTCGTCGATCGACCGACGCCTCCCGCGCGAGAGCCAGTCTCTCACCGGCTCCCGCAGCTGCGCGCAGGCTTTACCTGCGCACAATCTTTACTCCATGCCGAGGGGCCCCTGCGCCTCCCCGGACAGAAACTGCCTTACGAACTGGTTGTCGGAATTGAACAACTCGCTGGCCGGCCCGGACTCCACGATCCGCCCCTTCCACAGGATCGCGATGTAGTCGGCCACCCGGCGCGCGGACATGATGTCGTGGGTGATCACGCAGTACGCGCCGCCGTTCTCCTCGTGCACCTCCATGATCAGCTCGCAGAGGAGCGCGGTGCGGACCGGGTCGAGGCCGGAGTCCGGCTCGTCGAACAGCACGATGTCCGGGTCCAGCACCAGCGCCCGGGCGAACCCGGCGCGCTTGCGCATCCCGCCCGACAGCTCGTTGGGCATCTTCTCCGCGGCCATCGCCAGTCCCACCTCAGTGAGCCGGCGCATGACGATCTCACGGATCTCCTCCTCGCCCTTGTCCGTGTGCTGCCTGAGCGGGAACGCGGTGTTGTCGTACACGTTCATCGAGCCGAACAGCGCGCCGTCCTGGAACAGCACGCCGAACTTCTTGCGCATCTCGAACAGCTCGTCGTCGGCCATGTTCGGCACCGACTCGCCGTGCACGAGCACGTCTCCCTCGTCGGGGTAGAGCAGGCCGACCATGTGCTTGATGCACACCGACTTGCCGGTGCCCGACGGGCCCAGGATCATCGAGATCTGCTCGTTGGGCAGGCCCAGGTTGAGCCCGTTCAGCACGCGGTTGCGGCCGAACGCCTTGACGACGTCGATGAACTCCACCGCGTCCTCGGATCCGTGGCCGCGCGTCTGCCCGGAGTGCCAGCGGTACTCCTCGGCCTCCGCGGCCGAGCCGCGCGCGGCGGTCATCTCGCCGGGCGTGTTGGCCTCACCGGCGGGGCGCTCCTGCTCCGCCGCCGGCTCGGAGGACACGCGCGTCGCGCCCGTGGGCTCCTCACCCGGCGGCGCCGCCGTCTCCTCCCCGTCCGGCGCCCGCTCCATCTCCTCGGGCTGCAGCGGGCGCTCCCAGTCCTCTCTTCCTCGCTCCTCGTCCATATCCCTCCTTGCAGCGGGGACTCCGCCCGCCTATCCGCCGATGGGCGCCCTCGGGTTCGATCCCCAGAAGATCTGCGTGCCCACCATCCCCACCAGATGCACCATCACGGTGTTCAGCACCATCGACTTGGCGGTGGCCGTGCCGACCCCTACCGGCCCGCCGCTGGCCGTGTAGCCGTAGTAGCAGCCCACGAGCACGATGACCGTGGCCATCGCCATGCCCTTGATCAGGCTGTAGAACAGGTCGGGCGGGTTCTGGAACATCCAGAAGATCAGGAAGAAGCCGCCCGACGACACCTCTCCGATCTGCTGCACCACGGCCAGGTAGCTCGCGAAGAAGCCGGCCCCGACGGCCGCGATGTACATGAACGGCAGCACCATCCACGCCGCCAGCAGGCGCGTCGCGCAGAGGAAGACGAGCGAGTTGATGCCCATCACCTCGAGCGCGTCGATCTCGTCGGAGATCCTCATCGCGCCGATCTCCGCCACGAGCCCGGTGCCCACCTTCGCCGACATCATGTAGCCGAAGGCGTAGGGCATGATCTCGCGCAGGTCGCACCACGCCGAGAACACGCCCGCGTAGGCGGGGGCCCCTACCGAGCGGTTGAAGTACGCGCCCTCGATCCCGCACTGGAGGCCGAGGATGAACGCGAGCCCCCAGATCACGAGCGCCGAGCCGAGGATCAGGATCCCCGCCTGGCGCAGCGCCTCGCCGAAGAAGCGGAACACGCGCAGGTTGAAGACGTCGCCGATCACGCGCGCGCAGAACTTCGCGATGTCGCCGAACGAGGCGATCCAGTCCTTCGGGACGCTGAGCCAGGAGTTGCCCACTAGGCCCGCTCCCCCCTGTGCCGCCCGCGGCAGTTAGCGAACACGCGGTGCGTGTGAGCGTTCAGGGTCACTTGATCACCGAGATCTCGGGGTGGGTGGCGAGCAGCGTCTGGGTGAAGACGTAGTTGAAGGCGAAGATGCCCAGGAACTCGATGACGACGCCTTGGTTGACGGCTCGACCCACCCCCTCGGCGCCTCCGGACGCGGTCATCCCCTTGTAACAGGAGACGATCGCGATGATCGCCCCGAACAGGGTCGTCTTGACGACCGACCCCCACAGGTCCGTGGTGGAGGCGTTGTTGAGCAGCGTGGCGAAGAACGGGCCCAAGGGCGCGTCGAAGGTGAGGGTGGCCAGGACTCCGCCGAAGATGCCGAAGAGGAGCGCGTAGATGTTGAACAGGCCGGTGACGATCATCAGCGCCAGGAACCGCGGCACCACCAGGTTCTTGATCGGGTCGACGCCGAGCACCTGGAGCGCGTCCAGCTCCTCGCGGATCTTGCGCGCGCCGAGGTCGGCCGTGATCGCGGTACCGCCGACCCCGGCGACGATGATCGCGGTCACGGAGGGGGCGAACTCGCGGATCGACGCGAGGACGAAGAAGCCGCCGAGGCGGTCGATCGCCCCGAACAGCACGAGGAAGTTGCCGGCCTGGAGGCCGGGCGCGCCATAGCCGAACGCGATCGTCGAGATCGTCAGCGGCAGCCAGCAGAGGCGCAGCATGAAGAGGAACTGCTGGACGAACTCGGTGCCGTAGGGGTAGGGCGGGCGCAGCGCGGAGACCAGCGTCTTGCCGGTCAAGATCATCATGTCCCCCACCTGCTCGAGCAGGTTCTTTGTAGGCAGGAAGACCCTGTCCGCCGCGGCTCTAACCACTCATAGCACCTCTCCCGGGGGAATTATGCAGTTCCCCCGCGAAAACTCGCCCTCGGAGTGAAGCCTATGGCATGCGCGCGCCACCTGCCAGGGGGAACCACCCCGCCCCGAGCGGCGCCGGGCGCGGGTGTTCGATGGTATGTTCGCCCGACCTTGGAGGGGCGGAGGATCGGGACGATCGCGCTTGTCGGCCTCGCCGCGCTCGCCGGCTGCGGCGGGGGCGAGCGCCAGGACGCGAACGAGCCCGAGGGCGACTTCCCGGTCGAGCTCGTGGACGCGACCTTCCCCGCCAAGCAGCAGCTGGCCCAGAAGTCCGACCTCGTGATCACGGTCCGCAACCCGGGGAAGAAGACGATCCCGAACATCGCGGTCACGGTCGACGGCTTCGACTTCCGCAAGGACGAGCCGGACCTCGCCGACCCGGAGCGTCCCCAGTTCATCATCAACGGGGTGCCGAGGGAGATCGGCGGCTTTCCCGAGTCGCAAGAGGCGGCGCCGGGCGGCTGTACCACGGCCTACGTCAACACCTGGGCCTGCGGGCCGCTCAAGGCGGGCAAGCAGCGCAGCTTCAGGTGGAACGTGACGGCCGTCGTCGCGGGACCGTACAAGGTGGACTACAGGGTCGCCGCCGGCCTCACCGGCAAGGCGAGCGCCACCGGCCCGGACGGCGGGCCCGCCCCGAGGGGCACGTTCAGGGGCACGGTGTCGAACACCGTTCCGAAGGCGCGCGTGGCCGACGACGGCAAGACGGTCGTCACCGAGACCCCTTGACCCGCTCGTAGCCCGGGCAGCGCTCCACCGGCAGCCGCGGGTACTTCGGGTAGCGGTCGTCGGTGCGCGACCGCTCGCAGAGCGAGAAGACGCCGCCGCGCGTGTTGCGCACGACCCGCTGGTGGCGGCAGCTGTCGCACAGGCCGGCCCGCATCCGAAGCGGATTCTGACGTAAGGCCCTAAGGGCTCGCTCGCCCGAAATAAGGGGTGGCGGCCGCGAAGTCGCTCCGAATCCCCGATGCCGCCTGGGTTCCTCAGGCCCACACTCTCTTCGTGGCAACAGCTTTTGAGGAGACACCATGGACCCCCGACTCACAGCGATCCAGCAGAACGTTCGCGCCGAGGACCTCCTCCGGCGGCCCGGGGTGGCAGGATGGGTACTCGATGGCCACCAGGGTGACGAGCGCCCGATTCGTAGGGCGAGCCGCAGAGCTCGCCGAGCTGGAGTCAGCGCTTCGCGGGGCAGCGGAGGGACATCCCTCGCTGGCCTTCGTAGCCGGTGACTCGGGCGTCGGCAAGTCGCGGCTCGTAGAGGAGCTCAGCCACCGCGCGCGCGCCTTCGGGGCGCGCGCGCTGTGGGGCGACTGCGTCGACCTCGGCGAGGGCGAGCTGCCGTACGCCCCGCTGCTCGGCGCACTGCGCCAGGTGGTGCGCGACGGCGACCGCGCGCTCGAGGAGCTGCCGCCCGCGCTGCTCGGCGACCTCGGCACGATCCTCCCGGGGCTCGCCGCCGAGGCCAGCGAGGCGCAGGTGCCGCAGTCGCGCGTGTTCGAGGCCCTGCTCGAGCTGCTCGAGGCGATCGGCGAGGTCACCCCGCTCGTGCTCGTGATCGAGGACCTGCACTGGGCCGACGACTCGACGCGGCACTTCATCCGCTTCCTCAGCCGGACGATCTGCAGCGAGCGCCTGCTGCTCGTTGCCACCTACCGCTCCGACGAGCTCCATCGCCGCCACCCGGTGCGCCCGCTCGTGGCCGACCTCACGCGCGATCCGACCAATCGGCTGATCGAGCTGCCCACGTTCACACGCGAGGAGATGCAGGAGCAACTCGAGGACATCCTCGCCGAGCCGCCCGAGCAGGAGCTGCTCGACCGCCTCTACGCCCGCAGCGAGGGCAACGCCCTCTTCACCGAGGAGCTGCTCGCCGCCGGGCTGGACGGCCGCGGCACGCTGCCGCCGACGCTGCGCGACGCTCTGATGCTGCGCGTGGACCAGCTTCCGGCCGAGTCGCAGGAGGTGCTGCGCTGGCTCTCCTGCCAGCCGGCGATGGGCCACGGGCTGCTCGCCGCCGCGAGCGGCCTCGACCCCGTCGGGCTGCGCGAGCCGCTGCGCGAGGCGGTGGCGAGCCACATCATCGTCGCGCTCCCCGACGGCCGCTACGCCTTCCGCCATGCGCTGCTGCGCGAGGTGGTGCGCGACGACCTGCTGCCCGGCGAGCGCATGCAGATGCACGCCGCGCTCGCCGAGGCGCTCGAGCGCAAGATCGAGGAGGGCCACAAGGGGGCGCACCTGACCGCCGAGATCGCGCATCACTGGATGTCGGCCGGGGACCAGCCGAGGGCCTTCGCGGCGAGCGTGCGCGCGGCCACCGCCGCCGAGCGCGTGCACGCGTTCGGCGAGGCGCTGACCCTGCTGGAGCGCGCGCTGGCGCTCTGGGGCCGCGTGGACAATCCGGAGGAGGCCGCCGGCTGCGAGCACTGGCAGCTGCTCGCCCGCGCCGCCCACGCGGCCGACATGAGCGGCGACGCGGTGCGCCAGGAGGCGCTGCTGAAGCGGGCGCTCGAGCTCGTGGACGAGCACGATGACCCGCGCCGGGCCGCGACCCTGCTGGAGCGGCTCCAGCGGGCGCAGTGGAACTCGAACCGCCAGGACGAGAGCATCGAGACGATCGACCGCGCCCTCGCGCTGCTGCCGGAGGGCGAGCAGAGCAGCGAGCGGGCGGCCCTGCTCGCCGCCCGGGCCAAGTCGCGCATGCTGCAGGCGCGCTTCAACGAGGCGGCCGCGACGGCGCGCGACGCGCTCGAGGTGGCGCGCGCGGTCGGCGACGCCTCGGTGGAGGCGCGGGCGCTGAACGCGCTCGGCGTGTCGCTCGGCCGCGGCTACGACGACACCGGTATCGAGGTCCTGAAGGAGGCGGTGGAGGTGGCGCGCCGCAGCGGCGCGCCGGACGACGTGGCGACCGCCTACGTCAACATCAGCGACCTCTACAACATCTCCGGGCGCACGCGCGAGGCCGTCGAGGCCGTGCGCGCCGGGCTCGAGGAGTTCCGCGGCGTGACCCGCGCCGCCGACTGGCTCTCGCTCAATCTGGCCGAGTTCCTCTACGACGCCGGCGACTGGGAGGAGGCCGAGGCCGCGCTTCCCGCCGCGGGCCGTCGCCTCGTGGGGACAACGCTGATGAACTGGCGCCTGATGCGCGCCCGCCTGCTGCTCGGCCGCGGCGACTGCGACGGCGCCCGCCACGAGCTCGACCTCGTGGCACGGCCCGGCCGGGCGTCCACGGAGCCGCAGTTCGTGGGCACCTACTACGCGCTGCGCGCCGACCTGGAGCGCCGCTGTGGCGACATCGACGCCGCGCGCGCGGCGATCGACGAGGGGCTCGACCGGATCGAGTTCTGCTCCGACGACTACGTGCGCATCACGGCCCTGGCCACGCGCGGCATGCGCGTGGAGGGCGACGCCGGCCAGCTGGCGCGCGACCGGCGCGACCCGGCGGCCGAGCGGGTCGCCCGCGAGCGTGCCGACGCCCTCTTCGAGCGGGTTCAGCTCGCCTCGCAGCCTGGCGGCCCGATCGAGGCTGCCGAGCTCGCCACCGCCGAGGCGGAGCGGGCTCGCGCCCACGGTCCCGACGACCCTGCGCTGTGGGCGGGCGCGGCGGACATGTGGGACGCGGTCGGCCGGCCGTACCCCGCCGCGATCACCCGCTGGCGCCAGGCCGAGGCGCTCGTGAGCGCGGAGGCGCGCGACGAGGCCGCGACGGTGGCCGAGGACGCCATCGAGCGGGCGCGGCGGCTCGGGAGCGAGTGGCTGGCGGAGGAGGTCGAGTCGCTCGTGACGCGCGCGCGGCTGCGGCTGAGCGCCGGCGCTCCGGAGGTCGGCGAGGAGACCGCCGCCGAGGAGGAGGACCCGTTCGGCCTGACCACGCGGGAGCGGCAGGTGCTGTCGCTCGTCGCCCGCGGGGCGACCAATCGCGAGATCGGGCTCGAGCTGCACATGGCCGAGAAGACCGCCAGCGTGCACGTGTCGCGCATCCTCGGCAAGCTGGGCGTCCGCTCGCGCACGGAGGCGGCGGCGGTGGCGCACCGGCTCGGCATGGCGGACACCGGCGCCCCCGCCTGACCGCGCGGCGCGGCGCGCGTGCCTGAGCGCCGCGGTTGCCCGCGCGGCGCGCGAGCCGTCATGCTTCCGGCCTCGTGCAGTTGCGCGCGGACATCGCACGCCTCCGACTGGCCGATGAGTTCAGGATCTCGCGCGGAAGCCGCAGCGAGCAGGAGGTCGTGCGCGTGGAGGTCGAGCACGACGGCGTGACCGGGCTCGGCGAGGCCGCGCCCGTCTACTACCACGAGGAGTCGACCGCCTCGGCGCGCGAGTTCCTCATGGAGGAGGCGCCCGCGCTGGTCGGCGACGACCCGTTCGCGCTCGAGGCGATCGGCTCGCGGCTCGCCGACCGGGACGGCGAGGCGGCCGCCAAGGCCGCGCTCGACATCGCGCTCCACGACTGGATCGGCAAGCGCCTCGGCGTGCCCGTGTGGCGCCTGCTCGGCCTCGAGCCGGGCGGGCCGCCGACCTCGTACACGATCGGCATCGCGTCGCTCGACGAGACACGCGAGCGCACGCGCCGGGCGGCGGGCTACCGGGTGCTGAAGCTGAAGGTCGGCGCGCCCGAGGACCTCGAGCGGCTGCGCGTCGTGCGCGAGGAGACGGACGTGCCGGTGCGCGTGGACGCGAACGAGGGCTGGACGCTCGACACCGCCTGGGAGCTCGTGCCGGAGCTCGTGGAGCTGGGCGTGGAGCTGATCGAGCAGCCCTTCCCGGCCGCCGACCTCGACAGCTTCAACGAGCTCGCGCGGCTGAGGCCGCGGCCGCCGATCGTGGTCGACGAGGGCTGCCAGGACCTCTCCGACGTCGCCCCGGCGGCCGAGTACGCCGACGGCATCAACGTCAAGCTGGCCAAGGCCGGCGGGCTGCGGGAGGCGCTGCGGATGATCCATGCCGCCCGCGCGCTCGGGCTGAGGGTGATGCTCGGCTGCATGGTCGAGTCGCAGCTCGGGATCGCCCCCGCAGCGCACATCGCGTCGCTCGTGGACTGGGCGGACATCGACGGCCACGCGCTGCTGGCGGACCAGCCGTACGAGGGGCTCGACCTGCGCGACGGCCGCGTGCTGCCCTCGGCCGAGCCCGGGCTGGGGGTTCATCCGGCGTGAGCGAGCGGATCGCGATCCTGGCCGAGGGCCTGTTCGAGAGCCACCACGGCAAGACCGCCCACGGCGTGATCCGCTACGGCACGCGTGAGGTGGTGGCGGTGATCGACTCGACCGTGGCGGGCCACACCGCGGCCGAGCTGGTGCCGTTCTGCCTCAAGCCGGTGCCGATCGTGGCCACGCTCGCCGAGGCGCTCGAGGGCGGACCAGGGTCGCTCCTGATCGGCGTGGCGCCGACCGGCGGCAAGATGGACCCCGCCTGGCGGCGGCTGCTGCTCGACGCGATCGAGGCCGGCCTCGACCTCGAGGCGGGCCTTCACACGCAGCTCGCCGACGACCCCGAGCTGCGCGAGGCGGCCGAGCGCCGCGGCGTGGCGCTGCGCGACCTGCGCGCCGCGCCGCCCGACCTGACCGTGCCGCAGGGCCCATACAGCCGCGACCCGGCGGTGAGGGTCGTGCACAGCGTCGGATCGGACACGGTGATCGGCAAGAAGGTCGTCACGCTCGAGCTCGACCGCGCCGCGCGCGAGCGCGGGCTGCGCTCGGTGTACGTCCCGACCGGCCAGACCGGCGTGGCGATCGCCGGGTGGGGCATCGCGGTCGACCACGTGATCTCGGACTACGTTGCGGGCGCCGCCGAGCGGCTGGTGCGCGAGGGATCCGAGCGTGGGGACCTCCTGTTCGTCGAGGGCCAGGGCGCCCTCCACCACCCCGCCTACTCGGGCGTCACCCTCGGGCTGCTGCACGGCTCGGCGCCCGACGTGCTCGTGCTGGTGCACAAGGCGGGCGCGACGGCGGTGCGCAACTACCCGGACCTGCCGCTGGCGCCGCTGCCGGAGCTGATCTCGGCCTACGAGGCCGTGACCGCGCGGGTGCGGCCGGCGCGGGTGGCGGCGGTCGCGCTCAACACCGTCGGGATCGACGACGGCGCCGCGCGCGCCGCGATCGCCGAGACGGAGTCCGACACCGGCCTTCCGGCCGGCGACGTGGTCCGCTTCGGGCCCGACCGGGTGCTCGACGCCGTCCTCGGGGCGTTCGACATCGGTTAGAGTCGCCGAGGCGAATCTTTGGCCACTCGGCCGAGGCCGAGCGGTGCAGCACGCGCCACCATCAACGTGACAATGGCCGGAATCGCGCCACGCCGTTACGCCCTGGTGCCGCTCCCCGAGGAAGAGCGGCCCGTGCCCGGCGCCGCCCGCATCCGCCGCTTCGGGCTCGCGCGCGTGGGGGTGTCACCGCGGTCGGCGACCGGGCTCGACCGCCACGAGCGGCTCGAGCGGGCCGCCGACCCGAAGCAGGCGCCGCCGGGCGGCTAGGCCGACAGGTAGCTGTTGCAGGAGGACGGGTCGCCCGACTCGAACCCGGTGTTCCAGGCGTCCGCGCGCTCCTCCGGCGTGCCGTGGTGGCCCGGGTTGGCCGTGTCGAAGTCGCCGACGGCGAGCGCGGCGTCGATCGCTTCCTCGACGTCGCCCTGCTCGAGGCGGTCCTGCTGGTAGGCGCTTGCCGCCCACGTGCCCGCGTAGCAGTCGGCCTGGAGCTCGAAGGCCATCGTGGGCACCTGGCTGCCGTACTGGTCGAACAGGCCGAGCTCGTTCTGGACCTGGTGGCCGTACTCGTGGGCGACGATGTAGGCGACCGCGAAGTCGCCGACCGTGCCGCCGTAGCCCTGCGAGCTGCCGGGCAGGACCGGGTCGAGCGCGCCGTCGTAGATGTCGGAGGCGAACTTCTCCGAGATGTAGATCGTGTCGTCGTTCGGGCAGTACGCGGCGGCGGTGTCGCCGAGGTCGTCGCCGCATGCGCTGGACGCGGTCTGGCCGGCTGGGATCCACGCGTACGTGACTCGCGGCTCACCGAGGCCGGAGTCCTCGAACACGCCGGTCCAGTAGTTGTCGACGTCCTTCGTCACGGCGGTGAGGAAGTCCGGCATGGTCTGCGGCTGCGGGCTGTCCTTGGAGCCGATGATCGCGCCGAGGGCGGTGGGCGCCGTCACGGCGAGCGCCACCAGCACCAGGGCGGCGGGTATCAGGAGCTTGGGGCGGATGAGCGATCTCATGGCCTCCGAGGATGGCCACGTTGTTTGAAGGCTGTCTAAGCGTTCCTTGAGAGTTGCCTGAGGATCGCCGAGCGGCGGGTGTAGTGTCGCGGCCCGTGTCCGGCGAGGCGTCTCCGACCGCGCCGCCCTCCTACGCCGCCGTGCTCGGCTACCGGCGCTCGCGCCACAACTTCATCGGCATGCAGGCGCGAGTCGTCACGATCCGCGACGGCGTGCTGCAGGTCGTCGACCGCAGGGGCGAGGTGAGCGAGCGCGTCGGGCTGGCCGGCGCCCGGGTCGGGCTGAAGCGCGGCGTGGTCGAGGTGGTGGCGGGCGAGCGGCGCTTCTTCCTCTTCGGCTGGAGCTCGGCGAACAAGATGCCCGACGAGCTGGCGCTGCGGCTCGCGGCGGAGTCCGCCGAGCTCGTCCTCGACCCCACGGCCCGGCGCAGCGCCTTCGACGCGTTCGCCGTCAGCCGCCAGCTGCGCGACGTGCTCGTGGCGGCCGGCGCCTCCGAGTTCTCGAAGCGCTGAGTGCGCCATGTCACGGAATCGGCGAGCCGCGCGGCTCGTCTTACCGACATGGCCCGAACTCGCACCTCCCGCCGCATCCTCTTCCTGGTATCGGCGCACAACAGCCTCAGCCAACGCGCGTTGATCGCGCTGACCGAGCTCGGACACCGGGTGGACGTGGCGGTGGTCGAGGACGCGGAGGCCATGGAGGACGCGGTGGCGCGACACAGCCCGGACCTGATCGCGTGCCCAATGCTGAAGAAGCTGATCCCGGAGTCGATCTGGTCGGAGCACCGCTGCCTCATCGTCCATCCCGGCCCCGTTGGCGACCGCGGTCCCTCGTCGCTCGACTGGGCGATCGAGCTCGGCGCGCGCGAGTGGGGCGTAACCGTGCTCGAGGCCAACGGGGAGTACGACGCGGGCGACGTCCTGGCGAGCCGCACGTTCCCCATGCGCGCGGCGGGGAAGGGCAGCATCTACCGCCACGAGGTCCGGCGCGCCGCGATCGAGGCGCTCGTCGAGGCGGTCCGGAAGGTCGTCGGCGACGCCGCGCCGGGCCCGTCCGGCGACGTCCGGGCGGTCGGGCGCGCGCGCCCGCTGATGAAGCAGGACGTGCGGGCGATCGACTGGAGCTCGGACCCCACCGACGTGGTGGTGCGGAAGATCCGGGCCGCCGAGGGCCATCCCGGGGTGCTCGACAGCGTTGGCGGCGCGGACCACCACCTGTTCGGCGCGCACTGCGAGGAGCGGCTTTGCGGCACGCCGGGCGAGATCGTCGCGCAGCGTGACGGCGCGATCTGCCGCGCCACGGTCGACGGCGCGGTCTGGATCACGCACCTGAGGCGGTCGGGACCGCAGGACGCGCACTTCAAGCTGCCGGCGACGCTCGCGCTCGGGCTCGCCGGCCACCGGCTCGACGCGCCCGACGTGCCGGCGCCGCTGCACCACCTCGCCGGCGGCGCGCAGACCTATCGCGAGATCTCGTACGAGGAGGAGGCGGGGGTCGGCTACCTGCAGTTCGACTTCTACAACGGCGCGATGAGCACCGAGCAGTGTCGGCGCCTGCTCGACGCGTACCTCTACGCGCGCTCGCGCGACACCAAGGTCATCGTGCTCACGGGGGGCCGGGACTTCTTCTCGAACGGCATCCACCTGAACGTCATCGAGGCCGCGCCCGACCCGGCCGCGGAGTCGTGGCGCAACCTCCACGCGATCGACGACGTGGTCCGGGAGATCGTCGAGACCGACTCCCACCTCGTCGTCTCGGCCCTGCGGGGCGACGCCGCCGCCGGCGGCGTGCCGTTCGCCCTGGCGGCCGACCGCGTGTACGCCCGCAGGGACGTGGTGCTCAACCCCTATTACCGGCACATGGGCGGGCTGTACGGGTCCGAGTACTGGACCTACCTGCTGCCCCGCCGCGTCGGCGACTACACGGCGGCTCGCCTGACCGGCCCGCCGTTCACTCCCGTCGGCACCGCGCGGGCGGTCCATCTCGGGCTACTCGACGGCGCCTTCGGCGCGACGGTCGAGGGGTTCGAGGAGCAGGTCCGCCTGCTCGCCCGGCGCCTGGCGGCGGCGTCGAGCTTCGGCGACCAGCTCGCCGCGAAGCGGCGGGCGCGCGCCCGCGACGAGCGGTCGAAGCCGCTGGCCGAGTACCGGGCAGAGGAGATGGCCCGCACGCACGAGTGCTTCTTCGGCCCCGACCGCAGCTACCACGAGGCGCGCTCGCGCTTCACGCGCAAGCTCGGCGCGGCCGAGCCGCGGAGCCACGCCCGCCTGGCGGCCTGATCGGCGGCCGGACCGGCTTGCTCAGGCCGGCAGGCCGTCCGCCACGCCGAGATCGAGCTCGAGCGCCGCGAGGTTCTCGCGCAGGTGCTCGATCGAGAGCGTGCCCGGGATCGGCAGCACGACCGGCGACCGCCGCAGCAGCCAGGCGAGCTTGACGGCGCTCTCCGACGCGCCGAGGCGCTCCGCCGCCACCGCCACGTCCGGCCCGCCGTCGCCGCGCAGCGGGAAGTACGGCACGAATGCGATCCGCTCGCGCTCGCAATGGTCGACCACCTCGTCGTGTGCGCGCTCAGCGATGCTGTAGCGGTTCTGCACCGCGGCGATCGGTACGACCCCGCGGGCGCGCTCGATCTCCTCCACGCTCACCTCCGAGACCCCGACGTGGCGGATCGCGCCGCGCTCGACGTAGGACTTGATCGCGCCGAGGCTGTCCTCGAGCGGCGTCTGCGGGTCCACGCGGTGCAGGTAGTAGAGGCCGATCGCGTCGGTGCGGAGCGAGCGCAGGCTCTGCTCGATCTGCTCGCTCAGCACGTCCGGGCGCCCCTCGCCCGCGTTGTAGCCGCCCTTGGTTGCGATGAGCACGTCCTCGGCGGCGCCCTCGAGGGCCTCGCCGATGGCGCGCTCGCTGTCACCGCCGCTGTAGAGGTGGGCGGTGTCGATGTGGCGGACACCCGCCGCCACGGCCTCGCGGACGAAGCGCACATGGCCGGGCGCGGTGGTCAGGCGGTTGGTGCCGAGGCCGACGCGGGGCACCTCGACGCCGGCGAGGCTGAAGGTGGTCACGCCCCCAAGGCTAGTCCTGTCACATTCCCCCGCCGCGCCTTGTCATACCGCCAGTGACCACGAACTCCGGAGGAATGGCAATGCTGGACAAGATCGTCTACACGGGCCTCTTCGTCAGCGACCAGGACAAGGCGCTCGACTACTACACGAACGTCGTCGGCTTCGAGAAGCGGGTCGACATGCCGACGGCCGACGGCGCGCGGTTCCTGAGCGTCGGCGTGAACGGTCAGGACTTCGAGCTGATCCTCTGGCCGGGGACGCCGGCGCAGCCCGAGCCGGTGGCGGGCCGCACCCCCGCGGCCTACACCATCGGCACCGACGACTGCCGCAAGGCGTATGAGGAGCTGAAGTCGCGCGGCGTGAGGTTCGAGACGGACGTGCTCGAGTTCCCCTGGGGCGCCATCGCGATATTCGAGGACCCCGACGGCAACCGGCTGCAGCTGCGAGAGGCGGCCGTCTGAGATCCGATCACGAGTCGGGCGGGTCGGCGGTGCACCCGCACCGCCGACCTCGACTGCGCTACTGGCAGAAGGTGCCCGAGTTGCGGAGCATCAGCTGCCCGTCACGGCGCACGACCTGCGTGTTCCCGACGCAGAGCGTGCCCTTGAGCTCGGGGCGGGTGCCGCGCAGGAAGAGCGCGAAGTTGCACGACAGACCACGGCGGATCGCCGTGCAGCGCTGCGTCGTGCGCTCGACGGTGTAGCCGCCGCCGCTCAATTGCTCCATGCCGCTGGCGGCCATCGAGACCTGAGCGTTGACGGCCGCGCGGGCGCTGGGCTCGGCCGCGACCGCCGGGGCCGCCGTGCTGAGAACGGCGGCCATGAGACCGCCGCTGATGAGCTTGACGTATCGATTCATTGGACTCTCCTTCATCGACTCGACCTACACGGCGAGCCTGACCCCGCGCGAGCGGTTGCGCATCGGCAGCACTGCCCAGCTTGTGCGCGTCGCCTGCCTAGGTTGCGGGGCTTCGCACGGTCAGCTCTCGGGGGCTGACGCGAGCAGGTCCATCCCGAGGCGTTCCGACAGGAAGCGGGCGGCGAGCGTTCCCTTGACGCTGTTGCCCGCCGCGTCCAGGCGCGGGCCGAAGGTGCCCATCCCGCCCTTGCCGGGTGAGACCGTCACGATCCCGCCCCCGATGCCGCTCTTGGCGGGCAGGCCGACGTCGTAGAGCCAGTCGCCCGAAGTCTCGTACAGGCCGGAGGTGACCATGACCGCGAGCGCGTAGTGGCAGACCGAGCGGGCCACGACGCGCTCGCCGGTCACCGGGTTCACGCCGCCGTCGGCGAGCGTCGCGCCCATCACGGCGAGGTCGCGCGCGCTGACCTCGAGCGAGCACTGGCGGGTGTATAGCTCGACCGCCTCCGCGGGGTCACCCGCCAGCTGCCCGCGGTCGGCGAGCAGCCGCGCGATCGCGTGGTTGCGGTGGTTCGTCGCCCTCACCGAGGCGTGGATCTCCGGGTCGAGCTCGAGACGCCGGCCCGCGAACCGCGAGAGCTCGTCCCGCAGCCGGCCCCAGCGCTCCTCGAGCGACGCGCCCGGCGCCATCGCGCTCGTCGCGATCGCCCCCGCGTTGACCATCGGGTTGGTCCGGCCGTCGGGGCTGCGCTCGACCGCCGCGAGCGAGTTGAACGGCAGGCCCGTCGCGTTGACGCCGAGCCGCTCGCGGGCTGCGTCGGCGCCGGCCGCGTCGCACACGAGCGCGAACGCGAACGGCTTCGAGACGCTCATGATCGCGAACGCATGGCCCGCGTCGCCCGCGGCGTACTCGCGACCGCTGGTGCCGACGAGGCAGATGCCGAAGGCGTCGGGCGCGACCCGCGCGAGCGCCGGATACACGCCGGAGACCTCGCCCTGCTTGTCGTGGCGGAACCGCTCGTGCGCCTCGGCGACGAGCGCCTGCACCACGTCGGGGTCGGGCAGGCGCCCGGTCGAGACGTGCGCGCCGGGTGGGTCAGGGCTGGACACGCGGCCGGCGCCGGCTCACACCGGCCATCCCGGGCCGAGCGGGACCCCGATCAGGTACCAGGCCACGAACAGGATGACCCAGGCGGCCAGCACGACGAGCGCGTAGGGCACCATCAACGCGATCACCGTCCCGATGCCCGCGTCCTTCTGATAGCGCGCGGCGAACACGACCATGAGCGGGAAGTACGGCATCAGCGGGGTCAGCACGTTTATGGGCGAGTCCCCGAGCCGGTAGGCGGCGAGCACCGTCTGCGGCTCCACGCCGAGGCGCAGCATCAGCGGGACGAAGATCGGGGCGAGGATCGCCCACTTGGCGATCTTCGCCGGCATGATGATGTCCACGAGCAGGGTCAGCAGGATGATCCCCAGCAGCAGGAGGATGTTCGCGAGGTCGAGGTGCTCGAGGATGTCGCCGAGCGAGATCGCGACGACCTGCGCGATGTTGCTGAAGTCGAAGTAGGCGATGAACTGCGCGATCAGCAGGAAGAGGAACAGCAGGCTCGCCAGGCTCGCCCACGCCTTCGTGATCATGCCGAGGGCGTCCTTGCTGTTCGCGATCGTCCCCGCGGCGCGCCCGTAGGCGAGCCCGGCGGCGAGGAAGCACGCGGAGATGATCACGATCAGGCTGCTCATCAGCGGCGAGTCGCCGACCACGTCCCCCGTCTCCGGGTTGCGGAGCGGCGCGCCGGGCGGCAGCGTCAGCAGCGCGACGACCACGATCACCGCGAGCAGCGCGATCCCGGCCCAGCGCAGTCCCTTGCCCTCGGCGACGGCGTCGACCGGCGGGCCCTCCTCGCGCTCGAGCTCCTCGTGATCGGCCTCGCTGCGGTCCCATTCCCCGAGCCGCGGCTCGACGATCCGCGTGGTGATGAGGGCGATCACGACCGTGAGGAACAGCGTCGAGACGATCCCGAACCAGAGGTTGGCCACGAGGTCGAGGTTCACCGACGGATCGACGAGCTGAGCGGCCTCGTTCCCGATGTCGGTCACCACCCCGTCGGCGGGCGTCAGGAGGATGTTGACCGAGAACGCGGCGCTGACCGCGCCGAACCCGGCTGCGATGCCGGCGAGCGGATGTCGGCCGACGCTTATGAACGCCGCCGCCGCGAGCGGTATCAGCACCAGGTAGCCGGCGTCCGCGGCGACGCTCGAGATGATCCCGATGAACACGATGATGTACGTCAGCGAGCTCGGTGACGAGATCGCGACGAGCTTGCGTATGAGCGCGCCGACAAGCCCCGAGTACTCGGCGACCCCCACGCCGATCATCGCCACGAGGATCACGCCCACCGCCGCGAAGCCGAGGAAGTTCGGCACGAACGAGGTGAACATGAAGCGGATACCGTCCCCGGTCAGCAGGCCCTTGGCCTCCACCCGCTCGCTCTTGATCACGTAGTCCTCGCCGTCGACCTGCTGGGCCGTCGGGTCGTAGGAGTCCTTTGCGTAGTCGGCAGCCACGGCCGGGTTCACGGCCACACGGCTCGTGGCGCCGACGTTCGCCCAGTCGAGCACCTGCGAGATCGCGATCACGAACACGATCAGGCCGATGAACAGGACGGCGGGGTCGGGGACGCGGTTGCCGGCCTTCTCGACCCAGGCAAGCGCGCGCTCGGTGAGCCCGCCGCCCGCGGGAGCCGTCTCGGAGAACGCCTCGCCGGTCACGCCGCGAACGCCTCGGCGTAGCGACCGAAGAAGTCCGCCTCGGCGATCGTCGCGCGCTCGAACTCGTCGAGCAGCAGGCGCTCGTTCGGCCCGTGGATGTTGGCGTAGCCGTCGGTGGTGCCGACGAGCAACGCCTCGGCCTCGGGCAGCGCCCCGGCCAGCGCGCTCACGATCGGGATCGAGCCGCCGCTGCCCGCGAGCAGGACGTCGGCGTCGTACGCCGCCGCCCACGCCTCGCGGGCCGCCCGGTAGGCCGGGCCGTCGGTGGCGGCGGCGAAGCCGTTGCCGGTCGGACCGGCGCTGACCTCCAGGTCGATGCCGAACGGCCGCGCGGCGCGGAGGTGCTCGATCACGGCGGCCTGCGCCTCGGCCGCGTCCTGCTCGGGGTGCACGCGCACGTTCAGGAGCGCGCGCGCGTGGGGCGAGACGGCGTTGACGGCGCCGTCCACAGACGGGACGTCGATGCCGATCACGGTGATCGCCGGGCCCGACCAGATCCGCGACGCCAGGCCGCCCGTGCCGAGCAGCGGCACGCCATCGAGCACGGTGCCGAGCTCGCGGAACTGCTCCTCCGACTGGGTGGGCCCGTCCCACTCGTTGCGGCGCAGCCCCGGCACCGCCACGTCACCGTGCTCGTCGTGGAGCGAGGCAAGCGCGTGCATCACGGCGATGAGCGCGTCGGGGGCGGCACCGCCGTACTGGCCGCTGTGCTTGCCCGACTCGAGCGTGCGCACCTCGACGATCACGTTCCCCATGCCGCGCAGCGCGGTCGTCAGCGTCGGGACGCCGGGGCTCATGCTGCCCATGTCGCCGATCACGAGCGTGTCGGCCCGGAAGTGCTCCGGGTCGGTGGACGGGTAGCCGAGCAGCGCTCCGCTGCCGATCTCCTCGTAGCCCTCGATGCAGAGCCTGACGCCCACCGGCGGGCGGCCCTCCCAGGCGCGCAGCGCGCCGACGTGCATGAGGATGTTCGACTTCGTGTCCGCCGCGCCGCGGCCGAACAGCGCGCCGTCGCGCTCGGTCGGCTCGAACGGCGGCGAGTCCCACAGGGACTCGTCGCCGGCCGCGACGACGTCGTAGTGGCTGTAGAGCAGCACGGTCGGCGCGCCCGGCGGCGCGGGGATCTCGCCGACGACCACGGGCGCCGTGTCCGGCAGGTCGAGCCGCCCGACCTCGACGCCGGCGTCCGCGAACAGTCGCGACGTCATCTCGAAGGCCGCCAGCAGCGGCTCGCCGAGCTCGCCCGGCGCCGAGACCGACGGAATTCGGACCAGCTCCTCGAGATCCCGGCGCAACTCCGGCATCAGCCTGCGCACTTCGCCCGACCGACCCATCCGGACAGCTTCTCCTTCCCCCGAAGGTCCGGGTGGAGTTATAGCTGCTCTCGCGGCCGGTCCGGCAGCCTCGCTCCCGCGTCGACCACGATCCGCCGGATGGGGGATCGGGCGCGGGCCGACTCGATCAGGTGCGCTCGTCGGCCAGGGCGAAGCGGCTCTTGCCGTAGCTCGGAAGGCTGGACCCGTGGTCCGCGGACGTCGCCGAGGCCGGCTTCGGCTGCGCCGACGCGCTCGCCACCGGGAGCGCTATGACCGCGACGACCGCCAGCGTCGCTCCGAGCGTGCCGAGGATCTTCCGCATGGTTGTCTCCGATCTGGTTGCGTGACACGCGCATCGCAGCGCGTCCGACACGCACTATTCGCACGGGGCGGCGCTGCGGTTCAGCGCGCCGGCCGTGTCGCTCGTCGTCCGCGCGCCCGGTCCCCCAGCCCGAGCGGACGCTGACGCCGGGCGGGCGGGTGGACAGGCTCCGCGCAGCCGGTCGATCAGGGCGTGCCCGCCAGGGTGCGCACGAGCTCGGCGGCGGGACGGAGGTCGTCGATGCGGGCGACGCATTGGCCGGCGTAGAGCGGACCGGCGTCCACCAGCGAGACGGGGTCGTCGCCTGTGGCGGCCGCCGGACCGAGCAGCGGCATCCCCGGCCGCTGCGTGCGGGCGGCGCGCTGGATCAAAGCCACCGGCATCCGCGACAGCGCGGGTGCGCTGGCCCGGTGCAGGGTGCGGACCCAGCCGGGGCCTCGCTCGTCCTCGCGCAACCAACGGTCGGTGGCCGCGTTGCGCACGACACGATGCGGCGCCGGCCAGCCGGCCCCGAACAGCTCCGTCAGCACCGTGTCGCGCGCACCGAGCAGCCGCGACTTGTACTCCGGATGAGCATCACTCTCCGCCGACAGCAGAAAGCGCGTCCCGACGACCACCGCATCCGCGCCGGCCGCCAGCGCCGCCTCGACGTCGCCACGTTCGGCCACGCCACCCGCGAGCCAGACCGGATAGCCCGCCGGGAGCCGCGCCCGCGCGCGCTCGAGCAGCTCGAGTGCCGGAGTGCTCCCGCGCACATGCCCGCCCGCCTCGACACCCTGCACGACCACGCCGTCCGCGCCCGCCTCCACGGCCGCCAGTGCCTCCTGCTCCGACCCGCACTGGTGCACCCAGATGCCGCCCGTCGCCCGCCGCGGCCTGCCCCAGAACGTCACCACCGCATCCGCCTCGCGCGCCACCTCCCAGTGCTCGCCGCGGGCGAACGGCAGCAGCAGGTTCACCGCCACCGGGCCCCCGCTGCGCTCGCGGTGGGCGGCAAGCTCCGACCGCAACACCGGCGGCGGCATGATGCCGAGCTGCCCGACGCCGCCCGCCTCCGCGATCGCAACGGTCAGCCGCGCCCGCGAGAGGCCACCCCCCAGGCCCGCACCGACGACCGGATGCTCCAGCCCGAGGCGCTCGCGAAGGCTCACGCCGGCCAACTCTAATTCAGGCCGTGCCGTGGTCAGCGCGGCAGGCTCGGCGCGATGATCCGGTACGCCTTCAGGCCGAGGCCGAGGCGCTCGCGGTCCTCCGAGCGGAAGGGGTCCAGCGCGGTCAGCTCCTTCACGCGCTCGAGCCGGTAGCCGACCGTGTGGCGGTGGGCGTGGATCGCCTGGGCGGTTGCGTTCATGTTGCAGTTGTTGCGGAGGTATGCGTCGACGGTGCCGAGCAGGTCGGTCGAGTACTGCTCGTCGTAGCGCACGAGCGGCGCCACCGTGTCCTCGTAGAAGCTGCGCACCTCCTGCGGATGGCTCGCCAGCACGCGGAACAGCAGGCGGTAGGTGCGCTCGCCGATCTCCTCGCCCGGCATGCCGCCGCCCGCGGCCGTCACGCCCAGCACGAGCTCGGCCTCCTCGAGCGCGCGCCGGACCTCCGCGGCGCCCGCGCGGTGCGACGACAGCCCGACCAGGGAGTGGCGCCCGAGGCGCGCGGCGGCGACGCGCGCGCGGTCGGGCGCGCCCGGCAGCAGCGCGTAGACCTTGCCGTCCACGACCTGCGACAGCGCGCCCGGCACCTCGGCCGCCAGCGCCGCCAGCACCCGCCCCGGCGCGCGCCCGTTCGGGTCGGCGCACAGCGCCACGTATCCCTGGGTCAGGTCGCAGCCGAGCCGCAACGCGCGCCGCTCCGCCTCGGCCGCCTCGAGGTCGGGCCGGCTCAGCACCTCCTCGAGGAACGAGCCGCGCAGGCCGCGCTCGGTCTCCTCGCGCGCATCCGCCACCGCCACCTCCGTCAGCGCGGCGATCGCGGCCATGTGGAGGTATTCGCCGGCGTCCGGGGCACCCGGGCCGAGCAGCAGCACCGCGCCGAGGGCGCGGTCGCCGGAGGCGACCGCGACCTCGGCCGACAGCTCGGCCGGCGGCTGTGGCCGCCCGCCGCGAAGGCGGGCGGCCACGTACCGCTGATAGGGGGCCCAGCGCTCCGGGACCCCGAGCTGCGGGACGACCACGGCCACCGGCGCACCGGCGTGCGCGGAGGCGATCTCCGCCACCCGCTCGATGCCGTCGCCGGCGAGCACGGCGCCCACCATCTCGAGATGGGCGCCGCGCGGGCTCCCACGCTCCGCCGCCGGGTCACCGGCGACGTGCAGGACCGCCCCCTGGCGCGTGGCGGTCACGTCCTCGGGAGGTAGCGCTCGATCTCCCACGGCGTCACCTGGACCCGGTAGTCGAGCCATTCCTCACGCTTCAGGTCGACGTAGCGCGAGAAGATGTGCGAGCCCAGCGCCCGCTCCACGAGCTCGGAGCCCGCCATCTCCTCGATCGCCTCGCCGAGCGACTCCGGGAGGTGCTGCACGCCCATCGCCTGCCTGTCGGCCTCGGTCAGGTCGTAGAGATTGCGCTCGATCGGGTCGGGCAGCTCGTACCCCTGCTCGATCCCCTCGAGGCCCGCATGCAGCAGGGCCGCGAACGTCAGGTACGGGTTGCACGAGGGATCGGGACAGCGCAGCTCCATCCGCGTCGCGCGCTCCTTGCCCGGGTGGTACAGCGGCACCCGCACGAGCGCCGAGCGGTTGCGTCGCGACCAGCCGATGTACACCGGCGCCTCGTACCCCGGCACGAGCCGCTTGTACGAGTTGACCGACGGCGCGAACAGCGCCGACAGCTCGCGCGCGTGCCGGAGCTGGCCGGCGATGAACCCCTTCGCCTCGTCGGACAGGAAGTACTCGTCGTCCGCGTCGAAGAACGCGTTCTCCGAGCCCCTGAACAGCGATTGGTGGGTGTGCATGCCGGACCCGTTCTCGCCGTAGAGCGGCTTCGGCATGAACGTCGCGTAGAACCCGTGGGCGCTCGCCACCTCCTTCACCGCGATCCGGTACGTCATCGCGTTGTCGGCCATGTCGAGCCCGTCGGCGAACCGCATGTCGATCTCATGCTGCGACGGCCCGACCTCGTGGTGCGTGTACTCCACCGGGATGCCGAGCTCCCGCAGCGTGAACACCACGTCGCGGCGGAAGTCGGAGGCCACGTCGAGCGTCGTCAGGTCGAAGTAACCGCCCTTGTCGAGCACCTCCGTCGACGTGTCGTCCTTGAACAGGAAGAACTCGAGCTCCGGCCCGAGGTAGTAGTGGTCGAAGCCCATGTCCCTCGCACGGGCGAGCGCGCGGCGCATCTGGAAGCGCGGGTCTCCCTCGTAGGGCTCGCCGCCCGGCCGCAGCACGTCGCAGAACAGCCGGCCCACCTTGTGCGACTCGCCCTTGCGCCAGGGCAGGATCTTGAACGTGCTCGGGTCGGGCATGGCGATCATGTCCGACTCCTCGATCCGGTTGAACCCGGTGATCGACGAGCCGTCGAACCCCATGCCGTCCTCGAGCGCGCCCGGCAGCTCCTCACGGCCCACGGCGAACGACTTCAGCGCGCCGAAGATGTCCGTGAACCAGAGCCGGATGAACTCGACGTTCTCCTCCTCGACCCGCGCGAGCACGTCCGCCGCGCGGGTCCCGATGTCCTCAGGGGCGATCGCCATTTGCGGACACCTCCTCGTGATCGTGGGACTGGAGCACGGCCTCGCCCTCCTCGCCGGTCCGGATGCGCACGGCGTCCTCGACCGGCAGGACGAAGAGCTTCCCGTCGCCGACGTTGCCGGTGCGGGCGTGCCGCAGGATCACGTCCTTGATCAGGCCGACGTCCTTCGACTCGACCACGCACTCGATCTTCAGCTTCGGCCGCAGGTGGACCGTGAGCGACGAGCCGCGGTAGTGCTCCGTGATCGCCTTCTGCCTGCCCGAGCCCTTCACCTCGGTGATCGAGATGCTCGGGAAGCCGGCCTCGAGCAGGTCCTCGCGGATCGGCTCGAAGGCCTCGTGGCGGATGTACGCGACGACCATCTTCATGCCGGTGCCTCCCCGGTGATCGTGGTGGCGGCGGCAGGTGCCGGCGGCCGCGGGGGAACGGCGACCTGCGAGCCACCCATCTCGGGCGCCGGGATGAACAGCTCCGGGTACCCGTACATGCCGGTCTCGGAGATGTCGAGGCCGGCGTCCTCGTCCTCGGCCGACACGCGCAGGCCGATGGTCGCCCTGATGACGTAGAACACGGCGTAGGAGACGGCGAACACGCACGCGAACGCGACGATCACGCCGAGCGCCTGGTCGCCCAGCTGCGCGAAGCTGCCCGTGTACCAGAGCCCGCCCTCGCCGACGCCGTTCAGCTCCGCGAGTCGCGGCGCCGTGAACAGGCCGCACGCGAGCGTGCCCCACACGCCCGCGAGGCCGTGCGCGGAGAGCGCGCCCACGGGGTCGTCGAGCACCCTCTCGATCAGCACCACGCCGTAGACGACGATCACGCCCGCGACCGCGCCGATGATCGGCGCCGCCCAGAACTCGACGTAGCCCGAGGGCGCAGTGATCGCGACGAGGCCGGCGATCGCGCCGTTGCCGGCCATGCCGACGTCGTAGGTCTTCGTCCGCATGTACATCACGCCGAGCGCGGCGAGCACACCCGCCGCGGCCGCGAGGTTCGTGACGAGCACGATCTCGGCGAAGCGGTTGCCCATCGCGCCGAGCGTCGAGCCCGGGTTGAAGCCGAACCAGCCGAGCCACAGGATCAGCACGCCGAGGCCGACGAGCGGCATCGAGTGGCCGGGGATCGCGCGCGGCTTGCCGTTGGCGTCGTACTTGCCGCGGCGCGGGCCGAGCAGCAGCAGCGCCGCGAGCCCGCCGGTGGCGCCGATCAGGTGGACCACCGTCGAGCCGGCGAAGTCCTGCATGCCGATGTTCACCTGGAGCCAGCCGCCGCCGAAGATCCAGTGGCTGATCACCGGATAGATCAGCGCGGAGAAGATCACCGCGTAGATGACGTAGGCGCTGAACTTGATGCGCTCGAGCGTCGTGCCCCAGACGATCGACAGCGAGACGGCGCAGAACACGAACTGGAAGAACAGGAGCGCCGCCGGGCTGATGCCGGCGATGTCCAGCAGCGGGAACTGCGTCGCGGCGTCGGCCGGGACGGAGCTCACGTCGAGGAAGAAGCCGTTGGTGCCGGCGATCTCACCCGCGCCGCCGAACGCGAGGGCGAAGCCGACGGCCCAGTACGCGATCGACGCGATCGAGAAGTTGGTCAGGATCTTCACAACGCCGAGCCCCGCGTTCTTCGAGCGCGAGAACCCGACCTCGAGGAACAGGAACCCGGCCTGCATGAACATCACGAGCACGGCCGCGACGATCACCCAGGTCGTGTTGAGGCTCGAGATCGTGTCGTCGAGCGTTGGTCCGTCCATCGGGCGGCTTCCTCCTCTTCTGGAACCGCGGCACGCGGCTCGGATCAGCGGTAGCCGCCAAGTTAGGACCGCACGTCGAGCGGGTCTTTAGCCAGATGTCGAAGATTCCGCCGGCCGGTTTCGCCCTTTGGTCGAGTTCTCTGTGATACCCCCTAGGGGTACCTGATATGGTCCAGGCATGAGCCTGAACCGGCTGGCCGTCAGCGCCACCCTCCACTGCCTGACCGGCTGCGCCATCGGCGAGGTGCTCGGCATGGTGATCGGCACCGCGCTCGACTGGGGCAACTGGCCGACGGTCGCCCTGTCCGTGGCGCTCGCCTTCCTCTTCGGCTACACGCTGACCAGCATCCCGCTGCTCCGCAGCGGGCTGGCGTTCGCGGCGGTGGTCCCGCTGGCGCTCGCGTCGGACACGTTCTCGATCCTCGTGATGGAGATCGTCGACAACGCGGTCATCCTCCTGGTGCCCGGCGCGATCGACGCCGGCCTCGACTCGGCCCTGTTCTGGGGCAGCCTGGCGTTTTCGCTGGCGGTGGCGTTCGTCGCCGCGGTGCCGGTCAATCGGTGGCTGATCGCGCGCGGCAAGGGGCACGCGGTGGTGCACCAGCACCACCACTCGCACTGACGCGGGCGCGCTAGCGGAGCTGCTCGGTGACGGACGCGACGCCGGCCAGGTTGCCGTCGGTCGCTATGCGCTGCCGGGCGGCCGCGGAGTGCTTCAGGTAGCCGTCCAGGAAGTCCGTGACGGTGCGGGTGAACGGGTCGGCCCACGGGGCGAAGAAGAAGACGTGTCCCCCGCCGATCATCGTCAGCAGCGCCTTCGGCGCCGGCGCGTCTTCGTACGCCTTGCGGCCGCCGGAGAGCATCACCGTCTGGTCGCTGTCGCCGTGGACGAACAGGAGCGGTGGCGCCTTGCGCGAGAAGAAGCGGCCCTTCGGGAAGGGGACCTCGAGCCCGGACCAGGCCGACGCGGCGTCCACGCGCGGGTCGCGGCAGCAGCTGTTGGCGACGAGGCCGAGCGTCGTGACCGCGCCGAGGGAATGCCCCATCGCCCCGATCTCGTGGCGGTTGACGGTCCTCGTCAGGAACCCCTTGCCGCGCGAGAGGCGCAGCATTCGGGTGATCACGTAGCTGACGTCGCCGGGCTGGTTCACGTAGTCGGTGAGGACGGGCGGGCCGCCGGGCGCCCCCTGGCTCGAGAGCGGGAACGTCGGCGCGGCGACCACGTACCCGGCACGGACGTACGGCTCGATCACCGGCCGGTAGGTCGGGCCGCTGGCGCCGAAGCCGTGCGCGAAGACGACGAGCGGGAAGCGCTGGCCGGCGCGACGCCGGAGCGGCCGCGCGTTCTTGACGGCGGGCCCACCCGGGTCGCCTGCCGTCGGGTAGAGCACGAGCGTCCGCAGGGTGCGGCTGCGGGCGCCCTTGTAGCTGAGGTTCGGATCCGTCCGCCGGCTCTTGTCGACGAACTTGAAGGTGCGCATGCCGACGCCGTAGCGGGCACCGCCCGCCTGCTGCGCGGGCGCCGCGGCGGGCCAGGCGAGGACGGCCGCAAACATGGCCGCGAGGAGCGCGGGCACGGCGCGCCGGGGCAAGCGACGATCTGACGAAGGCGCCCTCAAGTCGGGCGGGACTGTAGCGAGCCGCGCGAGGCGTTCCCGGCATCGAGTGTCGACTCCGTCCCCGTGGCGGGGACTAACTCGACAATCGACCCTCAGCGGCCCGGGCAACGAGCTGTTCGTCGAGCTGCACGACGAACGGTAGGGCTGCGAGAGCGGACTCGTCCGTCTCGACTCCGGCGCGGTGCAGCGCTTCGATCATGTCCTCCCAGCGCGGCCCTGCCGCGAACTCAGGGATCTCGCGCATCTCCTCCCCGAAGATGGCCTCGCGAACCTCGTACCTCAGCAGCGTCTCGTCGCACGGCCCGCCGAGATCGAGCGAGATGTCGCCGAACTCCTCCGTCGTGATCCGGCGCCCGTCGTCGAGGTCGACGAAGTGGACGATGTCGATCACGAGCGGGTCGGGCTGTGGGACCTCTCGCTCCGTCTCGCGCCCGCCCTCGTCGCGGGTGACGACGAGCAGGGTCGAGCGGCCCATCGGAGTCTGGTCCGCCGCGACCCGCGCCCGCGCTCCCATCCGAACCATCCGGGCCATGGCCTGTCCGTATCGAGTGTCGACTTTGTCGGCCTCAGCCCGACAAACTCGACACTGGACCGCCGGCGCCCGCGTTTCCGGCCGGCGGCCGCGTTTCCGGCGCACCGCCGGTTCGCCGCCGCGCGCGCCCTACGCCGGCACTCCGTCCCGCGCCCGCTCTTCGCCCTCCGCCTCCACCGTGCCCTCTCCGGGCTCGGCCTCGGGCGGTAGCTCGCCGCCGCGCTCGGTTCCGGCGATCAGCTCGTCGGGCTTCTTGTCCTTCGGGATGAACCCGGACTTCATCCCGAAGTACACGGCCTGCGGGTGGTGGGCGATCACGGCGACCGTCGACTGCTCGGGCATGACGGCGTAGCCGCCGGACAGCGTCATCCCGATCTGCTCGAGGTCGAGCAGCCGCCACACCTTCTCGTGCTCCGACTGGTCCGGGCACGCCGGGTAGCCCCACGAGTACCTGCGGCCCTGGTCGAGGTCGATCCCGAGCCCGCGGCGCACCTCCGAGTGCATCCACTCGGCCATCCCCTCTGCCGCCTGCACGCCGAGCCCGTGCGTGAAGAGCTGCTCCGCGAACTCGCCCTCGCGCTCAAGGCGCTCGATCAGCTCGGTCACCTCGGGGCCGGCCGTCACGCCCTGCAGCGCCACCACGTCGCGCTCGCCCGAGTCCAGGGGCCGGAAGAAGTCCGCCAGGCAGATGCGGTCGTGCCGCGGCTGGCGCGGGAACACGAGCCGCTCGATCTCGCGCGACGGGTCGGCCGGGTCGAAGATCACCAGTTCGTTGCCGTCCGCGTTGCACGGGAAGTACCCGACCCGCGCGCGCGGGCGCAGGTAGTCCTGCTCGCGCCACATCCGCTCGAGCCGCGGTTGGAAGTCATCGCGCACGAGGCGCTCCCACTCGTCGCCCTTCACGCCGCGCCCGCCCCAGTGCAGCTTGAACAGCACGTGGCGGTCGAGGTACGGGTAGACGTCCTCGAGGTCCACGTCGATCTCGCGCACGCCCCAGAACGGCGGCTCGGGGACCGGCATGTCGGTGCGCGCCGGCGAGCGGACGCTGGCGTCGGTCACGGGCGGGGCGTCGTCCACCTCCACCGGCTTCTCGCGCAGCGCCCTGGCCTCCGCGCGAATCCGCTCGACCAGCCCGTCGCGGGCCTCGGAGTCCACCAGCTGGTCCACCGTCGCGAGCCCCTGGAACGCGTCCTTGCAGTAGAAGACCCCCGGCTCGTAGACCTCGTCCGAGTCGGCGCCCTTCGGATACAGGATGCGGCGCCCGAAGTCGCGGTTGATCGCCGCCCCGCCGATCAGGACGGGGAACTCGAGCCCTCGCTCGTGCAGCTCCTGCACGCAGGTCGGCATCTGCTTCGAGGTCGACACGAGCAGCGCCGACAGCCCGATCGCGTCCGCCTCGTGCTCGATCGCGGCGTTGATGATCGTGTCGATCGGGACCTGCTTGCCGAGGTCGTAGACGGTGTAGCCGTTGTTCGTGAGGATCGTGTTGACGAGGGACTTGCCGATGTCGTGCACGTCGCCGAAGACCGTCGCGATCACGACCTTGCCCTTCGTGTGCCCCTCGATCTTCTCCAGGTAGTTCTCGAGCTGCGCGACCGCCCGCTTCATCACCTCGGCCGACTGCAGCACGAACGGCAGGATCAGCTCGCCCGCGCCGAACTTGTCGCCGACCTCCTTCATCGCCGGCAGCAGCACCTGATTCAGGGTCGGCACGGCGCCGATCTTCTCGACCGAGCGGTCGATCCAGTCCTCCACGCCCTCGCGCCGCCGGCGCAGGATGTGCCAGTGGAGCGCCTCCTCCGGCTCCATGCCCTCGGTCGGGTCGGCGGCGGCGTCCTCCTCGGTCTCGCCCTTCTGCTCGAAGTGGGCGATGAAGCGCTCGAGCGCGTCGTCGCGGCGGTTGAAGACCAGGTCGTCGGCGAGCTCGCGCTCGCCGTCCGGGATCTCGCCGTACGGAGTGATGTGGTTCGGATTGACCATCGCGAGGTCGAGCCCGGCCTCCACGCAGTGGTGGAGGAAGACCGAGTTGAGCACCGCGCGCGCCGGCTGCGAGACGCCGAACGACACGTTCGACACCCCGAGCGACGTCTTCACGCCCGGGATCTCGGCCTTGATGCGGCGGATGCCGTCGATCGTCTCGATCGCGCTTGGCCTCCATTCCTCGTCGCCGGTGGTCAGGGTGAACGTGAGCGCGTCGAAGATCAGCGCCTCGCGATCGAGGCCGTGCTCGCCGCACGCGAGCTCGACGATCCGGCTGGCGACCTCGACCTTGCGCTCGGCCGTCTTCGCCATCCCCTCCTCGTCGATCGTCAGCGCGATCACCCCGGCGCCGTGCGCCCGCGCGAGCGGCACGACCACGTCGAGCTTGCCGCGGCCCGCCTCGAGGTTGACCGAGTTGACGATCGCGCGGCCGGGGATCTGCTCGAGCGCGGCCTGGATCACGTCGGGCTCGGTGGAGTCGATCTGGATCGGCGCGGGCTGCGTCAGCGCGATCCGCTTGACGACCTCCCGCATCTGGTCGGCCTCGTCCTGGCGCTCGGTCAGCGCCACGCACACGTCGAGCACGTGCGCGCCGCCCTGCACCTGGTCCTCGGCGACCGTCACGAGCCCGTCGTAGTCGTCCGCCAGCAGCAGCTCCTTCGCCTTGCGCGAGCCCTGCGAGTTCACGCGCTCGCCGACGAGCGTCGGCCGCGGCTCCTGCACGAGCGGCGTGGCGGTCATCATCGAGGAGACGAGCGGGATCCCGGCGCCGGGGCGCCGCGGCACATCACGGCCGCCGACTCGGTCGACGATCGCCCGGATGTGGTCCGGCGTCGTGCCGCAGCAGCCGCCGACCACGCTCACGCCGAAGCGCTCGACGAACTCCTGCAGCGTCTCCGCGAGCGGGTCCGGCTCCTCCGGGAAGATCGTCTCGCCGTTCGGCCCCTGCAGCGGCAGACCCGCGTTCGGGATGCAGTGCACCGGCACCGGCGAGCTCTCGCCGAGGTAGCGGATCGCGTCGCGCATGTCCTCGGGGCCGGTCGAGCAGTTGAGCCCGATCGCGTCGACCTCGAGCGCCGCCAGCGTGGTGAGCACCGCCTGGATGTCGGTGCCGAGGAGCATCTTGCCGCCCTGCGGCAGCAGCGACACGCTGACCTGGATCGGCAGCGATCGGCCCGCTTTCTTGAACGCCTCGCGCGCGCCGAACACCGCTGCCTTGACCTCGAGGATGTCCTGGGCGGTCTCGACGATGATCAGGTCGGAGCCGCCCTCGACCAGGCCGTCGGCCTGCTCCGTGAACACGTCGACGAGCTCGCGGAAGGTGATTCTCCCGAGCGTGGGGTCGTCCGAGGCCGGCAGGTGGCCGGTCGGGCCGATCGAGCCCGCAACGAAGCGGTGGTCGCCCGCCGCCCTGCGCGCGATCTCGGCTGCGCGGCGGTTGATCTCGAGCGTGTGCTCGCCGAGCCCCCACTCCTCGAGCTTCAGCCGGCTGGCCTGGAAGGTGTCGGTCTCGAGCACGTCGGCGCCGGCCTCCAGCATCGACTCGTGCACGCCCTCGATCACGTCCGGGCGATGCAGGATCAACGCCTCGTGGCACTTGCCGGGCAGGCCGCCGTAGTCCTCGGCGCTCAGGTCGAAGAGCTCGAGGGTGGCCCCCATGCCGCCGTCGAAGACGACGACGCGCTCGCGGATCGCTCTGAGGTAGTCCCGCTCGGCCAAGGTCGCCATGGTACCAACCTTGACATAGTTGTGTGAAGGTTTGTGCCGGCCGCGTTCTAGGCCGCCTCGGCAGACTCCCGCAGCCGGCGGACCAGCGCCCCGAGCCGCTCCTCGGCGCCCGCGCCGCCCATGCGCTCGAGCAGCTCGAGCAGCTCCGCCGCGAACGCCGCCTCCGCCCCGGGCTTGCGCCGGTAGCTGCGGCCGCCCTGAAAGGTCTCGGGCCCGGCTATGTCCGCCGCCACGGCCAGCTCCACGAGCCGGCCGGCGCGCTTGGCGCGGTACTGCGCCGCGTCCGCGGCGCGCAGCAGCTCGGTCGGCCGCAGCGCTCGGTCGGAGCGCACCGCCACGCCGCACGAGATCCGGGCGGCCGGCCCGTCGCGACGCAGCCGCGCGGCGGCGCGGCTCGCCACGTCGGACCCGTCGGCGGTGCTGCCGCGGGGGAGCAGGACGCAGAACTCGTCGCCGCCGATGCGGGCCACGAGCGCGCCCTCGTACGCGTCCGCAGCGGCGCCCAGCGAGCGGGCCACGCGCCCGATCAGGCGGTCGCCGGCCTCGTGGCCGTGGGCGTCGTTCACGTCCTTCAGGTCGTCGATGTCGCAGAGCAGCAGCGCCGGGCCGGGCCCCTCGTCGAGGAAGGCGGCGTCGAGCGCCTCCTCGAGCGCGCGCCGGTTCGCGAGGCCGGTCAGGGGGTCCTCGTAGGCGAGCGCCTCGATGCGCTGGAATAGCTCCGCGCGGCCGATCGCCGCTGCCACCTGGTCGGCGATCGCGTGCAGGAAGCTGGCGTCGCGCTCCGTGAAGCGCGGCGAGCCGGTGGCGGTCGTGGCCCACAGCTCGCCCCAGGTCTTGCCGTCGAGGACGATCGGCACCGACAGGCTCGACTCCTTGTCGAGCGACAGCATCAGCTCCTTCATCGCGGCGTCGGTGCGCGGGTCGTCGACGGCCGAGACGAGCCGGCCGCCCTGCTCGAGCACGGCGGCCAGGGTCGGGAAGTCGTCGAGCGGATACCACTCGTCGCGCGGCAGGCGCTCCTCGCCGGGCGCGAGCTGCCCGACGTTGATGAGCGTGCGCACCCGCGCGGCGTCGCGCTCCCAGCGGCTGATCGAGAGCGACGCCGCCCCGATGGCGGTCAGCGCCCGCTCGGCCGCTATGTCAAGCACGTCCTCCAGCCGGTGAGCGCCCGCGGCGGCGGCCGCGACCTCCACCAGGGCCCGCAGCTGCGCCTCCACCCTGCGCTCGCGGTCGGAGCGCGTGGCCGCCGTGTTGGCACGCTCGAGCTCGAGCTCGCTCAGCACCTCGAGCAGGCTCGTCTCGCCGCGCTCCAGGCGTTCGTTCGCAGCGAGCACCTCCTCGCGGATCTGGCGCGTCCTCGGGCTTTCCACAGGGAATGAATCGTCCGCGCCGGCCCGCGGCTTGAGGAACGGGGCCTCCGGATAGCGCCCTTAGGCTTCGGCCTCCACGGCCTCGCCGCGGCGGCTCGCACGGCGCAGCTCCACCGGTGCGGCGTGGAGCGCCCGCAGGCGCAGGTCCTTCCAGGTCATTCCCTCGCGCACGAGCGCGGGCATCCCCATCGCCACCGCGGTGGCGATCTCCACCGCCTGCAGGATGATCCCGTAGGCGAGCGCGTTGGTCTTTCCGACCCCGTAAGCGGACAGCACCGCCACGCACGCCGCCTGGAACACGCCGAGGTTCGACGGCGTGGCCGGCAGCGCGGCCGTGACGTTCACGGCGAACAGCACCGCCGCCGCGGCGCCGAGCCCGGCGTGGTCGTCGAGCCCGAGCGCGACGAGCAGCACGTAGCAGGCGAGCCACTGGATCGCCCAGGCGCTGAGCTGCATCAGCGTCGCCCACGCGCCCAGCCGGGGACGGCCGAAGATCTTCAGCCCGTTGCGCACCTGCACCATCGCGTGGCGCGCCACCGCCGCCGCCTGCTGCACGCGCCTGAACCGCGACGGCCTGCCGCGACGCAGGATCCACGGCAGCGCCAGCACGAGCCCCAGGATCAGCCCCGGCGCCATCGTGGCCACCACGAGCGCGTCCTCGTTGCCGTTGAAGAGCCCGACGGTGGCGAACATCACCGAGCCGAGCACGCAGAGGGCGAGGATGTTCAGCAGGGTCTGTGAGACGAGCGTGCCGAGCACGACCGGGAAGCGGTCTCGCATGCGGCCCAGGCGCCGCGCCAGGATCAGCGCGCGCGAGGGCTCGCCGAGACGGGCCGGCAAGGTCGCCGACATCAGGACGCCGATCATCGTGGCCCGGGCGGTGTCGCGCCTCCGCACCCGCACCCCCGGGAGCGCGGCGCGCAGCACCGCGTGCCAGGCCTCGGCGCGGACCAGCATCGACGCGCACATGAGCGCGAACGCCACCAGCACCCACGTGGGCGTGGCGGCCAGCAGCGCCTGGCCGACCGAGTGAAGTCCGATGCGCTGCACCGCGAGCGCCGTCAGGCCGACGCCGAGCGCCGCGCCGGCGCCGACCGCCAGCCTGCGCGCCACGCGCGCGGCGCTGCGCCGTGTGGCCAGCGGGTCGACCGGCTCGATCGACGGCAGCTTGACCGGCCGCGAGCTCGACTCGGCCGCCCTGACCCCGGCGCGCGCGGCGGCGCGCGCCATGCGACCTGCCGGCTGCGGGGCGGCCAGCGCCTCCTCGTACACCTCCGTCACCTCGCTCGCCACGCGCGGCCAGGCGAAGCGCTCGGCCCGCTCGCGCGCGGCCTCGGCCATCCGCACGCGGCGATCCGGGTCGAGCGCGAGCGCGTGCAGCGCCTCGCCCAGCTCCACGGGGTCGCCGACGGGAACGAGCAGGCCGTCCTGGCCGTCGCGGACCACGTCGCGGTAGCCGGCGATGTCCGACCCGACGACCGGCGTGCCAGACGCGAAGGCCTCCGTCAGCACCATGCCGAAGCTCTCGCCGCCCAGCGAGGGCGCGCAGAGCACGTCGGCGTTGCCGAGCAGGCGCCACTTCTCCTCGTCGCTGACGCGCCCCGCCACGCGCACGCCGTCGGGCTCGAGCAGCAGCGGCGCGACCTCCTGCTCGTGGGCGCCGGCGACGGTCAGGCGCGCGGGGATGCCCGCGCCGCGCAGCGCCTCGAAGGCGCGCAGCAGCACCGGCAGGCCCTTGCGCGCCTCCGGCCGGCCGACGAACAGGATCTCCATCTCCTCGCGCGGGCGATCCGGGTTCGGGCGCGCCGCGCGCAGGTCCACCCCGTTCGGGATCACCCGGTACTGACCGCCGTAGAAGCGCCGGGCCGTCCAGCGCGCCGCCTCCGACACCGCGATCCGCGCGTGCAACTTTCCGTACAGCCGCCGGACGCCGGCAACGTTGGCGGCGAAGCCGTTGGCGAGGCGGCTGGTCGAGTAGGTGTGGAACGTGCCGACCAGCGCGCCGCGCGCGTGCTCGGTCGCGAACCAGCTCACGACCGGCACGTTCGGCTCCTGCACGTGGACGACGTCGAAGCGTCCGGCGCGCAGCTCACGCCCGAGCGTGGCGATCGCCTCGGGGAAGCCGGACAGGTTGGTCACCGCCCCGTTCGCGGGCAGCCCGAACGTGCGGCCGAGCGGCACGAAGTAGTCGGGCATGGGCGACCGCTGCGGCCTGGCGCCGCGGTGAAGGACACGTGCCAGGCGGTCGTCTGGGTCGTAAGGGGCGAACATCCGCACCTCGTGGCCCTGGGCGATCAGCTGCTCTGCCAGGGCCTCGGTATGGCGTCCGACCCCGCCTGGATACGTGTACGAGTACGGGGAGACGAGCCCTACGCGCACCGTGGCATGGTAGCTGAGCCGCCATACGCCACACTTTCGGTGGTGGCGGAATCCCGCAACTACGTGAAATACACGTTCATCAAGGTCGATCCCGCGTGGCGGCGGCGGTCGGCCGAGGAGCGCGCCGGCGACAAGGCGGAGTTCGCCGCAGCGTGCCGCGACTTCGCCGAGGACCACTACCTGCGCACCTACTCGCTCGTCGGCACACGCGGCGACTGCGACCTGATGGTCCGCGCGATCTCACCCACCCTCGACCCGATCCACGAGCTGCACGTGCTCCTCAACCAGAGCGGGCTGATGCGCTGGGCCGACGTGGCCTACTCGTACCTCGCGATGACGAAGGAGTCGCCCTACTCGGACGAGCCCGACAAGCCGCTCGAGCCGCGCGCGGGGGCCGACTCGCGCTACCTGATCGTCTACCCAATGTGGAAGAAGCGCGACTGGTACCGGCTGGCGGCCGAGGAGCGGATGCGCGTGATGCGCGACCACATCGAGGTCGCCCGGCGGTTCACCGGGATCGAGACGAACACGGCCTACTCGTTCGGCCTCGACGACCAGGAGTTCGTGGTCGCGTTCGACGCCGACGACCCGTCCGAGTTCCTCGACCTGGTGCAGGAGCTGCGGGCGACGGAGTCGAGCGCGTACACGGAGTCCGAGACGCCGATCTTCACCTGCATCTCGAGCTCGCTCGAGCGGGCGCTCGACGCCCTCGACGGCGAGGTAACGAGGGCGCCCGTCTAGGACCTGACGCGCTCGTCGGCGCGGGCGGCCGCGAGCAGCTCCTCGAACGTGCAGAGCTTCACGCGCGGGCGGCCGTGGGGCTCGCCGGCGCCTCGCTCGGCGCGGTCGATCGCGTCCCAGCCCGCGTACGTGACGTGGTCCGGCCGCCGCTCGGCGAGCAGCTCCTCGATCGAGGCGCGGTCCGGGTTCGAGGGCTTCAGCAGCCGCCCGGCCTCGAGGTCCTCCATCACCGCGTCGACGGTCTCCTGGGCGTCGCGCTTGTTCGTCCCGATGATCCCGGTCGGGCCGCGCTTGATCCAGCCGACCGCGTACTCGCCCGGCCGGGGCTCGTCGCCGTCGATGATTCGGCCGCGCTCGTTCGGGATCGTGCCGGTGCGGTCGTCGAAGGGGAGGCCGTCGAGCGGGGTCCCGCGGTAGCCGATCGAGCGGAACACGAGCCCGCACTCGAGCTCCTCGGTCTCGCCCGTCGGGCGGGCGCGCAGCGCGCCCGACTCGTCCTCCGTCAGCTCGTTGCGGGCGATCCGGATGCCCTCGACCGTGGCATCCCCCAGGATCTCGACCGGCGATACGAGGAAGCGCAGCACGATCCGGCGCGGCTTGTCCTCGGCCTCGCGCGCGGAGTAGCCGGTGACGATCTCCACGTTCTTGCGCGCGGTGGCGCTGGCGTCACTCTCGAGCCAGGCCGAGCTGAGCGGGTCGAGCTCCACGTCGCGCGGGTCGACGAACACGTCGGCGTCGGCCATCTCGCCGAGCTCCAGCAGCTCCGGGTTCGTGAACGCGGCCTGCGCGGGACCGCGGCGCCCGAGCACGACGATCTCCTTGACGCCGCTGCCGGCGAGCACCTCGAGGGCGTGGTCGGCCACGTCGGTCACGGCCATCTCCGGGTGCGTGAGGGCGAGCATCCGGGCGACGTCCGCGGCGACGTTGCCGTTGCCGATCACCACCGCGCGCTCGTGCGAGAGGTCGAACTCGAGGTCGCGGTAGTCGGGATGGCCGTTGTACCAGGCGACGAACTCGGTCGCGGCCCAGCTGCCCGGCAGGTCCTCGCCCGGGATGTCCATGCGGCGGTCGGTCTGGGCGCCGACGGCGTACAGGACCGCGTGGTAGCGCGCTTCGAGGTCCTCGCGGGTGATGTCCGAGCCCAGCTCGACGTTGCCGTAGAAGCGGAACTCGGGGTGCCGGGCGGTCTTCTCGTACACGCGGCTGACGGACTTGATGTTGGGGTGGTCGGGCGCCACCCCGCCGCGGACGAGCCCCCACGGCGTGGGCAGGCGGTCGAACATGTCGACCTGCGCGACGAGGTCCGGGTGCTTCTTGCTCTGGAGCAGATGACCGGCGGCGTAGAAGCCGGCGGGACCCGAGCCGACGATCGCGACTCGCAGCGGATTGTCAGCGGTGCCGATCGGTGCCATGGGACGGTCCGACGGGACCCGACCGGGCGAATCAGCGCCGACCGGGCCCGTTCGCGGGCGTACCGCTGATTATAGGTGCGGTGCTCAGTAGGGCCGGGAGGCCGGAGCGTCCCGGCCGTCCTCGTCCTCGTCGCCCATGACGAGGTCGATCGCGGAGACGGTCTCCACGGACTTGACCTCGACTGCGTCTGCGGCGGGGTCGTCCACCGGCGCGGGCTCGACATCGACGACCGGCCCGACCTCGACGACCGGCTCCGGCGAAGCGTCCACCACCGGGACGGGCTCGACCGCGGGCGGGGACGAGTACTCGACGACCGGCGCGGGCGAGTAGTCCACGACCGGCTCGGCCTCCACGACCGGCGCCACCTCCACGACCGGCTCCGGCGCCACCTCCACGACCGGCTCCGGGGCCACCTCCACGACCGGCTCCGGCGCCACCTCCACGACCGGCTCCGGGGTCGCCCCGCTGACCGGGAACGTCCATGACGGCTCACCGGGCTCCGGGGCCTCCTCGGCCGGCGCTTCCGCGACCGGCTCCCACTCGGCCTCGGCGACCTCGTCCTCATCGAACGGGTCCTCCTCGAACGGGTCCTCGTCCGCGAACGGGTCCTCGTCGTCCTCGTCCAGATAGTCGTCGTGCTCCACGGCGGGGCTCGCGTTCTCCACGGGCGCGGCCTCCTCCTCCAGCGGCGCGGCCTCCTCGGCCGCCGGCGGCTCGGGCTCCGCCCCCGCCGGCTCCTCCTCCACGCTCGGCACCGCCACCGCCCGCGCCAGCGCGGCCGCGGCCGGCGCCTCCGGCGCCGCGGCGCCGGCCGCACCGGCGTCCACGATGATCGTCCCCGCGGCGAGGTCGCCCAGGCGCTGCCGGCGCCTTCCGGTCGCCAGCATCACCACAAGGCCGATGATCGGCACGAAGATGCCGTCGATCACGCGCAGCACGGTCCGCACGGCGATCTGCGACATCCCGGCGGCCGCGCCGTCGGCGCGCACCACGCGCAGCTTCATGACCCGCTTGCCGAGCGTCTGCCCCTCGCCCGACTCGAGCGCGAAGTAGTAGTAGAGCGCCCACGCGAACACGAGCGCGCCGAGCTGCGGCGTCAGGTCGGTCGACCCGCCGCCGATCGCGCCGGCGGCGTAGAAGATCACCGCGGCGCCGGCGGCGACCACGACGAGATCGATCAGGCCGGCGAGGACGCGGCGGTTGTCGAGCTGGGGGCCCGCGGTCTGGGGGGATGCGTTCGAGAGGGCGTTCATCACTCAGCTTGCATCGGCATCCGGCGGCGCACTTTTAGACCTGCAACCGCACAAGTGGACAGCGCCCCGGCCCGATCTCGGCCATCATCCGGCCCGATGGAGCGCCTCGCGGTCGCGGACATGGGGTCCAACTCGTGGCGGCTCGTGGTGTTCGGATACGAGCCCGGAACCCCCTGGTGGAGCCTCGTCGACGAGATCAGGGAGGCCGTGCGCGTCGGCGCCGGGATGGGCCCCGAGGCGACCCTCAAGCCCGAGCCGATGGACCGCGCGCTCCACACCGCCGCGGTATTCGACTCCTTCTGCCGCTCCTCGGGAATCGAGGGCGTCGAGGCGATCGCCACCAGCGCCATCCGCGACGCGGGCAACCGCGACGTGCTGCTCGACGGCATCCGCGAGCGCACCGACCTCGAGCCGCGCGTGATCAGCGGCGTCGAGGAGGCCCGCTACGGCTACCTGGCGATCGTCAACTCCACCACCCTCTCCGACGGCTTCGGCCTCGACATCGGCGGCGGCAGCATCCAGACGATGCGCATCGACGGCCGCCGGCTCGCCGAGTCGGAGTCGTTCCCGCTCGGCGCCGTGCGCGTGAGCGAGGAGTTCCTCCCCGGGGAGAAGGCGTCGTCGAAGGGCATGAAGGCGCTGCGCGAGCGCGTGAAGCGCGACCTCGACGCGCTCGGCTGGTGGGACGGCGGCGGCCGCCTCGCCGGCGTGGGCGGCACGATCCGCAACCTCGGCACCGCCGCGATGAAGCGGCTCGAGACCCCGGACATCGACGTGCAGGGCTTCCCGCTCGAGAGGGACGCCCTCGAGGAGCTGATCGAGGACCTCGCCGACCGCCCCGCCTCCAAGCGCGGCGGCGTGCGGGGCATCAAGCCGGACCGCGGCGACGTGATCCTCGGCGGCGCGCTCGTGCTCGCCGCGGCGATGGACGCCGGCGGCTTCGACGCGATCGAGGTCTCGGAGGCCGGCCTGCGCGAGGGCGTCTTCTTCGAGCACCTGCTCGGCGACCCGGCCCTCTTCGACGACGTCCGAGCCGAGTCCGTTGAGAACCTGGCCCATCGCTTCGACACCGACCGCGACCACGTGGAGCACGTGGCCCGCCTCTCGCTGCGGCTGTTCGACGACCTCGGCGCGGCCGGCCTGCACGAGTACGGGCCGCCGGAGCGCGAGCTGCTCTGGGCCGCCTGCCTGCTCCACGACATCGGCGTGGCGATCAACTACGACGACCACCACCGCCACTCCCACTACCTGATCCTGAACGCCGGCCTGCCCGGCTTCACGCCACGCGAGCTGGTGCTGGTCGGCCTGGTGGCCCGGTACCACCGCAAGGGCGAGCCGGACGCGTCGGAGCTGGGCGACCTGGCGGAGAAGGGCGACGGCGACCGCCTGCGGCTCCTCTGCGGCGTGATCCGACTGGCGGAGCAGCTCGAGCGCAGCCGCGACCAGTCGATCGCAGCGGTGGACGTGGCCGCCCGTGACGGGACCGTCTCCCTGCGCCCCGAGGCCACCCCCGGCGGCGACCCAAGCGTGCCGATCTGGGCCGCTCGGCGCAACGCGGACCTGCTCGCCGAGGCCCTCGACAGGGAGGTCGAGATCGCCGGCTGAGGCTTAGCGTCAGGCGAGCGTGGTCCGCAGCTCGCCGAGCTGCGGCGACGAGATCACGACCTCGTCACCGGGCCTCAGCACCACGCGTGGGTCGCGCAGGTTGCCGACTCCGGCCGGCGTGCCGGTCGCGATGACGTCGCCGGGGTCGAGCGTCATCAGCTGCGACAGGTACGAGACGAGCGCCGGCACCGAGTGCATCAGGTCGGCGGTCGACCCCTTCTGCATCACCTCGCCGTTCAGCCGCAGCTCGATCTCGATCGCGTCGTGCGGCCCGGCCTCGTCGAGCGTGACCAGCGCCGGCCCGCACGGGGCGGCGCCGTCGAACGTCTTGCCCGGCATCCACTGCGGCGTCTTGTACTGGTAGTCGCGCGCCGAGAGGTCGTTGAAGAGCATGAACCCCGCCACGTGGTCCATCGCGTCGGCCTCGGACGCCTCCTTGCAGCGGTCGCCGATCACGAACGCCACCTCGGCCTCATAGTCGACCCGGTCGCTCCAGTGCGGCAGCCTCACCACCGCGCCCGGGGCGGCGAGCGCGTTCGTGAACTTCGCGAAGAACGTGGGCGTCTCGGGCGGCTCCTTGCCCTGCTCCTCCGCGTGCGAGCGGTAGTTGAGCCCGATGCAGATGATCTTGCCGGGATGGGTGATCGGCGGCAGCAGCTCCACGCCCTCCACCGGCACGCCGTCGTCCTCGATGGCGTGCACCTCCGGCAGCAGCCCGCCCTCGAGGATCGCCTCGACGGTGCGGTCCTCCACCCGGACATGGGCGAAGGCCTCGCCCCAGATGTCGTACACGCGACCGTCGCGCAGCAGCGCGGCGCAGGGACTCGCCCCCGTATCGAAGCTCACCAGTCGCATGGCGGCCGGGAGCCTATCCGCATCTACAGTTGACGTAGGCATGGCGCAGCGCGACGAGATCCCGAAGGGCCGCGTGCGCCGCGCCGCCAAGGTCGGCCGGCTCGCGGGCGGCCAGACCGCACGCGCGTACGCGACGAGGGCCGCCAACCTCACGCGCTCCGAGGAGGCGAGCCGCGCCGCGGAGGAGCGCCGCCAGGCGGAGGCGGCCGAGCAGATCTTCGACGTGCTCGGGCAGATGAAGGGCGCGGCGATGAAGGTCGGGCAGGTCGCGTCGTTCGTGGACACCGGCGCCTTCCCACCGGAGATGCAGGAGCGCATCCAGGCGAAGCTGGCCGAGCTGCGTGACGCCGCGCCGCGCGTGCCGTTCAAGCGCATGCGCGAGGTGGTGGAGCGCGATCTCGGCGAGCCGATCGGCGACGCCTTCGCCGAGTTCGAGGAGGAGGCGGTGGCCGCCGCCTCGATCGGCCAGGTCTACCGGGCGCGCCTGCTCGACGGGCGCCGGGTCGCCGTGAAGGTGCAGTACCCGGGCGTCGCCCAGGCGGTGCGGGCGGACCTTCAGAACCTGGGGCTGATCATGCGCGTGGCCAAGCGGATCGCGCCGGGGATGGACGCGAAGGCGATGACGCGCGAGATCCGCGAGCGCCTGACCGACGAGCTCGACTACGAGCACGAGGCCCAGAGCCACCGCGCCATGGCACGTGCCTGGCGCGGGCACCCGTTCGTGTTCGTCCCGGACGTCGTCACGAGCCTCTGCGCGGAGCACGTGCTCGTCACCGAGTGGGTCGACGGGGCCGGCTTCGAGGACGTGCGCGGGATGGACCGCGCCGCGCGCGACCGCTTCGGCGAGATCGTCTTCCGCTTCTTCTTCGGGTCGCTCTACCGCAACGGCCACTTCTCCGGCGACCCGCACCCCGGCAACTACAAGCTGATGGACGACGGCCGCGTGGCCTTCATCGACTTCGGCATGACGAAGACGCTGCCGCGCGACGAGATCGACGCCGAGGTCGAGGCGATCCGCCACGGGATGGCCGGCGAGGCCGAGGAGCTGCACGCGCAGCTGGCGCGGCTCGGGTTCTTCAACGCCGCCGATCCGCGGATCGGACCCGACGCCGTGCTCGACCACTTCCGCGACGTCACCGGCTGGTACATCGACGACCGCGAGGTGACGATCGACCGCGACGTCGTCACGCGCGTGATGATCGACATGGGCGACCCTCGCTCTCGCCACTGGGAGCTCATGCGCCGCGAGACGATGCCGGCGCAGGCGATGCTCGCCCGGCGCATGGAGGCGCTGACCGTGGGCGTGCTGGGTCAGCTGGGCGCCACCGCCAACTGGCACCGGATCGCACGGGAGTGGCTGTTCGGCGACCCGCCGGCGACGCCCCTCGGAGAGCTCGAGTACGAGTTCTTCGGGCGCCGCCCGCGGGCGGCCTGATCCTCACGCGTCCGCGTACATGAGCGAGCCGGGCGTGGTCAGCTCCTCGCCCGTCTCGAGCAGGGTCTTCAGCCCCGAGAGGATCTGCGGCCAGCCGCCGTAGATCTGGTCGTTGGCGCCCTCGCGCAGCTGGTCGTGGGTCACGGTCAGCCGGCAGGAGTCGCCGACCGGCTCGATCTCCCACGTGACGCGCGACGTGCCCTCGGCCCTGACGTCGTCGCTCCAGAGCGCGTTGAAGCTCTGGACGAGCCGCCTGGGCGCGTCGACCTCCAGGTTCTCGCCCTGGGAGATGTCCACGCCGCTCGGGTGCGAGGCCGTGTAGGGCGAGCCGTTCGTCCACTCGGAGTCGATGCCGACCCCAAACGTGTACTTCGCCCTCATCTCGCCGTTCGTGATCGCCTCCCACAACCGCTCCGGGGTCGTCTTGATGTAGATCTCGAACACCTTCTCCATGCCGTCCTCCTCGAGGTTCTGCTTGAGGCCCGTGAGCATCGCCGCCCAACGCGCCGCGTACTTGCTCACCCACCGGTCGTGGACGAGCCGGATCGGGACGGGGTTCAGGAAGTGGAGCTTCTCGCGCCCGCGCCGCTTGGTGGTCACGAGACCCGCGTCCTCGAGCACCCGCAGGTGCTTCATGACGCCGAAGCGCGTCATCGGAAGCCCTCGCTCGAGCGCGCCGAGCGTCTGCCCGTCCTGCCTGTACAGCTCGTCGAGCAGGCTGCGTCGGGTCGGGTCTGCGAGGGCTCTGAACACCGCGTCCATCTGTCTCGCCAGGATAGGTGACTATTTGGTCACATGTCAAGCGCCGCGTAGGCTCACCGGATGCCCCGCCCGAGCGCAGGCTCGCGCGCCAACCCGCTCGCGGCGACGTCGGGCGCGATCGAGCACCTGCGCACCGCCGACCCCGTGATGGCGGGGCTCGTCGAGCGGATCGGCGACCCGACGGCGGTGGCGGCCCGCCGCGACCGTCCCGGGGACGCCTACGGCGCCCTCCTGCGGGCGATCGTCGGCCAGCAGCTGTCGACGATCGCGGCGCGCACGATCTACGGGCGGCTGACGGAGCGGTTCGGCAACCGGACGCCCACGCCGCGGGAGCTGCTCGACGACGACCCGGAGGAGCTGCGCGCCGTCGGCCTGTCGCGCGCCAAGGTCGCCTACCTGCGCGACCTCGCCGAGCACGTGGAGGACGGAGAGCTCGACCTCGAGCGCCTCGCCGAGCTGCCGGACGAGCGGGTGATCGAGCAGCTCACCGCGATCAAGGGGCTCGGCCGCTGGACGGTCGACATGTTCCTGCTCTTCCACCTCGGCCGGCCGGACGTGCTGGCGGTGGGCGACCTCGGGATCCGCCGCGCCGCGCAGGAGGCCTACGACTTGGAGGAGCTGCCGGACGCGGCCGAGCTGGAGCGGATCGCGGAGCCGTGGCGGCCGCACCGCTCGCTCGCCTGCCTCTACCTCTGGCGCTCGCTGGACAACACGCCGGCGTAGCGGCTCGGCGGCGGAGGGGTCCGCATCGACCGGGGACCCCTCCGCGGATGCGAGGCCGAACGGCCCTACGGTCGCCCGGAGCCGAACGCCGCGCCGAGCTGTCGGTCCGTGAGGGCGCTCATCCCGGTGACGTAGCGCTGCTCCTTGGCGGTCATCGAGTTGAGCGGGTTCGACGACGCCGCGATGCCGTTCCCGTCGTCGCTCGCCAGGATCACCACCGCGGCCGTGAGGCCGACGATCGCGATCGCCGCGATGACGAGCAGTGCTTGGAGGCGCCGGTGGTGCGCCCGGAGAGCGACCGGCGGATGCTGTGATTGGACTGTGTGGCTCATGACTGCCTCCTCCTCACCTCAGGCACCGACCGCGCCCTGGCGGCGTGCGGCCCGGCGGCCGACGCCGCCGAAGGCGACCAGCAACACGGCCAGGCCGGCCGCGGCGGCCGCGCCGATGGCGGCGGAGACGAGGTCGAACCCGCTCGGCTCGGACGGCGCGTGTTTCGGCTGTGCGTCGTTCGGCTGCGCGGCGTCCAGGGCCGGGGCGTATCCCTCGGCCGCGTCGCGCGTGTCGGGCATGCGCAGGTCCTGGCCCTGCGCCCGCAGCTGCTCGTACTCCTCCGCGGCGGATGCCGCCATCAACGACGGCGGCGGCGGCACGGCTCCCGGTGACGCGGTGCCGTGGTGCGCGGAGGCACCGGAGACGCCCACCGCGCTCGCGAGGGCCGCGCCGGCGAGGGCCGTGGCCATGTGCCTGCCGAAGGCTGGATGGAACATGTGGGTTCCTTTCGTCGGCGACCGCCGGTTGCGGTCGATCGAGGGCCAGCCTGCGCGCCCCCGGTAACCCCGCCCTCACACGGCGCTAACTGCCGCTAACCGGGCCGCTCAGCCGCCCGCGCAGACCCGCTCGTAGGCCCGCGCGGGCAACTCGGCCTCCCACTCGGCGGCGCTCAGCTCGCGTCCCGCGACCCGGCAGGCATGGCGCTTCCACGCCTCCGGCGACATGACGAAGGCGATCCCCTCGCCGCGGGTGGAGACGGCGAACAGGCGCCCCCCGCTCGGGCCGAGCGCGGCGGATGCGTACGTGTTCGGCGCAAGCGCAAGCGGCGGCCCGATCGGCCTCTGGGACTTCACGTCCCAGAGAACCGCGGTGCCGTCGGCGGCGGCCGTGACGAGCATGCGGCCGTCCGGCGTGAACTCCGCGGTGTTGATCCGCCCGCTGTGGGCCACGAGCGGGCGGCCGACGGGCTTCCAGGTCCGCGTCGAGAAGAGGCGCCCCCGGCCGTCGTACTGCCCCACGAACAGCTGCTCGCCGTCCGGCGAGAACGCGGCGGAGCGCGGGAAGTCTCCCGACTTCACCCGGGCGACCAGCCGGCCCGTGGCCACCTCGCGCACCTCGGTACCGTCCGCTCCTGCCGCCGCCGCGATGAGCTCTCCGTCCGGACTGAACGCGACCCCGCCGAACGCGGCTCGCCCCCGGAAGGCGGTGAGCGCACGCCGGCGGACGTTCCAGATCCGCAGCGGCCGCGTCAGGAACGGCCCCTTCGGGTGTGCCTCGACGGCTGCGAGCAGCTTGCCGTCTCGGGAGAAGGCGAGGGCCGGGGAGTCTCCCTGCAGGCCCTCGAGCTCGCCGGCGGGCGCCATCGTGCGGGCGTTCCACAGCGCGATGCGCCCGCCGACACCGGTCACGGCGAGCAGCCGGCCGTCCGGGCTGAAGGCGACCGCGACGGCCGGTCCGTCCAGCGGGCGCAGGCCGATGCGCCTGCCGAGCGTTGCGGTGTCGATCAGTTCGACCCCGCCGTCGCTCTGCGTGATCGCAAGTGTCCGCCCGTCCGGGCTCACCGCGATCCCCCTCGCCGCGAAGTCGAGCTCGAAGGGCCTGCCGGCGTCGAAGCGACGGTCGAGCCGGCGGTCCCCCGCGAGGTCCCACAGGATCGCGCGGGTGTCCACGGAGCCCGTGATCAGCGTGCGTCCGTCATCCGTCATGTCGAGGCCGTCGATCTCGGCCGTATGCCCGGTGAGGCGCTGAGCGATGGTGCCCCGCTGGACGTCCCACACGAGTACCTGCCCGGACTGGCTCGTGGTCACGAGCGTCCGTCCGTCGGGCGCGAACCGCATGCGAAGCACCCGGCCCTTGTGCCGGCCGTCGAGCCGGCGGAGCCGGCCGGAGCCCAGGTCGAGCACGCGCACTCGTCCCGTCGGGGAGCCCAGCGCGAAGAGGCGGCCGTCCGGGCTGACCGCACCGGCCGAGTCCCCTGCCGGCCACGATCGCTCGACCCGCAGCCGCTCGGGGTCGAGCTCCCAGGTCCGGTCGTCTCGCATGCTCGTCACGAACACCCGGCCGCGGGCGGTCTCGGAGGCGGTGAAGTCGGATGCGTATTGGCCGACCTGCAGCCGGCCGCGCACCGCTCCGGTCTCCTCGTCCATGAGATACATGGGCGTCGCCGGGCCGTTCGGGGAGTCGCCCCGAACGGTTCTCACGAGGAGATCGTCATTCGGCAGGAACACGACGTCGGAGTAGACGAACGGAGCGGCCTCCGGCAGCGGGGGCAATCGCAGGTGCTGCCGGCGATCGCGCGTGCGCGGGTCGATCAGATCGACCAATCCGTTGCGCTGCGCCGGGGCGCTCCGATCGAGGTAGCTGACCGCGAGCGTGTCGCCGGTCGGCGAGAAGCTGACGTTCTGGATCAGTCCGTTCGCGATCCGGTACGGCGGACCCAGCGGCTGCCGCGTGGCCGCGTCGTAGACCACCACGTTGCCGATGTCGTCCCCGATGGCCATCAGCCTGCCGTCCGGGCTTATGGCGGCGCCGAAGATGCCGAAGGTGTGGTCCACCACCCCGAGCATCGCCGGATTGCGCAGGAGGGCGGACAGCAGGCTGCCCTCGGTGGCCGGTGAGTCATCGAGCGCGACGGCTGCGCGGGCGTACAGCAGGGCCCGGTCCAGGCGGTCCTGGTTGAGCGCCTCCACCCCGAGGCGCTGGGCGTCGGCTGTGAGCGCGGCGTCGCGGGCCTCGCCCCGCTGGTTGAGCGCCACGACGCCGGCCACGATCGCCAGGGCGAGCAGCGCCGCGAGCCCCGCGAGGAGGGTGCGCAGGCGGCGGTTCGCCCGACGCTGGTGCTCGGCCTCGTGCTCGGCGTCGGCGCGGCTCGCGGCGAGGAACTCGCGCTCGAGCTGGTTGAGGTCTCCCTCGTGGCCGGCGTGCCAGTCGAGCGCCGACGCAAGGCGGGCGCCCCGGTAGAGCTCGCCGCGGTCGCGGCCGGCGGCGTCCCACTCGCGCGCGGCTCCGGCCAGGTGCTGGTGCAGCCGGCGGCCCGCCGCGTCCTCCTCGAGCCACGCCCGCAGGCGCGGCCATTCCCGCAACAGCGCCTCGTGCGCGACCTCGACGGCCCCATCGTCGATCGTGACGAGGCGGCTGTCGGCGAGGGCGTCGAGCGCGGCCGCCGCTCGGGGGTCGCGCTCGGGCTCGAGCTCCTCGAGGGGGACGCGGCGGCGCACGAACGCGGCTCCGTCCTCTCCGGCGTCGGCGAGGCGAAGCATGATGCGCCTGGCGGCGGGGCGCTCGGCATCGGACAGACGCGCCCAGGTCGCCTCGGCGAGCCGTCCGACCGCGCCCCGCACACCGCCGGTGCGCTCGTACGCCGCGCGGCGCATCACCCGGCCGTCGCGCTCGCGCCACTGCTCGAGCAGCGCCGCGGACAGGAGCGGCAGACCGCCGGGCGCGTCGAGCACGTCGACGATCAGCGCGTCGGTGAGAGACGGCTCCACCCGCAGCCCCACGCGGCGCGCGGGCTCGACGATCGCCCTGCGCAGCTCGTCGCGGCGCATTGGGCCGACCAGCACCTGGTTCGCCTCGACGAGCCGGCCCAGCCCGTCGTGGCTCGCGCAATGACCGTAGAAGTCCGCGCGCATGGCGACGACCACGTGCACGCGCCGGTCGCGGTCCTCGGCAAGCGTCACGATCGCATCGAGGAAGTCCGCCCGCTCCCGCTCGTCGCGGCAGACCGTGAAGACCTCCTCGAACTGGTCCACGACCAGCACGGCCTCGGCGCCGGCCTCCGGCGGCAGGCGCTCGAGCTCGGCGAGCGGATGCCGACCCGGCCGCATCAACGCCTGGGCCCAGCCCTCGGACCCGGGCAGCACACCGCTCGCGAGCGCGGGCATCAGGCCCGCCCGCACCGCCGATGACTTGCCGCTCCCCGACGGCCCGACCACGGCCAGGAGCGGGGCGCCTACGAGCCGCGCCACCAGCTCGGTCACGAGCCGCTCGCGGCCGAAGAAGTACTCGGCATGGGCGGCATCGAACGTGGCGAGCCCGGGGAACGGGCAGACGGCCGGCAGTGGCGCGCCGTCGCCCTCGCCGCGGTAGAGACGGTCGTGCTCGTCCACCGCCCGCAGGGCGAGCAGGTCGCCGGTGAGCTCCGCCTCCGCCGCGCGGAGCTCGTCGCGCTCGGCCGCCGCTCTCCCGGCGCTGAGGCCCGCCGCGCGCGTGGCGCGCTGCCGCGCCCACTCCGCCGCGACGCGGTGCACGGCCAGGGGGAGGCCGCCGCTCTCGGCGGCCAGCGCGTCCGCCGGCAGGGGGTCGGCGCCGGCGGGCTGGTAGAGGCCGGCGATCTGGGCGACCGCGGCGTCGGCGAGCGGCCCCAGCTCCAGCGAGCGGGACGCACGGGCCGCGAGCGCCGGCGATGCGTCGACGCCCGCGTGCAGGATCAGGACCAGCAGCCGCGACCGCTCGGCCGCGGCCGTGGCGGCGCGATCGAGCAGCTCGGGATCGGCCTCGTCGGCGTCGTCGATGACGAGGAGCGCCGGGTACTCGCTCTCCTCGGCCTCCCGGACCGCGGCGAGCGCCTCGCCGGCGTGCGCGTAGAGAACGGCCACCCGCCGGCGCAGCGCCTCGCCGGCGAGCTCGGCGGCCAGACGGGTCTTCCCGCTGCCCGGCGGTCCGCCGACGAGCACGACCGCGCCGCGTCCCTCGCAGGCGTCGGCCAGCAGGCCGGTCAGCAGGGCCAGCTCCCGTTCGCGCCCGGCCAGTATCGGCGAGCCGCCTGCGAGCGCCGCCGGGAGCTCCTCCGAAGCCGGTGGCGGGTCAAGCGCGGGATCCTGCGCCAGGATCGCCTCGTGCAGCGCCCGCAGCCGGGCACCCGGCTCCACCCCGACCTCCTCCACGAGCGTGCGGCGTGCACGGCGATAGGCCTCGAGCGCGTCCGCCTGGCGGCCGGAGCGGTACAGCGCGAGCATCAGCTGCTCGTGCGGGCGCTCGCGGAGCGGCTCCTCGGCGACGGCAGCCTCGAGCTCGGAGACCAGATCGGCGTGGTGGCCGAGCGCAAGCTCGGCGTCCACCCGCGCCTCGAACGCCACGAGGCGACGCTCCTCGAGGCGCGCGATCTCGGCCTGCGCGAACCGCTCGTACGAGAGGTCCGAGAGCGGACGGCCCCGCCACAGCGCGAGCGCCTCGCGCAGCGCCTCGGCGGCGCCCTGCGGGTCCGTCTCCATCCGGCCACGGCCGCTCGTCAAGAGCTCCTCGAAGCGGTCCACGTCCCGCTCGCCCTGCCGGACATTCAGCCGGTAGGCGCTACCGCGGGTCTCGAGTCGCCCGTTGCGGCCGAGCGCGCGCCGTAGGGCGGACACCTGGTTGTGGAGCATCCGCTGGGCGGTGGGCGGCGGCGACTCGCCCCACAGCTCCTCCACCAGCCGGTCGCTCGTCACCAGCTCGTTGGCTCGCAGGATCAGGAGAGCCAACAGGGCGCGTTGCCGCCCCGTACCGATCGAGAGCGCGAGGCCACGATCGTCCGCGACCTCGAGTGGGCCGAGCACGCGAAAGTCCAAGTCTCACAACCGTAGAGGCGGGTTCAGGGACCCGCAAGCCGCCGTGGCGGCGCCTAGAACGGCGCGCCGGCGAAGAAGAAGAACCAGATCTCGAAGGCGATGACCGCGAAGATCACCGAGATCACGACGATGAGCTCGATGGCACTGACGGGCCTGACGCTCGGGTCGCGCTTCTCGTCGTCGCGCATGCTCCGCATCCACGGCGCGTGCGTCCGGGCGCCGGGCCTGATGCCGGCCGCCTTGTCGTAGGCGCGGCCGATCCGCTGCATCAGCTGGTACAGCAGGAAGCTGAGCGCGCCGAGCACGGCGATCACCGCCACGAGCGCGCCCATCTTGGGCGGGCCGTCGCCCTGCACCTTCGAGCCCACCCACACGGCGAACAGCGGGCTGCCGGTCCAGATGTTCACGGCAACGATCGCCATCAGCGTGGCAAGCACGATGCGCTTGATGCGCGAGCCCTCCTGAGGAGCGGCCCGCGTCTCGGGTTCGGGAGCGGTCTGCGTCGCCACCTGGTCCGCCACGGGCTCAGACTACAACGGCTGCCCGGCGCTCACGCCGCTCGCGCGCCAAGTCGCGCCGATATGCCGTTCGGCGTATTTTCGGGACATGCGGACGGGCGTATCGTGAGCCCTGGTTTGGAGAGCCTGCGCCGCACCGATCTTCGCGCCGCCCTCGAGTTCGTCGAGACCGCCTGGGCGGTCTCGGGCGCGCGCCCCTTCGCGCCGGCGACGCTCGAGGCGATGCAGCGCCTCGTGCCGTGCGACGAGGTCGCCTACTGCGAGATCGACCGCATGCGAAACCGCACCGTCGAGTACTTCGACACAAACGGCGGCCATGGTGAGGACGGCGAGGAGGACGGGCTCTTCTGGCGGATCGTCGACCACCATCCGCTCTGCCACCGCCAGGTGGCGTACGGCGACTTCTCCGCCACGCGACTGTCGGATCTGGTCTCCCGCCGGCGGCTGCAGGACATGCGGATCTACGCCGACTGGTTCCGGCCCGCGGGCTTCGTCGCAGAGCTCGAGGTCGGCATCGCCCGCTCGCGGACGCGCACGCGCAACTTCGTCCTCGACCGGGCGCACGGCGACTTCTCCGCCCGCGACCGCGCCGTACTCGAGCTGGTGAGGCCCCATCTCGCGCGCATCCACGAGACGACCGAGTTGCGGCGCGCGGCCGGCGGCCGCGAGCCGGAGGAGCTCGAGCGGCTCAGCACGCGCGAGGCCGAGGTGCTCGAGCTGGTGGCCGCCGGGCTGACGAACGCGGCGATCGCGGAGAAGCTGTGGATCTCGCCCGGCACGGTCAAGAAGCACCTGGACAACATCTACGCGCGGCTCGGGGTGTCGAACCGCGCCGAGGCCGTGGCCAGGACGGGCCGCAGGCCCCCCGCCTAGATACGCCGATCGGCGAATCGACGCGGCGCGGGCGCGGGGCTACGGTCAACTCACCCCCTCGACTCGCACGGAAGGTGACGGAGATGACCCTCAGACTCGGCCCCCTCGCACTGGCCCTCTCGATCGCCGCGGCGGCGGCGCCGTCCGCCTCGGCCCGCCCCGTCGAGCAGTTCCTCGGCCCGCAGCCCGCGCCCGAGGCGCGCGTCGTCCAGGAGTCGCCGAGCAGCGGCTTCGACTGGGGCGACGCCGGGATCGGCGCCGCCGCGGCGCTCGGGATGATCGGCGCGGGAGGCGCGCTCGTGCTGACGACCCGCCGCCGTCAGACGGGGGCGGTCACCCAGTCGTGAGAAGGGACGCCGTCAGACGGAGGCGCCGCAACTGGGCTCTTCGTCCGCGATGCGGAACGACGAGCCGCAGCCGCACGAGGCGACGACGTTCGGGTTCTTGACCTCGAATCCGGAGCCCATGAACGTCTCGGTGTAGTCGACGGTGGAGCCGTCCACGTAGGGCAGGCTCGCGGGGTCGACGATCACGTGGATGCCGCCCGTCTCGAACACGTGGTCCCCCTCGCGGCGCTCGTCGAGGGCGAGCGCGTACTGGAACCCGGAGCAGCCGCCGCCGCGGACCCCCACTCGAAGGCCGACCTCGCCCTCGGCGCTCTGGCCCTCCATGAAGTCGCGGACCTTCCCGGCTGCGATGTCGGTGAGCAACACCATCGGCCTACATTGTATCGGCGCTGCGACAGGTACCCTGAAGACCGGATGCCAAGCGCAGAATCACTGAGGGCGCGCATCGAGGAGGCGCTGCCGGGGGCGGAGGTCGCGATCGAGGACCTGACCGGGGGTGGCGACCACTTCCGCGCCCATGTCGAGTCCGACCGCTTCCGCGGCCTCAGCAGGATCCAGCAGCACCGGCTGATCTACGAGGTCTTCGGCGACGACATCGGCGGGCCGATCCACGCGCTCTCCATCAAGACCACGATCCCAGGGGACTCCCAATGACGAACGACGAGATCCGCGACTTCCTCGAGAACGCGATCAAGGAGAACCGGGTGATGCTCTTCATGAAGGGCACCCCGAACCAGCCGGCGTGCGGCTTCTCCGCGCGCACGGCCGCGGTCCTGAACGCGCTCAGCGTGCAGTACGCGGCACTCGACATCCTGCCCGACGCCCGCATCCGCGAGGAGCTGTCCGGGCTCTCCGGCTGGCCGACGATCCCGCAGCTGTTCGTGGACGGCGAGCTGGTCGGCGGGTCGGACATCGTGCTCGAGATGTACGAGTCCGGTGAGCTCGCGGAGGTGCTCGGCGTCGAGCAGCCGGAGCAGCCGGCGGCGGTCCAGGAGCCGGCGCCCGCGCAGCGGCCGATCGGCCTCGAGAACCGGCTGGAGTAGCGGCTCAGCGGCGCTTGCGCCGCTGATCCTCGACGATCTTGCGTCCGCGCTCCGCGTACTCGCGGAGCTGGCGCCGGTAGCGCTCCTTGTCCTCGGGCGGCAGCGCCTGCCAGCGCTCCCACGCCATCAGGACGACCGGCCATGCCCGTCTAACGGTGCGGGCGGTGCGCGCGATCTTGCTCATGCGGCTCTCTCCCCGCCGTTTGCGAGCCAGTCGAGGTACTGGAGTATGCGATGGGAGTCGTGGATCACCTCGTCACCGTGCACGAGCACGGGTACCCATCGCTGACCGGTCAAATCCTCCACCTCCGGCCGGTCGCGCTTCAGGAACGGCACCCGCACCTCGTCGAACTCCATGCCCATCGAGCGCATCCGGCGGGCGACCTTACCGCAGCGGCAGACGAGGTCCGTCGGCGCCTTGCAGCGGTACAGCGTGGCCATTCGCTGAGGGTAGCTACGCGCGGCGGGCCACCCGCCGCACGACTCCGGCCACCTCCTCCACGGCCCCGAGCGCCATCCCCGCGAGGCGGTACTGGATCTGCTGGGACCGGCGCGTGCGCGCGATCCGGTCGTGCTCGCGCTCGAGGTGCCAGGCGACCGTGGCCTCGAGCGTCTCCTCGTGCGGGCGGGCCCGCCAGCCGAGCTCGCGGCGCGCCTTGGCCGAGCTGTACGTCCACCGCTGGCTCGCCGCCCTCACCTCCGAGGCCGTCAGCGGGCTGCGCCTGCCGCTCGCCTCGATCACCGCGGCGGCGGCGCCGGCCAGACCCGGCGGGACCTTCACCGGCGGGTCGATGCCGGACAGGCGGCCGAGGTCCGCGAAGAGCCGGTCGAAGGTGAAGTTGCGCCCGCCGAGGATGTAGCGCTCGCCCGGCTCGCCGCGCTCGTCGGCGAGCAGGTGCCCGGCCGCGACGTCGCGCACGTCGACGATCGAGACGGCGCCGTCGAGGTAGACGGGCACGCGCCCGAGCACGAACGAGCGGACGAGGCGCGTCGAGGTCAGGCGGTGGTCGCCGGCGCCGAAGCAGAACGCCGGGTTCACGCAGACGAGCGGCAGACCGCGCGCGGCCACGCGCATCGCCTCGATCTCGGCCTCGTGCACCGAGTTCACGTACGGGATGCCGAGCCGCCCGGCGGTGAACAGCTGCGTCTCGTCGGCGGCCCTGCCGGGCTCGGCCGGCCCGACCACCGCCGAGCTCGAGGTGTAGACGACCCGCTCGATCCCGGCCCGCAGGCACTCCTCCATCACCAGCTTGGTACCCCCGACGTTCACCTCGAAGATCCGCTCCGAGTCGGCGGGCCGCACCGACATCATCCCGGCGCAGTGGAACACGCGCTCGGCGCCGCGCAGGGCTCGCCGCAGCGAGCGCCGGTCGAGCACGTCGAGCTTCACGCGGCGCAGGTCGAGCTCCGCGATGGCCGCGTCGGTGCCGTTCTCCTCGACGCCCAGCGTCACCTCGTCGCCGCGCTCGGCGAGCAGCCGCGCCACGTGGGAGCCGATGAAGCCCGTGGCGCCGGTGACGAGGACGTTGGCCAAGCCGGCCGAGTGTAGGCTGCCGCGCCCATGGGGCGCGTGT
>DASXAA010000092.1:0-6495 GCA_036407035.1 Thermoleophilaceae bacterium | reverse complement strand
CCGGCGGTGTCGCACCGCCGTAATCCGGCGTGAACATGATCAGCTCGCTCGGATCGGTACAGGTGAGCTCCGAGTCCGCCAGCGAGGTCGGCCGGTCACCGCCACGCCCGCCGCATGCCGGCACGAGCCCGGGCGTGCGATCCACGCCGTCGAGGAGGCGCACGGACCCGCCGAGCTCGACGGAGCCCTCGAAGCGCAGCCCCTCCACCCGGGCGCGCCCGCCCGGCAGCCGCGGCAGCAGCAGCGCCGCGCGCGGGGCCACCGGCTCGCTCACGAGCCGTCCGCCGACCGACAGGACGCCCACCGGGTTGCCGTCGACCGCGAAGAACCCGCCGTTCACGCCGGCGGCGGCGTGCACGCGGCGCGCCATCGCGCTCGGCCGCTCGCGGCCCGCGACCGCGTCGTTCGAGAGCACCGACTCCAGCCTCACTCGCGGGTCGATCGCCAGGACGTTCACGCGCCAGGGTCCACCGGTGCGGGCGATCCGGGTCCAGACGACGCCCGGCGCCGGCGTCCGGGTCACGCGTTTCTCGTCGAGCGAGCGCGGGCCGAGCGGCAGCTCGGCCCGCGCGGGCGCCGGCAGCGCCGCGGCCGCCGCGAGCACGAGCACGCACAGGAGTCGCCGAAACACAGGCACGCAACAAGGAAACACACCGAACGGCCTTTTGAACCGCCCCCTACCGGCCGATAAGGACTGAGGGCACCCCTCCCGCCCCCACCATGGACGTACCCCTCATAACCCGACTGCTTGCGACGGCCGCCCTCGTGGCGGCCGTCGCAGGCTGCGCCCAGGCGCCCGGGGGTGGGCGCACCGAGATGCGCGCGGCGGCGGCTCAGGGCAACCTGTCCGTTGCGAACTCGAAGTCGGCCGCCGCCATCTTCCGCGCCGGCAACATCGCCCCCGGCGACACCGTCTCGGGCACCGTACGGCTCGCCAACCGCGGCACGCTCGCCGGCGACCTGAACCTCCGGCAGCAGGACCTGCGCGACCTGCCCGGCCCGAACGGCGGCCGCCTCTCCCAGGCGCTCCGGCTCGCCGTGGACGACGTGACCCGCCCCGGCAGCGCCACGCCTGTCTACGCCGGAACCCTCGCCGCGCTCGGCGACCGCCCGCTCGGCCGCTTCGCGCCTGGCGAGTCGCGCACCTACCGCTTCACGGCGCAGCTGCCCGACCGTGGCGATCCGCCCAGCCTCACCGGCGGCGACAACGCCTTCGCCGGTTCCTCGGTCAGCGTCCGGTACATCTGGCGCACGACCGCCGCCGTCGCGTCGCCGCCCGGGTCGCTCCGGCTCAGCGTCCGGCTCGTCAAGCGGCGGCTCCTGCGGCGCGGCATCCTCGACGTGTACGTCCGCTGCGACCGCCCCTGCCGCGTCGCCTCCCGGGCGCGGCTGATGAAGCGCTCGACCCGCCGCCGCGCGGTCGAGCTCGCCACGGTCAACAAGCGTGGCCGCATGCGCCTGCGCGTCTCCCGCCGCACCCGCGCGCAGGTGAAGAGGCAACTACGCCACCGGCGCGTCAGGGTGCGCGTCTACGTCCGCGCGAAGGACACGGCGGGCAACACGCGCACCGTGACCAGGCGGTTCGCGCTCCGCAAGCGCCGCTAACCGGTCGCCTTCTTCAGCGCCGCCTCGAGCTCCCGCTCGCTGAAGGCGCCCTCGATCCGCGCGGCGATCTTGCCCTTCTTGTCGACCACGAACACCCACGGCTCGCTCGGCAGGTGGAAGGCCGCCACCTGCGGCCGGAATCCCTTGTCGATCGAGTTGTCGTTGTAGATCTCCATGTGGATGAACGCGGCGTCGTCGGGGTGCGAGGCCTCGAGCTGCAGCGCGAGGTCCACCACCGGCCCGCACACACGGCTCTGGCAGAGCTGCGGGGTGGCGAACACGAGCACGACCGGCTTCTTGCCGACCACGTCGGCGAAGTCCACGTCGTGCATGTCGGAGGGCGGCACGCGGGTGTCGATCTTGCTCACGTCGCCGGCCACGTCCGCCTTCGTCGGGGTGTGGATCCGCGGCGCGGGGTCGCCGACGTTCGGCACCGGGTCGTGCGCGACCACGGTCGCGGGCGGGCCCGCCTGCGTGGCCGCCACGAGCCGCTTGCCGAGCCGGGCGATCGCGAACACCTCGTACTTGCCCGGCTTCGGGAAGTCGAGGTCGGCGACGTAGACGGACTTGGCGGCGTCGGGGTCCTGCTGGACGGTCTTGCTCTGGAACTGCGGCCTCACCGCGAGCGACTCGTATCGCGCCGGGAACGGCCCCTCCGCCGGCCCGCCGCCGATGGGGGCGAAGTACAGCGACACGGCGGCGTCGGCAATCTGGGCACGCGAGCGGTCGAACAGGCCGAACCCGAAGCGGTTCGTGCCGGGCACCAGGACCGACACGGCCGGGGCGAGCACCGGCCCACCCTGCGGCAGCTTGCTGCGCAGCTGCGCGAGGGTCTTGCCGTTCGCCTTCGGGAAGTCCGCGGCGCGCGCAGGAGGCGGAGCCGAGTCGCCGCTGTCGTCGTCCCCGCCGCAGCCGGTTGGCACGAGAGCACAGGCGACGAGGACTGCTGCGATGAGCGAGCGGCGTGGGGTCACGGCCCGGGGAAGAGTAGGGAACGCCCGCACCGAAACCGGCGGCTTCAAATAGCCTCCCCGCCGATCACTGCCTAGGAGGCCCATGGACTCACGCGCTGCACTCATCACCGGGGGATCGAGCGGCATCGGGTTCGCGATCGCCCGGATGCTCGGCCAGGAAGGCCACTCGATCACCCTCTCCGCCCGGCGCCCGGACAAGCTCGAGGCCGCGGCAGAGAGCCTGCGCGGCGACAGCATCGACGTCATCCCCGTGGCCGCGAACATGGCCAAGGAGGAGGACATCCAGAGGCTGGGCGAGGCGCACCGCGAGCGCTACGGCCGCCTCGACGTGCTCGTCAACAACGCCGGCATCGGGATCGGGTCGGCCATCGGCGACACCGAGACGAAGAAGCTCGACCTGCAGCTCGACGTGAACCTGCGCGCCGTCTACCTCATGACCCGCGAGGTGATCGACCTGCTGAAGGCGGCCGGCCACGAGCACCGCAAGGCGCTGATCGTGAACACCGCCTCGATCGCGGGCAAGCGCGGCGAGGCGTGGCTGTCGGCCTACTCTGCGACCAAGTTCGGGGTGGTCGGTCTCAGCCAGGGCATGCACAAGGAGTTCGTGCAGGACGGCATCCAGGTGACCGCCCTCTGCCCCGCCTTCGTGGCGACTCCGATGACCGACTGGGTCGAGGGGGACGTGCCGAAGGACGACATGATCCAGCCGGAGGACATCGCCGAGGCGGTGCGGTACCTGCTGCACACCTCGCCGGCGTGCATCGTCCCGGAGATCCAGTTCCTCCGGGCCGGCGACAGCGAGGGTCCCTAGACCACGGGCTCCCTCTCGCGCCGCTCGACGTGCTCGAGCTCGCGCAGCGCGCGCTCGTATTCGTCGAGGCGGCGGAACGGGCGCAGCCAGGCCCAGCCCTCGCGTCCCCGCAGCTCGCGCGCGCGGTGGCGCTCCCCCGTAGGGCGCCGCTCGCGCGGGCGCGCCGGCAGCGCGGGCGTCGCGTCCAGCGCGATGCTCGCGTCGAGCATGGCCCGGAGCGTGAGCAGCTCGCGCTCGGTCGCCGGCCGCGGCTTGCCCCGCGCGCGCGTGTAGCTGTCCCAGGCGCGGGCGAAGCTCGCGAGGTTGGTGCGGCCGCCGTTGCGATGGGCCGCCAGCATCGGGCACACCCCGCCCTTCCGGTCCGTGTACGCGCCGACGATGATTCGGTTCGACTCGATTCCCCCGAGCATCGCCCTGCGCGTGTGAAGGGGAAGGCAGTCGACGGCGACGCGCAGGTCGCGTGCCGGTCGCCGTCTCACGTGTCTCGTTGGGACTAGGATGGCCCGTCCTGTTTATCAGGGACCGGCCGGCTCGCGGTAGTGGCGAAAGGAGGCTTGCATTGCGGCTCGGGATGAACCTGGGCTACTGGGGCTACGGCATCACGGTGCGCGACCAGCTCGACCTGGTCCGTGAGGCCGAGGCCGCCGGCTTCGACTCGGTCCGGACCGCCGAGGCCTACGGCTCCGACGCCGCGACCCCGCTCGCCTGGATCGCCGCCCAGACCGAGCGCATCCGCATCGGCGCCGCGATCTTCCAGATGCCGGCCCGGTCCCCCGCGATGACCGCCATGACGGCGGCCACGCTCGACACCCTCTCGGACGGCCGCATGATCCTCGGCATCGGGACCTCGGGTCCGCAGGTCGCGGAGGGCTGGCACGGTCAGCGGTTCGGCAAGCAGCTGCAGCGCACTCGCGAGTACGTGGAGATCCTGCGCACGGCGCTGGCGCGCGAGCGGCTCGAGTACGACGGCGAGACCTACCAGCTGCCGCTGCCCGACGGGCCCGGCAAGGCGCTCAAGCTGACGATCGGCACGGTCCAGGAGCGGATCCCGATCTACATCGCGGCCATCGGCCCCAAGAACACCGCGCTGACCGGCGAGATCGCGGACGGCTGGCTGCCGCTCTTCGTCTCGCCAGAGAACCTGGCCCAGTCGCGGGCGCTGCTCGAGGAGGGCGCGGCGCGCGCCGGGCGTGATCTCGACGGGTTCGACATCGCCCCCAGCGTGCAGGTGAACATCGACGACGACATCGACCGCGCCCGCGACTCGATGCGCCCGATGCTCGCCCTCTACATCGGTGGGATGGGCTCGCGCGAGCGCAACTTCTACAACGCGCTCGTGCGCAGCTACGGGTTCGAGGACGCCGCCCAGGAGGTGCAGGACCTGTACCTCGCCGGGAAGAAGCGGGAGGCCGCCGCCGCGCTCCCCGCGGAGCTGATCGACATCACGACGCTGGTCGGGCCGCGCGACTACGTCCGCGAGCGGCTCGACGTGTACCGCGAGGCTGGCGTCGGCACGCTGATCGTCTCGCCGATGGCCTTCGATCCCGAGTCCCGCCGGCGCGCGATCCGCGAGCTGGCGGAGATGCTCTGACGGTCCGCCGGCGGATCCTCCTCGCCGCCTTCGGCGATCCCGGCCACGCCTTCCCCATGATCGCGCTCGGGCGCGAGCTTGTCGCGCGCGGCCACGAGGTGTGGATCGAGACCTGGCGCAAATGGCGCGACGACTGCGAGCGCGAGGGCATGCGCTTCGCCGCCGCGCCGGAGTACCAGGTGTTCCCCACGCGCGAGCGGCCGCTGAAGCCGTACGTGGCCGCCGTTCGGGCCTCGGCGGAGACGGCTGCCCTCATCCGCGCGGTGGATCCCGAGGTGGTGGTGGCGGACATCCTCACCGTTGCCGCCGGCCTGGCCGCGGAGATCGAAGACCGGCCGTGGGCCACGCTCGTCCCGCACGTGCTGCCCGTCGGCGAGGCGGGGCTCCCGCCCTATTCGCTCGGGATGGTCACGCCGCGGACCGCCGTCGGCGCGCGGCTGTGGCGGGCGGCGCGGCCGCTGTTCAGGGCCGGCGAGGAGCGCGGGCGGGCGGAGCTGAACGGCGCGCGCGAGCGGGTCGGGCTGCCTGCGTTGGGTCACCTCCACGGCGGGATCTCGCGCGAGCTGGCGCTGGTCGCGACCTTCCCGCAGCTCGAGTATCCGCGGCGCTCGTGGGAGCCGTCGGCGCGGATCGTCGGACCGCTCCTCTGGGAGCGGCCGTTCGGGGAGGTCGAGCTGCCGCCAGGCGACGAGCCGCTGGTCCTGGTTGCGCCGAGCACGTCGCAGGACCCGGAGCACCGGCTGCTGCGGGCCGCGCTCGAGGGGCTGGCCGACGAGCCGGTGCGGGTGCTCGCGACTACCAACCGCCGGCCACCGCCGCAGCGGCCGCTGCCGGTGCCGGCGAACGCGCGGCTGGTCGACTGGGTCTCGTACTCGCGGACGATGCCCCGCTGCGACGCGGTGATCTGCCACGCCGGTCATGGCACGCTCGCGCGGTCGCTCGTGTCGGGCGTGCCGGTGCTCGCCTGTCCGGACGTGGGCGACATGGCCGAGAACGCAGCCCGCGTCCGCTGGGCCGGGGTTGGCGTGTCGCTGCCACGGAGGTTCCAGACGCCGCGGGGGGTGCGGCTGGCGCTGCGGCGACTGCTGTCGCAGCCGTCGTACGCGGCGCGCGCCCGGGAGCTGCGGGACTGGGCCGCTGTCAGCTCCGGGACCGCGCGCGCCGCGGACGCGGTCGAGGAGTTCTCGCTCGGCCACCGCGCGCCGGGCTCGCGGGCCGATACCCCCACCGGGTACACTTGAGCGCATGGCTACGGAGACGCGCGGCTACACCGCGACCAAGGAACAGCTCGTCGGACGGCTGCGCAGGATCGAGGGCCAGGTCCGTGGGATCGAGCGGATGGTCGAGGAGGACCGCTACTGCATCGACGTGCTGACGCAGATCAGCGCGATCCAGGCCGCGCTGGACAAGGTCGCGCTCGGCCTGCTGGACGGGCACGCGCGGCACTGCGTGGCCGGAGGCGACGAGGAACGCCAGGACGAGCGCACCACCGAGCTGATGGCCGCGGTCGGGCG
>DASXAA010000091.1:0-56230 GCA_036407035.1 Thermoleophilaceae bacterium | reverse complement strand
GAGGCAGCCGCCGTCGAAGCTCTGAGCGTGACTCGACCGGACGACCTCGAGCTCGTGAGCTACTGGATTCACGACGCCCACTTCGACCATGAAGCGGTGTCCTTCTCGGAGAGTGCCTCGCGCGCCACCGTGCCCTTTGCTCAGGAGAGCGGTGCAGGACATAGCGCTCGAGATGCGCCGAAGAGTGCTCAGAGGCTGGCCGGCCGACGCCGACTCCCCCCTCTGAGCCCGCCACGGGCCACGGCGCCGCTCTGCAGGCGAGCGAACGAGCGAGGCACGAGCGAGCCAGGTCGGCGGGCGAGCGGGCGCGGACGGCGCCGCACACAGCCACTCCGGGCAACCGCCAAATGGCGGCCGGACAGCGCTGGCGCATACGTCGGGAGCGCGCCGCTCACCGCCGCGGCCGGCTGCGCGGCACGAGCCGGTCGACGACCGCGGCCGCCGCGCGGGTGCGCACACGCGCCGCCGCCGCCTGCGTGCCGACGGCCGGCGATTGCTGGACCCAGTACGTCGCGGACCCCAGTGCCGGCCACTCACGCTCGGGGTCGGCCCGGTAGGCCGGGTTCATCGCGAACACGGTGAGCCGCGCCGTGCCGGCCGTATTCGGTCCGTGCGCGACCAGCGGCGAGCCCGGCGCGCTTGCCGACTGCGCGTCGAGGAGCCACAGGCCGGCCGCAAAGAACCCGGACTCGGGCAGCTTCGCGTCCACGTCGAGCGTGTCCGGCACCGCCGTCAGCCAGGTCGGCGGGTCCATGATCGCCGTGTCGCGGGCCGGGTAGGCGCCGACGATCGGGCTGTCCGCCCCGCCGACGTTGTCCCAGTAGACGATCCCGCTGCGGCCGGCGCCGCTGCGGTTCGCCGCCGTCAGGCCGGCCACCTGGCCCGCCGACGTCAGGAACGCCGCCCCGCCAGTGCCCGCCCCGACGTAGCCGCCGTGGTTCGCGAAGAACGCCGTCAGGCGCTCGCGCGCCGTGGCGCCCGCGGGCCAGCCCGCCTGGTTGAAGATGACGTCGTAGCCGGCGAGCGGATCGGGCACGGCCGGGTTGTTGAGGTTGCTCGTGCCGCCGGTGCCGACCGGATCGGCCGTGAACCCGAGGTCGCGGAGCACCCAGATCTCCTGCGTCAGGCCGCCCGTGAGCACCGCGATTCGCGGCACGGTCGTGCGCGGCTCGAGCGCCGGGAGCGACGTCGCGCGAACGCCGGCGAAGCGCAGCCCGCTGTCCTTGCCGGCCCGGTCGAGCGTGTGCTTCGCCGACGCGGGGAAGATCGCGGTCCCGGCCGGGTAGGTGCGGGACCCGCTCGTGAACAACGCCTTCGCGATTCCGGCCTCGACGCCGTCGGCGATCAGCGAGTTGAGCGTGCGCACGGCGGTCGCCGAGTCGATCTCCAGCGCGTAGCTGTCGGCGCGGCCCGGCTCGACGCCGCCGGCCAGCCTCTGCGTGCGCCTCACCGCGTGCGCGTCGGCGCGGAAGCGGGCGCCGGTGGGGATCTGGACCACGTCCGCGCCCCACAGGTACCCGTGGCTCCATGCCCCGGGCGGCGCGTACAACTGGCTGATCTGCGACGAGACGTCCACGCCGATCGACAGCGTCGTCTCGGCCAGCCCGCGGTGCGCCTGCTTCATCCACACGACGTAGGAGCCCTTGTCGAAGCGCTGCGAACCGAACCTCGCCGGCCGCTTGAGCTGCGTGAGCACGATGCCGTTGTCGAGCAGCCACTGCGCAAGGCGATTGGCCTCGGCGTCGCTGCGCTGCCCGGCGCCGAGCGGGATCACGTACGCCGTCGGATACTCGTGCATCCAGTTGTTGGCGACGTCGAACGGCGGCGGACAGCACTCGGGCCGGGGGGCGCCGGCATCGCCGCGGCGGTAGTTCTCCAGCTGGTCAGCAAGCAGGTCGTGCCGGTTCGCGATGTCGAACGCGAGCGTCGACGTCGCGACCGTGTACTGCGCGGTGCGCGCCGCCGCGCGGCCGCGCGGGAAGTCGGTCAGGCCCGGCGCGCCACAGACCCGCTGCGTCGCGGGGTCGGACGCCGTGCTCGAGCACATCTCCACCGTCGAGCCGTTCAGGCCGATCAGCTGGTTGTACATCGGCGTGTAGAACGGGCCCCAGTCGTCCCAGCCCTCGGCCACCGCCGGCCCCGGCTGCGTGCCGTCGGCGCACACGGTGGACCCGATCGGCGGCAGGTCGGCGTCCGCGCACCAGTCGTTCACGGGCCGCTGGACACCGAGCCCCTCGGCCGCGAGTGCCGCGGCGTTGGCCGCGGTCCGCGGCTGGTTCCACTTCAGCCACAGGTCGTACTCGATCCCCGGATTGTGTGGCTTGGTGGTCGCCTCGATCAGCGTCGGCGTCACGTACCCGTGCTGATCGAGCATGTCCGGGAACAACCACTTCTGCATCACGGAGATCGTCGCCTTCGTCTCGGGCTGCGACTGCGTCAGGAAGTCGCGATTGAGGTCGAAGCCGGCGCCGTTGGCGCGCGTGCCCGCCGCGCGGCCATCAGGGTTCTGGTCGCTGTTGAAGACGACGATCGCGTGATCGAGGATCGCGTCGACCTCGGCATCGGCGCCGCGAGGCGTCGTCGCGAGCCGGTTGATCAGCCTCATCGTCGCGTCGACGCCCTCGTACTCGTTCCCGTGGATCGCAGCCTGGATGAACACCGGGACCTTCACGTTGTCGCCGTACCGGTTCAGGTCCCGGATCGCCTTCGCCGGATCGTCGAGCGCGCGCCTGCGCAGCTTCGACCAGCGGTTGTACTCGCGTCGTTGCTGGTGGGTCTCGAGCGCGTTGATCGTGACCAGGTACATCTGCCGGCCGAGCGCCGAGTGGCCGAAGACGCGCACCGACATCCGGTTCCCGATGCTCTCGGCCTTGATCGCATCGAGCGTGCAGCCGATCGCGTAGTACGGAATGTGCGCGAAGCTTCCGACCGGATCGCTCGCGTTGCTGCCGTCCGGCAGCGCTCCCGCGGCGTCCGGCTCGGGCGTGCCGCACCAGGGCGGCTCGATCGCGACCGCATGGGCGGAGCCCGCCGAGCAGAGCAGCACCGCAAGCAGCACGGCGGCTCCCAGGAGTCCCTTGCGAAGACCGCCCACCATTCTGCAACCCCCTCTGGCCCAACGGACAGAAACCGAATCGCGCGTCCGGCCCAGATCCAGGCGCGCGAACGCCGGGGATCGAATCACCGCATCGCGTCCGCGTCAAGCGCGCCTGGTCTTACGCCTGCGAGGCGATCTGCGGGCCGACGACGGTGACCTCGGGGATCGGCTGCCGCGCCCACTGCGGTGGCTCGACTCCGGCTGCCTCGGCGGATGTGCGCGCCCAGTGGCGCTCGAAGCCCGCGGGCGTGCAGACGAGCACGTAGTGCGCCGGGGCGTCGCTGTGGTTGGCAAGCGTGTGGGCCACGTTGCGCGCGGCAAACGACAGCTCGCCCGCACCCTTGGTCGCGAGGGTGTGCCCGACCTGGAAGATCAGCTCGCCCTCGAGCACGTAGAAGGCTTCGTCGAAGTCGTGCAGGTGCAGCGGGGGGCCGCCGGTGTGCGGCGCGAGCACGATCTCCGTCACGGACACGTGGCCACCAGTCTCCTCGCCGCGCAGCAGGACGTCGGTGCGAATCGGGGCGGATGGCACAGCTCTCACCCGCCGGCCGGCTGGAAGAGCTCGATCGGGTTGCCGGCGGGGTCCTCCAGCAGGATCTGGCGGCCGCCGGGGCCGCCGACGATGTCGTTGCGGAACGTCAGGCCGGCGGCGCGCAGCCGATCGACCTCGGCCCCGAGGTCCTCGACGATGAAGTGGATGCGGTTCCAGCCTCCGGGCCGCGGGGTCCGGCCGTCGGGCATCGGCCGCCCCGCCGAGCTCCTGGGGCCACTGAGCAGCAGCCGCAGGTTGCCCCGCACGACGTCCGCGAACGCGGGCGCGGCGCTGGAGCGCAGCGTGAAGCCGAAGTGCGTGGTGTAGAAGGCGACGGCGTTCTCCACGTCGTCGACCATGTAGCGGACGTTCACGAGCTCGTCAGCCACGTGCGGTCACCTCCCGAGTGGTGGTCGATTCGATCGCGTCGATCAGAAATCCGATGCGAGTGCAGAGCTCGGCGGCCGTGCGCTCGAACAGCGGCAGCGTCTGCTCGTCGCTTCCGGGCTCGCGCGCCGGGTCGGGGATGCTCCAATGGATCAGCTGTGGTTCGCCCGGAAACTCGGGGCAGACCTCGCGCACGCGATCACACAGGCTGATGACGTAGTCGAAGCGCCGGCCGGCGAACTCGCTGAGGTGCTTGGAACGCTGCTCGGCGATGTCGACGCCTCGCGCGCGCATCACCCGAATGGCGTTGGGATGCAGCGGCTTCGGCCGGCTGCCCGCGCTGGCCGCCCTCACGGCGCCGTCGGACAGCCGCTCGCAGAGTGCCTCGGCGATCTGCGAGCGGGCGCTGTTGCCTGTGCACAGGAACAGCACGTCGGCCACCGGGGCGCGGCGCCTGTCGCGGGGGCGAGGAGTCGGCGCCAGCCCAGGGTGCAGCGAGACGCCGGCGTGCGACAGCAGCTCTCCGCAGCGGGCAAGGTCGAGCGAGTAGTAGGCGTCACGGCCGTCGGCGGCGCTGCGACGCGTCGAGACGAGGCCCGCTTCGCGCAGTTGGCGCAGGTGGTAGGAGACCAGGCTCTGGCGCCGGTCCGCCAGATCGCAGAGCTCGCCGACGCGCCAGTCGCTGCGCGCCAGCTCGCTCAACAGCCGCCATCGCAACGGATGTGCCGCCAACCGCAGAAAGCACGGCGGTGAGCTCTCGCCATGTCCCGCCGTGGCGATCACTGGTCGCAAAATACATCAATCTAGATTGATATGTCGGCCCGTTTGGCCGGGCCTGCTCCGGGGTACCGAGCGCGCGGCGACTTTCGGGAGGACCCCCGTTGCCGCCGAGGGGACCGTGGCCGGGGCCCAGAAGGCTCCGGCCGAATTCCAAGCATCAAGGAGGAAGGGTGAAAAGAGCACCGTTAGCGGTCGCGCTCGTCGTGGCCGCCGCGCTCATTCTCGCGCCCGCCGCTTCGGCCATCGACAAGGTCAAGACAGGCCAGCTGCGCAAGCTGGTGACCGTCGATGGGATCCTGGAGCACGAGCGGGCACTGCAGGACATCGCTCTGGCGAACGACAACACGCGTCTCGCCGGGAGCCCCGGCAACGACGCCACCGTCCAGTACATCGCCAACCGCATGCGGCGCGCGGGTTACCGCGTCAGCCTCGTTCCGTTCGACTTCGCGACCTGGGAGAAGCTGGGCCCGTCGACGCTCGAGCGGACGACCCCCGCCCCGAAGACCTGGACCGAGGACACCGACTACGTCGTGTCCCAGTTCTCGGCGTCCGGTGACGTGACCGGGAACGTGTTCGTTGCGGGCAACACGGTGGTGCCGCCGCCGGGTGGGGCCGGCACGTCGGTCAGCGGCTGCGACCCGGCCGACTTCAACGGCATGCCGGCGGGCTCCGTCGCGCTGATCCAGCGCGGCACCTGCCCGTTCACCCAGAAGTATCAGAACGCCGCCGACGCAGGCGCGGTGGCCGCGCTGATCTTCAACGACGGCTTCGAGGGCCGCGAGGAGCCGCTGTTCATCACGGCGCCTCAGAACATGCCGATCCCGGCGGCCATGACGAGCAACGACGTCGGGGAGGAGCTGTACAACCAGGCCCAGAGCGGCCCGGTCACGGTGCACGTCGTGGTCAACGCCAAGACGACCCCGGTGGAGCTGAACAACGTCATCGCCGACACGCCGTCGGGCGACAAGGACCGCACGATCGTGGTCGGAGCGCACTCCGACTCCGTCGAGGCGGGGCCCGGCATCAACGACGACGGCTCCGGCACCTCGACTCAGCTGGACACCGCCGAGGCGATCATGAAGCTCGACCAGAAGCCGCGTAACCGCATCCGGTTCGCGTGGTGGAACGCCGAGGAGGAGGGCCTGGTCGGATCGACCGCGTACGTCCAGCAGCTCGTGGACAGCGGCAAGATCAGCCAGATCGAGGCCAACCTCGACTACGACATGCTTGCGTCGCCGAACTACGTGCGCTTCGTGTACGACGGCGACACGTCCGACACGGCCCCGCCGCCCGGCGGAGCGCCGAACGGCTCCGGGCAGATCGAGAAGCTCTACCTGCGCTACTTCGACAAGCACGGAATGGCCACGTTGCCGACCGCCTTCGACGGGCGCTCGGACTACGGGCCGTTCATCGCGCAGGGCGTCCCCGCCGGCGGCATCTTCACCGGCGCGGAGGGCATCAAGACGCCCGAGCAGGAGGACATCTTCGGCGGTGTCGCCGGGATGCAGTACGACCCCTGCTACCACGCGGCGTGCGACACGTTCTTCAACCTGAACCACCAGGCACTCGACGAGATGGGCGACGCTGCCGCCCACGCCGTCTGGGTCCTGGCCCGGTCGAAGACGCCGGTCACGCAGGCGCAGGGCGCCAAGGCGACCAAGAAGTCGAAGAAGTCGCGCAAGGCGAAGCGGGCGAAGTCCCTGAGGTTCCAGGGCCCGTTCCGGGTGCGCTGAGCACAAGACGCAACGACAATGGAGAGGGCGGCCATCGGCCGCCCTCTTCGTTTCTGGACCGGCGCGCGGCCGCCGACTAGCGCTCGCGGATCCAGGCGGACAGCCGCCAGCGGCGCGCGACGTTCTGGTGGCTGCGGCCCTTTGCCGGCCGGTCGGGCAGGCCCTCTTTCTCGTTCAGCTCTTCGGTGTCAGGCTGCCCGGTGAGTCCCTTGCGGACGGTTGCCTGGCGGGACCACTTGGCTCGTTCCGCGCTCCAGCCGCCGCCGATCTCGAGATCCGGCGGCCGCTCGTCCGGGGGTTCGCTCACGGCAGCAGCTTGTCGAGCGCGCTCTTGCCCTGGAACGGGCCCTGCTTGCGCCGGCCGAGCAGCGCCGCGCCGGCGAGGCCGGCCGCGCCCGCGGCGCCGGCCGTGATCGCCGCCTTGACCGTGCCGGAGCCGTTCGACGATGCCGACCTGCTGCCACCGCCGCCGCCCGACGAGCCGTTGCCGCTGCCCAAGAGCTTCTTCGGGTTCGCCTTGTCGGCGAGGTCGGAGAGCGTGTCGCCGAGGCCGCTCGTCAGCTCGCTGACCGAACCGCCCGGCTTCGTCGCCTGCTGACCGATGTCCCCGGCATCGCCGACGGCGTTGTCGGCCGTCTCGAGCAGCTTCTCGACCACCTGTGGGTTCTCGTCGAGCGTGGTGAGCGTGCGGTCGAGGATGTTGTGCCGCCGCCGGCGGGGCCTCAGTCGAGGACCTTGCCGATCCGCTCCGCCTGCACGCTCAGCCGCTCCAGGTCCTTGCTCACGTCCTGACCGGTCTTGCCGGCCTTCTTGCTGGCCTTCGCCACCTGCTTCACGACGGAGCCGCCGTTCAGCGATGGCATCGGGAGCTGTCGTGGCACCTTGATGCCGAGGATCCGCCTGGTGCGCCGGCGCTTCATCAGCACCGCCCCTCCGGCGAAGCCGGCCGCCGCGGCGCCCAGCGCCAGCGCCGGGCCCTTCGCGGCGTCCACGGCACGCGAAGCCACGTTGCGCGCGTCCGCGAGCGGGCCGGAGCCGTTGCTCGACTGCGACTGCGACTGCGACTGCGGCCGCGAGCGTGAGCTCGCGGCCGGGGCGGAACGGCGCGAGGCCGCGGAGCTCCGTGCGCTTCCTGAGCTGCCCGAGCTTGAGCTACGGGAGCTGCCGGACCTACGCGAGCTGCCGGAGCTGCCAGAGCTACGCGAGCTTCCGGAGCTACCCGAGCGCGTCGAGCGCCCGGAGCTCGATGAACCACGCGAGCCCTGCGACCGCGACGCCCTCGCGGCCGGCCGCGAAGCTGCCGCCGCGCGCGTCTTCGGCTTGGCGGACGAGCCCGACTTGCTCTTCCCGCCCTGCCCGCTGCGCGAGCGGGACGAGCTCTTGGCCTTGCTTCCCTGTCGGCTCTTCCCTGAGTTGCTGCCGGTCGCCATAAAAGTCCTCCGGTCGAACGTCTGTCCCGGTCCGACTACCCCTGCAAATGAGGTCTAACCCCCTTTGTCCGGGCCGCAGGCCCAATTGCGGTCGCGGGCGCGCTGCAGGCGGCCCGCGCCGGCCGTCTGAGCGCGGCCTGACAGCGCTCCGACCTAGCGGTCGGGCACGTTCTCGGGGAGCCCGAACGCGTGCATGAGGCCCGGATCGTGGAAGCGCGTCACGGCGGAGATGCGGTCGCCCTCGAGCGTGAGCACGATCAGGCCGGCGCCGTTCGCGATCCCGGTCTCGGGGTCGCGGCGGTAACACCCGAACGCCGGCTGCCCGTTGGCGTGCGCCGGCAGGAGCCGGTTGCGTCCGGCGCCGGGCCGGTGCCAGCCTGCGCTGAAGAAGGCGCGGATCGCCTCTCGGCCGTGGTACTCGAGCGCTTCCGGGGGCATCGTCACCCATGCGTCGTCCGTGAGCAGCTCGACGATGCCCTCCACGTCGTTTGCCTCGAACGCCTCCGCGAACCGGCGCGCGAGCTCGCGCTCGCCGGGCGAACCGGCGGCGGGCGGCGGATCGCCGTCGTGCCGCAGTTGCTCGATCCTCGCGCGGGCGCGCTTGAGGGCGCTCTTCACCGAGTCCTCGCTGGCCCCGAGCATCGCCGCCGCCTCGCGAGCCGGAAAGCCGAGCACGTCGCGGAGCACGAGCGCCGCCCGCTCCCGCGGCGGCAGCCGCTGGAGCGCCTCGATGAACGCGAGCTGCACGGTCTCCTTCGTCTCGTAGCGAATGTCAGGGGTGGGGCCGGTGTCGACCACACCTTCGAGCAGGGCGTCCGGATAGGGCTCGAGCCTGCTCGGCTCGGCGCCGCGCGTCGGCGGCGGAAGGGGGAAGTCGAACCGCTTGGCCGCCTGTGGCCGCCGGCGGGCGTCGCGGAGCGCGTTCAGGCAGCGGTTTGTGGCGATCCGGTAGAGCCAGCTGCGCACGGATGCACGGCCCTCGAAGCGATCGAGGCCGCGCCACGCCGCGAGCAGCGTCTCCTGGAGCACGTCCTCGGCGTCCTGCAGCGAGCCGAGCATTCGATAGCAGTGCAGGTGGAGCTCCCGCCGAAACGGCGCGGCGAGCTGTCGGAAGGAGTCCTCGTCGCCGAGTGCGGCGCGCGTCAGCAGGGCGTCTGAATCCACGACCACTCGGTATAGCTCGTCAGCCGGCCACCGGGATCAGCAGGCACTCGAACGGCGGCTCGCCGATAGCCGTGCTCACGTGACCGCGTCCGGTGGTGTCCGCGACATGGATGACGTCGCCGGGGGTGAACTGGCGGCGGCTGCCGTCGGTGACCTCCACCTCGATGGTGCCGCGCAGCATCAGCAGCCACTGCTCCCGTGGCACGGGGTGCGGCTCGCTGCTGAACCCGAGGCTGCGCAGGAACATGACCCCGTCGGACGACGGCACGCCCGCCACGAGCATCGGCGGCGTTCCCGATGCGACGTGCTGCGCGGCGAGGTCGAGCCTGCTGTCCTCGAACGTGGAACCGCCGTCATCGGTGGCCACGATCCTGGTATGGGGCTTCGCACGGTTGTCGGGCATCGGTCTCGCTCCGTCCTTCGGGTGGGTGCAGCTGCATAGACACCGCCGCCCGCGGCAAAGGGGCGTGCGGCCGGCCTACCCGTCGGCGATCGGGGTGCCCTGGGCGCTCGCGAGCCGCCAGCCGCCGTCGTCGCCGTGAACGAGGACGTGCGTGTAGCGGCTCGCGGTGGTGAAGCCCTCGCCCTGGAACGAGCCCGCCATCTCGGTGCGCCCGACGATCACCGCGGTCTCGCCGTAGAGCCGGGTGGCGCGCTCGACCACGTCGACGCGGTCGAAGACGATGACCCGGTCGCGCAGCGCTCCGACGAGCGCCAGCCGGTCCGCCACTCCGCCGCTCATGACGTCGACGATCAGGAAGTCGTCGGCGAGCAGCTCCTCGAGCCGGTCGGCGTCGGCGGCGGCGAGGGCCTCGAAGAACCGGTCCTCGGCGAGCTCTGCGTCGGATGCCATGACGGGATCTTCCCAGCTCCGGTCAGTCGCCCTCGTACGGCGGCGCCTCGCCCCAGCCCCAGCGCGGCACAGGGGCATGCCGCGGAGGGGTCGCGCCGGGCTGAGAGTTCGCGAGCGCGATCCGCGTGCCCCACTCGACGTAGGCCATCAGGGCCGAGCGGAACTCCGGGTCCGCAGGCAGCGTGGCCTCGTCGGCGGCCGGCGTGATCAGCTGCACCCAGCGGGCGCGCTGCTCCTCGGTGATCCCCACGCCGAGGTGCTTCTCGAGCATGTGCGGATAGCCGCCGTGCTCCTCCGTGTACACCGGCGGTCCGCCGAAGACCTCCCCGAGCCACAGCGCCACGTGGTGCGGGTGGTCCTCCGGCAGGTTCGCGAACACCGGCGCGAGGACCGGGTCGGCACGCACGCGGCGGTAGAAGAGGGTGGTGAGCCGGTCGAGCGCCTCGGCGCCTCCGGCCCATTCGTAGAGAGTTGGTGGAGTCATGTCTGCGGCTGGTCGGGTTGCGCTCTGGTGCCGGGTGCGCTTGGATGGAGTCGGTGAGAAAGGATACTAAACGGGATAGTAAAGTAATTCGACCGGCGAGCCGCGTGCGCCCGCCGGCGCGCACGGGGGTCGGCCGTCCCCGCTCGCCCGCCGTCGACGAGGCCATCCTCGCCGCCGCTCGCGCCGAGCTCGCCGAGCGCGGCTACGGCCGCATGTCGATTGACGCGGTCGCCGCTCGCGCCGGCGTCAGCAAGCCCACGATCTACCTCCGCCACCCGAGCAAGGCCGAGCTCGCCACGGCCGCGATCGCGTCGATGCGCGTGGATCCGCGGCCCGTGCCCACGGGCGACCTCAGGGCCGACCTGATCGCCCACATGAAGCTCCTGCGCTCCGGGCTCGAGCGGCCCTACGGGACGGCGACCCTCGGCACGGTGCTGGCCGAGGAGCACGAGACGCCTGAGCTGCTCGCGCTGTTCCGGGAGCGGCTCGTGCGCCCGCGCCGGCGCGAGCTGCGCGCTCTGCTCGAGGCCGCCCGCGACCGCGGCGACGTGCGTCCCGACGTCAACCTCGAGGTGGCGGTGGCCGCGATGGTCGGCGCGTTCTTCGCCCGCTACCTGGCCGGCGATCCGCTCGGCGGGCGCTTCGTGGCCGCCGTCGTCGACACGGTGCTCGACGGGATCCGCGCGCCCGCGTAGGCCGAGGGCTCAGCCCGCGCCGGCCGGCGCCGCTCGCTCCAGCTCCGCGAGCCGCGCGCGCATCCTCTGGCGCTTCTCCTCGATCTCGTCAGCGAGCCGGGTGATCTCCTCGCGGCGGCGCACCACGAGCTCGAGCTGTCGGTCCAGGTACCCGAGCCCCTCGTGGAGGATCTCCCGCTGCCGGGCCGTGCTCGCGGAGCCCGTGTGCCACTCGCTCCGCAGCGCCGCCCTGGCGCGCTCCGCGGCCACCAGCTCCCGCAGCTCGTCGAGCGAGACGCCGAGCAGATCCTTCAGCCGCAGCACCTCCTGGAGGCGCTCGACGTCCGACTCGTCGTAGACGCGGTGCGCGCCCGACGGCCGCTTGGAGGCGGGTAGGAGGCCGATCTCCTCGTAGTAGCGGATCGTCCGCGTGGTCGTGCCCGTCCGCGCGGCCACCTCGCCGATGCGCAGGGTGCGGTCGCTCACGACGCCGCCTCGCTGGTCGCGAGCTGCGCGCGCGCCGGCGGCGGTGACGCGACCTCCACCGCCTCGCCGCCGTGCGGCGGCCGCAAGAGCGACACGCCGGCGCCGACGAGCGACGTCGCGGCCAGCACCCAGAGCGCCGTGTGCATGTTGTGGATGAACGGGTCGAGGCGCTGCTCCGAGAGGCTCGAGGCGAGCCCGGAGAAGATCTGCAGGAGCACGTCCTTCGGCACCGCCGACGTGACGATCGCCATCACGAACGCGATCGACAGCACGGCGCCCGTGTTCTGCAGCATCATCCGCGCCCCCGCGGCGATGCCGCGCCGGTGGACCGGCACCGTGCCCATCATCGCGGCCGTGTTCGGCGAGTTGAACATGCCGGAGCCCACGCCCACCAGCAGCAGCCAGAGCGTGCTCTGCCAGTAGGGGCTGTCGACGTCGAGCGTCGTCATCAGCGCGAGCCCGACGGCCGAGACCACCATGCCCGCCGCGGCCAGCGCGCGCGAGCCGCGGCGGTCCGACCACATGCCCGCGAGCGGCGAGGCCACGAGCATCCCGATCGCCATCGGCGCGAGCTTGATTCCCGCGAGGACGGGATCGTCGCCCTTGACGCCCTGGAAGTAGAAGACGAACACGAACAGGAGCGCGAAGCGCGACAGCCCGTTGATGAACGCCGCGGCCGTGGCGGCGGCGAACATCCGGTTGCGGAAGATCGTGAGGTCGAGCATCGGCGCGCGCGCGTGGCGCTCGATCAGGACGAACGCCGGCAGGAGCACGGCGGCGGCGATCAGTCCGCCGATCACGACCGGGTCGTTCCAGCCCGAGATGCCACCCTTCGACACCGCCAGGACCAGGCCGGTCAGCCCGGCCACGAAGGTGGTCACGCCGGGTATGTCGAGCCCGCGGACGGAGTCGGGGGTGACGAGCTCGTGCAGCGCGTACGCGCCCCAGGCCGCGGCGGCGAGGCCGAGCGGCACGTTGAACCAGAACACCCACTGCCAGGAGATCGAGACGAGCGCGCCGCCGAGCACCGGGCCGAGCACGAGGCCGATCGCCGCCACCATCGTGTTCGTTCCCATCGCGAGGCCGAGCTGACGCCTGGGGAACGCGTCGGTGACGATCGCCGCCGCGTTCGCGAACAGGAACGCCGCCGCGACCCCCTGCACGACCCGCCAGAGGATCAGCTGGGTGCCGTCGGCCGCGAACCCGGCGCCGAGCGACGCGAGCGAGAACGCGACGAAGCCGCCCACGTACGCGCGCTTGCGGCCGAAGAGGTCGGACAGCCGGCCCGCGGTGAGGACGAGCACGGTGGAGGCGATCATGTACGCGAGGATCACCCAGACGAGCTCGAGCAGGCTCGTGTTCATGGCCCGCTCGAGATCGGGGAGGGCGATGATCAGCGTGCCGGAGTTGGTCGCCGCGAGCAGCATCCCGACGCTCGTGCACGAGAGCGCCCACCACTTGTAGTGCGGATCGTCCGAGTGGACGCGGCGGCGCCAGGTGCGGGTGGCGGTGGCGGTCGGACGGGACATTCACCTTGATCTTAACGTAAACGTCCGATTTCGGCCGCGCGGGGGCCCGGGCGGAGCGGGCGCCCCACTGGGCGGCCCCGCTACCGCTTCAGCTTCAGCGCCTTCTTGACGACGCTCTTCGAGCCGCCCTGCGTCACCGCGACCTCGAGCGTGAGCCTTGCCGAGCCGAGCCGCCGCAGCCGCGCGCGCAGCTTCGATGGAACGGTGAGGCGGACGTTCAGCTTGCCCGCCGATGAGCGCTTGCCGGAGCCGGTCGCGACGACGCGCGACTTGCCGGCCCGCAGCTTGCGCGCGAGCGCCTTGGCGGCCGTGACCTTCAGCTTCACGGAGCACCTGGCGGTGCACGCGACCCCGATTCGCACGCCGCCGCCCGCGAGCGAGCGCAGGCTCGGCTTCTTCGGCAGGGTCAGCGCCAGGCGGCCGCCGCCGCCGCCACCGCCGCCGGCTCCTCCTCCTCCGCCGCCGGCCGCGCCGCGGTCCACCTGCTCGCAGTTCGCCACCACGTCCACGGCATCGACCACCGCGGTGTCGCTCCCCACGCCGCAGTCGATCGAGTCGCGCTCGCCGTCGCGGGCGCGGATCGTGTCGTTGCCGATCTGGATCGCGCAGATGATCGGACCGCAGCCGCCGGCGTCGTTGTCCCCGTACAGGGTGTCGGGGCCGGGCCCGCCGACGACCACGTCGTCGCCGCGGCCGCCGACCACCTTGTCCGCGCCGCTGCCGCCGTCGACGGTCTCGGCGGAATCGCCGCCCTTCACCATGTCGTTGCCAGCCATGCCCAGCACCGTCGAGGAGCCGGAAGCCGGGTAGACGTAGATGTCGTCGGGGCCAGAGCTGCCGGCGACCCTGCCGGGGTTCGCGACCCAGATCCGCTCGACGCCCACGACGTTGTCGCGCTCGCCGGCACTGCCGTCGTTGGCGGCGCCGTCCACGGAGACGTCGATCGCTGCCGGCGAGGCGGCGTCCTCGCCCCACTCGTCCGTGATGTAGTCGTAGCCTCCGCCGCCGTCGATCACGTCGGCCGCCGCGGGCCCGTTGGCGTCGCCGTTCATGCTGTCGTCGCCGTCGTCACCGTAGACCTTGTCCGCCCCGCCGCGGCCGTTCAGGGTGTCGTTGCCGGGTCCGCCGTGGAGCACGTCCGCGAGGGCGCCGCCGACCAGGTCGTCGTTGCCGGTCCCGCCCTGGACGGTCGGCGGCGTGGTGCCGCTCGACGGGCCGACGTACGTGTCGAGCTCGTCGCCGAGGTCCGCGCTGATCGGAAACGAGCCCAGGTCGTCGTTCACATGGAGGCTGTCCCCCTCGTTGCCGAGCTCGATCCGGATGCCGCCCGCACCGACCTGGCAGACGGCCTCCGACTCGAACACGCCGGCCGTGCAGCCGGAGCCGGGGGTGATCGAGCCCGGGAACCCGGAGTCCGTGATCTCCACCTTGCCGGCGCTCGGGCCAGGGTCGACGCTGACCGAGTTCGACTCGCCCGCGGCCGCGCGGTAGACGATCACGCCGCTTTCAACGCCGACGGTAGAGGCGCTGGCCACCGGGGCCAGCACGGCCGAAACCGCGATCGCGAGAGCAAAAGGGAACAGCCGAACCACCCCGAACCTCCGTGTCGTTTGACCAGCGCCGAGCGGGGGCGTCCGGCTCCCGCGGCGGCTCAACGTAGCGATCCGCCGCGGGAGTGGGCCGGATTCCGGCCGAATCTGGTCCTGCTCTACGCGGCGAGGGCCACGGCCTCCGGGTCGCCCTGCGACTCGGCCGGCTGGCGCTCGAGCTCGCGCTCGCGCACGAGCCAGAGCGCCAGCGCGGCGCCGGCCAGGCTGACGAAGGCGCCCAGCGTCAGCACGTCGTTGAGCCCGGCCAGGAAGCCCTCGCGGGCCGCGTGCGACACGTTCTCGCGCGCCGCCGGCGGAACCGCCCCGAGCGCCTGGTGCAGGCTGCCCGACGAGGCGGCCTCAACGAGCTGGCGCGGACGGTCGCCGGAGGCGGCGGGCGTGCCGGCGGTGAGCTCGGCGACCTTGTCGGCGCCGCGGCCGACGAAGATCGCGCCCCACACGGCGATGCCGACGGCCACGCCGACCTGGCGGAACGTGTTGTTGATGCCCGCGGCCATCCCGCTGCGCTCCTTCGGGACGACGCTGACGGCCACGTCCGCGATCACCGGGTTGAGCACGCCGACCGCCACGCCCGCGACGAGGAAGCCGCCGAGCAGCGTCGTCCACTCCGAGCCGGCGCCGATGCCGCTCATGAGGAGCAGGCCCACGCCGACGCCGACGAGCCCGAGGCTCAGCATCAGGCGCGCCTGCACGCGCGACAGCATCGCGCCGGCGATCGGGGCCGCGACGAAGGCCGCCAGCGTGAGCGGCAGGTACCGCACGCCGGCGTCGAACGGCGACAGGCCGAGGTAGTTCTGGAGGTACAGCGACAGGTAGAGGAACGCCGCGAAGAGCGAGCTCGAGATCGCGAACGCCGCGAGCTGGATGCCCGTGAAGGCGCGCAGCTTGAACATCCCGAGCGGCAGCATGGGCTCGCGCACGCGGCTCTCGATCGCGATGAAGGCGGCGAGCAGCGCCCCGGCGCCGGCGAACAGCGCGATGATCAGCGTACTGCCCCAGCCCTCGTCGTTGCCGCGGACGAGCGCGAGCACCAGGAGCACCAGCGCGCCGCTGAAGGTCGCGACGCCCGCCCAGTCGATGCGGGTCGCGTTCGGGTCGCGGCTCTCGCGCAGCCTGGTGTAGGTGATCGCGAGCGCGGCCAGCCCGACCGGCACGTTGATGAAGAAGATCGATTCCCAGCCGAGTGAGTCGGTGAGAGCTCCGCCGATGAGCGGGCCGACGGCCACGGCCCCGCCGATCGAGGCGCCGTAGATCCCGAGCGCCGTGCCTCGCTCACGCCCGGCGCTGAACTCCTGCGCGATCAGCGCCAGCGAGACGGCGAACATGATCGCCCCGCCGATGCCCTGGACGGCACGGGACAGGTTGAGGAATGTCGGGTCGGGGGCCAGGCCGCAGAGCAGCGAGGCGGCCGTGAACACCGTCAGCCCGACGCCGAACAGGCGCCGGCGACCGAGCCGGTCGGCGAGCGAGCCGGCGGTGAGCACGAGCGCGGCGAGCGTCAGGGCGTAGGCGTCCACGACCCGCTGCAGGTCGGTGAAGCTGGCGTCGAGGTCCTCGCGGATCGAGGGTAGGGCCACGTTCACGACGGTGATGTCGAGCAGCAGCATGAAGGTGGCCACCGAGACCGCGATGAGGGTCCACCACTTGCGTTCCATGTGAATCGGTCTCCTTGCGTGAATTGGGTATCACGATGGAGACGCGCCAGCGGACCGAAATGTGACGGGCTACGTCGCGGCGCCGATCACCACCGCGACGTCGAGCTCGTCCGAGGCCGTCACGCGCGGCTTGAGGCCGGCGCGCGCGAACGCCTCGGAGGCGCTCGGCGCCTGGTCCACACTCGTCTCCACCAGCAGCGATCCGCCGGGCGCCAGCCACGACCGCGCCGGCGCGGCCACGCGCCGCACCACGTCCAGCCCGTCGGGGCCGCCGTCGAGCGCCGCCCGCGGCTCGTGCAGCCGGGCCTCGGAGGGCATCGACCCGATCGCCTCCGTCGGCACGTAGGGCGCGTTGGCGACCAGCACGTCGACCCGCCCGCGCAGCGCCTGCGGCAGCGGCTCGTAGAGGTCGCCCTCGTACACGTGGCCGCCGGCGAGGTTGCGGCGCGCGCAGCGCAGGGCGGCCGGATCGACGTCCACCGCGTGCAGGTCCAGCGGGGCCGCCGCCGCCAGCGCGGCGCCCACGGCGCCGCACCCGCAGCACATGTCGACGACGACGTCGCCGGACGCTGCCAGCGACGCGGCCTCGCGGACGAGCAGCTCGGTGCGGGGCCGCGGGACGAACACGCCGGGGTCCACGGCCACGCGGATCCCGCAGAACTCCGCCCAGCCCAGCACGTGCTCGAGCGGGAGCCCCGAGGCGCGCCGCTCGACCAGCTCCTCGAGGTCGGCCGGACCGCGCGCCTCGGCGAGGAGCAGGCGCGCCTCGTCCTCCGCGAACACGCATCCGGCCGCGCGCAGCCTGGCGACGAGGTCCGGCCCCATGCGCGGATTGTGGCGGCCGCTAGGCCTCGGCCATCCGCGCGCCCAACTCGGCGCGCGAGCGGATCTCGAGCTTCCGGTACACGCGGCCGAGGTGCGCCTCCACCGTCCGCGGGCTGATCTGCAGCCCGTTCGCGATCTGCCCGTTCGTCATGCCTGAGGCGGCCATCCGCGCGACCCGCTCCTCCGACGGCGTCAGGCTGCCGCGCGGTCCGGCGCGCAGCCCGAGCGACGCCAGCTCGCCGGCGGCCTGCTCCGCCCACAGCGGGGCGCCGACCCGCTCGAAGATCGCGCGCGCCTCCTCCAGCGTGCGCTTGGCGGCCCGGCGCTTGCGGATCCGCCGCTGCACTCGCCCGAGCGCGAGCAGCGTGCGGCCGCGCTCGATCGGCATCGGCAGCCGGTCGTGCGCGTCGAGCGCGCGCCGCAGCACGCGCTCGGCGCCGGCGCCGTCGCCCTCGGCGGCGAGGATCAGCGCCCTGCAGCGCGCACCGACCGCGATCGCCCATGTGCGGTCGAGCGCGGCGCCGCGGCCCTCGAGCAGCGCGACGAGCGGCTCCGCCAGTGACACGCGCCCGATCAGGATGAGCGCCTCCGCCGCGTCGCCGTGGACGAGGGCCCCGTCGGCCGCGGGCTCGGGCAGGCCGCAGGCGATCGCGGAGGCCACGAACGGGGTCAGCCGCTCGGCGGCCGCGTCGGGGTTGCCGAGCGACAGCTCCAGGAAGCCGAGCGTCGTCTGCTGCCACGCGACGGCGGCCTTCCAGCCGGTCTCCTCCGCCAGCGCGAGCGCCTGCTCGGCCACCTGCCGCGCGCCGTCCGCCCGCCCCGCGTACGCCTCGACCTGGGCGCGGGCGGTCAGCGCCAGCATGCGGCCGACCGGCGTCTCCAGCGCGAGCAGCTTCTCCTCGGCCTCGGCCGCGACCCGCGCGGCGGCCTCGAGGTTGCCGCGCCAGCACTCGAACCAGACGAGCCGCGAGCAGACCCACGCCAGGTCGTGCTCCTCGCCGCGCTCCTCGTACTCGCCGCGCAGCTGCTCGAGCAGCGCGACGGCCTGGTCGAGCCGCCCCGAGAACCCGAGCACGAACGACGCCATCAGCGTGGGGCGGACGACGACCGCCGTCCGCAGCGACGGGTCCTCGAGCTCGAGCGAGCGCTGGAGGCGCTCCTCGTCCACGCCTCGACCGACCGCGAAGTCCGCCGTGACCACGGCCCCGAGCGCCTGCGCGAGGAGCCCCGGTACCCCGAGGCGTTCGGCCGGTGCGAGCACCGACTGGGCCATCGCCGCGGCCTCCGAGCGCTGGTCGAGGCTGAAGAGGACGAACGTGAGGTGCAGCCCGCAGACGACCTGGAGCGCGGAGTCCGCCGCGGCCTCGGCGCGGGCCTCCTCGAGCAGCGCGCGGGCCTCCGCGAAGCTGTCCGCGCGCGTGCGGATCTCGGCCAGTAGGACGAGCGCCCGAGCGCGCTCCTCGCCCGCCATGAGCTCCGCGGTCGCCACCTCGAGCAGGGACTCGGCGCGCCGCACGTCGCCGGCGTCGAGGTGGTGCTCCGCCGCCCGCACCTTGAGCGAGTGGTCGCCGCCCAGCTCGAGGGCCAGCTCCAGCAGGTCGGCGGCCGCGGCGGGCGCGCCCCGGGCCCGCGTGCGGCGCGCGGCCTCGTCGAGCGCCGGCAGCGCCTCGGTCGGCATCTCCGCCAGTGCCAGGTGCCGCGCGCGGTCCTCCACGTCGCTGACCACGGCGCTGAGCCGCCGGTGCATCGCGCGCAGGCGCGGCGCCGGCGTGCGCGCGAGGGCGCCCTCGGCGAGCAGCGGGTGCGTGAAGCGAACGCGGTCGCCGCTGCGGGTCAGCACACCCTGGGCCTCGGCGCGCGCGACCAGGTCCGGCGCGCTCGTGCCGACGGCGCGCGTGAGCAGCCCGACCGTCGGGTCGGCGACCGCCGCCGTGGCGAGCACGAGCTCGTCGACGTCCGCTCCGAGACCGGCGAGGTGGGTTGTGACCACCTCCTCGAGCGTCGGCGGCAGGGCGAGCTGTGCCCGCGGGCGGGCGGTGCGCGGCAGCGCGCGCAGCAGCTCGAGCGCGTAGAGCGGGTTGCCGCCGGCCGTCTCGACCACCCGCGCCAGCACGCGCGGGCTGGGCGCGCGGCCCGCGCGGCTGCGCACGAGTGACGTGAGCGCGTCCCACTCCAACGCCTCGAGGCGGCGCACCTCGGCCGCCTCGGGCTCGGCGAGCCGCGGGGCCGCCGCGCCCTCGTCGCCCGTGCGCTCCGTGTACAGCAGACCGACCCTTCCGCCGAGGCGGCGCGCGCAGAAGCCGATCACGCGCGCGCTCGAGCGGTCCAGCCACTGCAGGTCGTCGATCGCGACGACCACCGGCCGCTCCTCGGCGAGGGTCTCGAGCACCGACAGCGCGCCGGCGGCCACGCAGCTCGGGTCCGCCTCGGCCGGGCTGGCGCCGGTGCGGAGCAGGGCGGCGTCGAGCGCCTCGCGGCGCCGGGCCGACAGCCCCTCGAACACCTCGTCGTCCACGTCGACGAAGAGGTCCGCGAGCGCGACGTAGGACAGACGCGTCTCCGCGACCGCCCCGACGCAGGTGAGCACGAGCAGCCCGCGGTCGCGGGCGCGCTCGGCGGCCGCGCGGATGAGGGTCGTCTTGCCGATGCCGGCGTCGCCCTGGAAGGCGAGCAGCGCGGGACCGGCGCCGAGCCGCTCGAGGAGGCGGTCGATCGCGCGCAGGTCGTCGTCGCGGCCGTGGATCGACTCCCACACCGAGAGCTCGGCCGGTGCCGGCGCCTGACTACGCGGCGTGGCTGGACTCATCATGCGACGCGGCGTGGAGCGCCATGTGCGCTCCGAGCTCGGCGCGCGAGCTGATCCCCAGCTTGCGGTAGGCGCGGCGCAGGCGCAGCTCGACGGTCCTCGTGCTGAGGTGCACGCGCTGGGCGACCTCGCGGTTCGTCAGGCCGGACGCCGCCAGGCGCGCCACGCGCTCCTCCGACGCCGTCAGGCCGTTCGGCCCGCCGGGCGGGAGCGTGATCCGCGCGAGCTCGGCGCGGGCCTGGTCGGCCCACAGCGGCGACCCGATCGCCTCGAAGATCGCCAGCGCGTGCGTGAGGGTGGCGTTCGCGGCGAGCCGCTTGCGGCGGCGCCGCTGCACGCGCCCGAGCGCCAGCAGTCCCCGCGCGCGCTCCATCGGGATCGGCACGCCGGCGTGGGCGGCGATGCCGCGCTGCAGCATCTGCTCTGCCGCGGGCAGCTCTCCGCGGGCGGCGAGCAGCAGCCCGCGGCAGCGCGCGCCCTGGCCGCGCGGCCATGCTCCGCTCGGGGCGCTGCCGCGCCGCTCGAGCACGGCGATCAGCCTCTCCGCCTGCTCGAGCCGGCCGACCCCGACGAGCGCCTCGGCGGCGTCGGAGTAGGACAGCGACCCGCCCCAGGTGACGGGCGCCGCCAGGCCGCCGGCCACCGCCTCGAGCGCGACGGGCCCGAGCTTCTCGGCGGCGGCGCCGTAGTCGCCGACCGACAGATCGAGGAACCCGAGCGTGGCGAGCGGCCGCCACGACGCGGTGTGCCAGCCGCCGCGCTCGAACAGCGCGATCGCCTCGCTCGCTCGCTGCCGCGCCTCGTAGACGCGGCCGCTGTAGGCGTCCACGGAGGCGCGGGCGGCCAGGCCGAGCGCGCGGCCGTGGCGGGTGCCGAGCTGGACGAGCCGCTCGTGGGCCTCGTCCGCGGCGGCGCTCGCCGCGGCGAGGTCGCCGCCGAGCCCCTCCAGCCAGGCGAGCCCGTAGCAGACCCACGCGAGCTCGAAGTCCTCGCCGCGCTCGGCGTGACGACGGCGGAGCTCGGCGAGCAGCTCGCGCGAGTCGTCGAGGCGCGCGGCCCAGAGGTAGAGCTGGGCGGCGACCAGCGACGGACGCAGCACGCTGGTGGTGCGCACGTCGGGGCTCTCGAGGTCGAGCGCGTGGCCGAGCGGGGCATCCCGGACGCCGAGGCCGAGGGCGAAGTCCACGCCGGCGGAGAGCGCCAGCGCCTCGGCCCGCAGGGCGTCGTTGCCGAGCGCGGCGGCGCCCGCGAGGGCGGAGCGCGCCGGGCCCTCGGCCGCCGCGATGCATCCGAGGTTGGACAGGACGAACCCCAGGCGGAGGTCGATCATCACCCGCAGCCGCTGGTCCACGCCCTCCTGCACGCGCGCCTCCTCGAGCAGGGCGCGGGCCTCGGGGTAGCTGTCGTCCTGGTAGCGGATCTCGGCGAGAAGCAGGAGCGCGCGCGCCCGCGCGGCGCCGCTCGGAAGGGTCGGGACCGCCTCGTCGAGCAGCTCCTGGGCGCGGGCGGCGTCGCCGGCGTCGAGATGGTGCTCGGCCGCGCGCACGCGCAGCTCGTGGCCGCCGCCGAGGCCCAGCGCCAGGTCGAGCAGCTCGGCGGCCGCCGCGGGCGCCCCGCGCGCGCGGACGTAGTGGGCGGCCTCGTCAAGGGCCGACAACGCGTCCGGCAACACCCTCGCGTGCGCCAGGTGACGCGCCCGCTCCTCGAGGTCCGGCACGACGGAGCTGAGCCGCGCGTGCATCGCGCGGCGCTCCTCGGACGACGCGCGCGCGAGCACCCCGTTCGAGAGCAGGGGGTGGGTGAAGGCGAGGCGGCGGCCGGCCCGCTCGAGTATGCCGCGGTGCTCGGCGTCCTCGAGTAGCACCTCGGCGCCGGGGCCGAGCGCCTGCACGAGCAGCTCCACGGTCGGCGCGGCCAGCGCCGCGACGGCCAGGAGGGCCTGCTCGAGGTCGGCGCCGAGACCGGCCAGGCGGCCGTCCACGATCTCCTGGAGCGTCGTGGAGAGCGGCAGCGCGGACGGCGCCGGGGCCTCCGGGTGGACCGCGCGCGCGAGCTCGAGCGCGTAGAAGGGGTTGCCCCCGGAGGCGTCGTGGATCCGCTCGACCGTCCTCCTCGCAAGAGGCCGCCGGCTCCGGCGGCGCAGGACCTGCCGCAGCGTGGCGAGGTCGAGCGGCGCGAGGCGCCGTAGCGCGAGCCGCTCGGGTTCGCGCAGCCGCAGGTCGAGGCGGGCGGCGTCGCGGCCGGTGGCGGGCCGTCGCGACGTGGCGAGCCCGACCGGGCCGGTCACGCGCCGCGCGCAGAACTCCAGTACCTGCGCGGTGGCGCGATCGAGCGACTGCAGATCGTCGATCACGACCACGAGCGGCTCCCGGTCCGGCCGCTGGAGCACCGAGAGAACGGCGGTCGCGACCGCGCGCGGGTCGGCGTCGGTCAGGTCGCCGCCGTCGCGGCTCAGGGCGCCGTTCAGCGCCCGGCTCTGGGCCGGCGGCAGCGGCCCGAGCGCGACGCTTCCCTCGAACAGGTCCGCGAGCGCGCTGTATGAGAGGGGCGTCTCGGATGCGCTCGCCACGCACGACACCACCCGCATGCCGCGCCGGCGCGCCATCGCCTCCGTCGCGCGCAGGAGGGTCGTCTTGCCGATGCCGGGATCGCCCTCGAACACCAGCGCGGCGGGCCCGTCGGCCAGGGCGTCGAGGAACCTGTCGGCCGCCTCCAGCTCCGCGGCGCGCCCTATGACCTCGGTCGTGAGCGGCATATCGCCCTCAAGCGCTCGCAACGTCGCGGTGGACGATCGCAGGGCGGACATGGCGGTTTCGGATTCTACCAGCTTTGTCTGACAAAGAGGGCGGGATGATCAGCTTTGGCTCCTAGATCTGGTGGTAATTGTCAGACCAAAGCCGGTATACGCACCCGAGTCCGAAACGGTTCGGCGCGGTTATCGGGCGGCGTCAGCCGGGGAGGGCGGCCCGGTATGTGCCGCGGAAGGACCGGCGCTTGACGACGCCGGCCCGGCCGGTGGCCAAGACCTCGATGCGGAAGGTCGGGTTCGCGCCGGCGACCGGCCCCGGCGGGGCCGGGCCGCGGAGGCCGGTCGCGTCGGACGGGCCGCTGCTCGGGAGCGGGCCCGTGGGGAGCACGGCGGTCCAGGTGCGCCTTCCGGCGCGCGAGGCGGGGGCGCACCAGAACGGCTCGACGTCGCACACCACGACTCGCGCCGCTCGGGCGTTCACTCGGACGGTGAAGGAGCGTGTGCTCGGCGTCGTGCGCGCGGCGCTCACGGCCACGGCCGCCGGGCGGGCGGAGGAGTGCGCGGGCGCCGCGACCACGAGGCTCGCGGCCAGGGCGGAGCAGGCGAGACAGGCGGTCGCACTCAGCACCGGATGACCGTACGAGAGCTGCGAACCCCTCGCATCGGGGGATCGCGCACCCTTTGGGACACGGCTGTCTCTGAGGGTCGCCGGCCGCGGCGCTGGACCGGTCCGGCGGCAGCCGCTCCGGCGTCGCCGGAGCCGGTACACTCGCCGCCCACAGGAGCGGCGGCGCGTGAGGAACTCCGGTGCGAGTCCGGGGCGGTCGCGCCACTGTGACCGGAGAGTCGTCTCTCGAGATGCCACTGCCGTTCGGCGGGAAGGCGAGAGGTCGGCGGTGATCCGGAAGCCAGGACACTCGGGCCGTCGCAACAACCGCTGGCGGGGACGCGCAATCCCCAAGGAGGTCGTGATGTCCGAAGTCGCAGCAGGCCACGCGGGGCGTCCGGAGGTCGCGCTTCCGCCGCCGGTCTCGCTCTCGGAGCTGTGGCCGTGGGCGCTCTTCGGGATGGCGCTCATGCTGCTGATCTACTTCGTCGGGATCGACGAGGGCGCCGCCTCGCTCATCCCGGGCAGTTCGCTTCACGAGTGGGTGCACGACGGTCGGCACCTGCTCGGCTTCCCCTGTCACTAGGGGGCGCCAGGTGACCAGGAAGCTGCTGATCTGCGGCCTCTTGGCCGGGTTGCTCGCCGGACTCCTGGCCTTCGGCTTCATGACCGCCGCCGGCGAGCCGGCGGTGGACCAGGCGATCGCCTACGAGGACGCTCACACGCCGCCCGGCCAGGCGGAGCCCGAACTGGTCTCGCGCGACAAGCAGAAGGGCATCGGCCTGCTCACGGCCTCGACCGTGTACGGCCTGTCGTTCGGAGGCATCTTCGCGCTCGTGTTCGCGTTCGCGTACGGGCGCGTGGGCCGCGCCGGCCCGTTCCGGACGGCGCTCTGGCTGGCCGCGGCCGCGTTCGTCGTCGTCTACGTCGTGCCGTTCGTCAAGTACCCGCCGAACCCGCCGGCCGTCGGCGACCCGGACACGATCGGCGAGCGCACCCTGCTGTACCTGACGATGGTGTGGATCTCGATCCTGGCCGCGGTGGCGGCCGTGCGCCTGCGCAGGAGCGTCGCGGCGCGCCGGCCCGAGGGAGTCGCGACGCTGGTCGCGGTGGCCGCGTACCTGCTGATCGTTGTGATCGCGGGCCTCGCCCTGCCGGGGATGCACGAGGTGCCGAAGGACTTCCCGGCCACGACGCTGTGGCGGTTCCGCGAGGCCTCCCTCGGGACACAGCTGGTCATGTGGACGACGATCGGGCTCACGTTCGCCGCGCTGGCCGAGCGGGTCATGACCGGGCGGCCGATCCTCTCGACGACGAGGTCGCGCGCGACGGCCGCGGCGGGGGAGTGACGGTTTCCGCGACGCCGGAGCACACGGTCGGCGCCGGCGGCTCGGCCGGGTCGCCGCAGGGCGACGACCGCTGCCCGGGTGTGGTGCGGCTCTACCCGGCGGAGGACGGCGGGCTCGCCCGCATCCGGCTGCCGGGCGGCCGGATCTCGGCCGGGCGGTTGCGCGCGGTGGCCGCCGCGGCCCGGCTCGGGAACGGGCTCGTCGAGCTGACCTCGCGGGCGAACCTGCAGGTCCGCGGGCTGCCCGCCGACGCGGGCGAGCCGCTCGCGCGGCTGTTGACTGACGCGGGCCTGCTGCCGTCGCCCGTGCACGACCGCGTGCGCAATGTTGCCGCGAGCCCGATTGCCGGACGCCACCCGGACTCGGTCGCGCCGACGGACGACCTCGTGGCCGAGCTCGACCGCGGCCTGTGCGCCGACGAACGGCTCGCCGGGCTTCCGGGGCGGTTCCTGTTCGCGGTCGACGACGGCGCCGGGTTCACGCCGCCGGACGCGGATGTCGGACTGACCGCCGAGACGGCGGGGTTCTCGCTCTCGCTCGCCGGGCGGCGTACGACGCTCGTGGCCGCGCCGGAGGACGCGGCGGCTCTGGCGCTGTCCGCGGCGCGGGCTTTTCTTGCGGCGCGCGCGGCCGCGCCGGCCGGCCGCCGGGCGGAGGGCGTGCGCGCGGCCGCGCCCGGTCGCCACGCGTGGCGCATTCGCGAGCTCCCCGACGGGCCGACGGAGGTCGCCCGCCGCCTCGGGGGCGGGCTCCTGCCCGGGGCCGTGCGGACCGGGCGCCGCCTATTAGCGCCCGGTGTCACCATCCAGTCCGACGGTCGCGTGGCCGTCACGGCGCTACCGCCGCTCGCGCGGCTCCGCCCGGACGGGCTCGAGGCACTCGCGGCGCTCGCGGACGATGTGCGCCTCTCGCCCTGGCGCACGGTCACCGTGGTCGACGCGGAGCGCGAGGCCGTGCAGGCACTCGAGGAGATCGGGCTGGTGGTGGCGCCACGCTCGGGCTGGGAGGGCCTGTCAGCCTGCGCGGGCCTCGGCGCGTGCCGGCGTGCTCGGGTCGACGTCCGCGCGGCGGCCGCCCGGCGCGCGCTCGTGCGCGCAGCGGGCGACCCGGTCGAGCACTGGTCGGCGTGCGAGCGGCGCTGCGGCGAGCCCGCGGACGCCGTCGCCGTGTTCACCGACGCGGCGGGCCTCCGGATCGAGAGGGGCCGGCCGTGAACGTCTACATCCAGGACGGCGCGGAGATCTACCGGCGCTCGTTCGCGACGATCCGCGCGGAAGCGGACCTGGAGGGGCTCGACCCGGTGCTCGAGCGGGTCGTCGTGCGGATGATCCACGCGTGCGGGATGGTCGACCTGACGCGCGACGTGGCGGCGTCGGCCGGCTTCGCGGAGGCCGCGGTCGACGCGCTCGAGGCAGGCGCGCCGATCCTGTGCGACACGGAGATGGTCGCCGCCGGCGTCACGCGCTCGCGCCTGCCGGCGGACAACGAGGTGGTGTGCACGCTGGGGGACTCGCGCGTCGCGGGTCTCGCCCGGGAGCTGGGCACGACCCGCAGCGCCGCGGCGCTGGAGCTCTGGCGCGACCGGCTCGCCGGGGCGCTTGTCGTGGTCGGGAACGCGCCGACGGCGCTGTTCCGCCTGCTCGACCTGGTCGATGAGGGCGCGCATGGGCCGGCGGCGGTGATCGGCGTGCCGGTGGGGTTCGTGGGCGCCGCCGAGTCGAAGGACGCGCTCGCCGAGAGCCCCCTCGAGCACCTCGTGGTGCGCGGCCGCCGCGGCGGCAGCGCGATCGCCGCCGCCGCGGTCAACGCGCTGGCGCGGGCGGAGGAGTGATGGGGCGGGCGGGCGGAGCGACAGCGCGGCTCTTCGGAGTCGGCGTCGGGCCGGGCGACCCCGAGCTGATGACGCTGAAGGCCCGTCGCGTGATCGAGGCGGCGGACGTCGTCGCTTACCCGCAGGCGCGGCACGGCCGCAGCGTCGCCCGCCGGGTCGCGGCGCCCTACCTGCGCGAGTCGCAGATCGAGGTCCCCCTGACGTTCCCGGTCACCACGGAGCCGACCGAGTCGCCGGAGGCGTACGAGCGCGCGCTCGAGCGGTTCTACGAGGCGAGCGCCACCGAGCTCGCCGCCCATCTCGACGCCGGGCGCGACGTGGCGGTGCTCTGCGAGGGCGACCCGTTCTTCTACGGCTCGTACATGTACCTGCACGAGCGCCTGGCCCACCGCTACGAGACGGAGGTCGTGCCGGGGGTGACGTCGTTCAGCGCCGCCGCGGCGTCCGCCGGGACGCCGCTCGCCAAGCGCGACGACGTGTTCACGGTGCTGCCCGGGACGCTGCCGCCGGACGTGCTGGCGAGCAGCCTGCGCGGCGTGGACTCGGCCGTGGTGATGAAGCTCGGCCGCGCGTTCGGCCGCGTGCGCGAGGCGGCCGAGCGCGCCGGCGTCGCCGGCCGCGGGGTATACGTGGAGCGGGCGAGCGCCCCCGACGAGCGCACGGTTCCCTTGCGCGAGGTGGACGGCGAGGTGCCCTACATGTCGCTCGTGCTCGTCCCGACGGCGAGCGCGCGCGGACGCCGGCTCGCGGGCTCGCGCGGCCGCGTGTCGGTTGTGGGGCTGGGGCCGGCCGGCGCCGAGTGGCTCACGCCGGAGGCGCGCGCGGAGCTGGCGGAGGCCGACGAGCTGGTCGGCTACGCGACCTACCTGGCGCGGGTGCCCGAGCGCCCCGGTCAGCGCAGGCACGCGAGCGACAACCGGGTTGAGGACGACCGCGCGCGGCTGGCGCTCGAGCTGGCCGCGGGCGGGGCGCGGGTGGCGGTCGTCTCGTCGGGCGACCCCGGGATCTTCGCCATGGCGACGGCCGTGCTCGAGGCGGCCGAGGAGTCGACGAACGGCGCGTCCGGGGTGGAGGTGCGGGTGGTCCCCGGGCTGTCTGCGATGCAGGCGGCGGCCGCCCGCGTCGGGGCGCCGCTCGGACACGACTTCTGCGTGATCTCGCTGTCGGACCAGCTGAAGCCCTGGGACGTGATCGAACGCCGCCTCGACGCCGCCGGCAGCGCCGACCTCGCCCTCGCGCTCTACAACCCCGCCTCGCGAACGCGCCGGGAGCAGCTGCTGCGGGCGCGCGAGGTGCTGCTACGCCACCGCCGCCCCGAGACGCCGGTCGTGGTCGCCCGGGCTGTCGGAAGTGCGGACGAGTCGGTAACGGTCAGCTCGCTGGCCGGATTCGACGTCGAGTCGGTCGACATGCGAACGCTGCTGCTGATCGGCTCGTCCACGACGAGAGTCGTGGGCGGAAACGGCGCCGGACCGCCACGCGTGTACACGCCGCGGCGTTACCCGGCCTGACCGGGCGGCGCCGGACGCCGCCCGGCGGCGCCCCGAACGCTCCCCCGCCGGCGTCGAGTGTCGAGTTAGCCCGGCTCAGCCCGACTACTCGACAGTGGACGGGCTGCGGGCAGGAATTCCGGGGGTGGGCCGGATTCCGACGCATGGTGCAACGGAAACCAGCCCACCCCCGACCGACGCCTGATTGCCCGCCGTGAGCGCCGGGCCCCACCCCTTGTTGCCCGCCGTAAACGCCAAGCCCGCGGCCACCGGCGAAAGTCGGCGGCGGCCCCCGCCGACGCAGTCGGTCAAGCCCGCCCGGCCACGACCCCCACCCGCTCGAGCACCGCCTCCACGGTCGTCACCGTCGGCACATCCGGCCGCGGCGGCCGCCGAACCACGATCACCGGCAGCCCGCGCTCGCGCGCCGCGTCCATCTTTGCGGCCGTGTGATCGCCGCCGCTGTCCTTGGTCACCACGAGGTCGATCGAGTGGCGGTCGATCAGCTCGAGCTCGCCGGCCAGGCGGTAAGGGCCGCGGTCGAGCAGCACCTCGCAGTCGGGCGGTAGCGGTGGCGCCGGCGGCTCGACGCAACGCACGAGGAACCAGGCCGAGTCGACCCCGGCGAACTCGGCGAGGCCCTGGCGACCGGTCGTGAGCAGCACGCGCCGCCCGAGCCGCGGCACGAGCGCCGCCGCCTCGCGGAGGTCGCCGGCCCAGTGCCAGCGGTCGCCCGGGCGCTCCCGCCAGCCGGGCCGTTCAAGCCGCAGCAGGGGCAAGCCGGCGGCCGCGCTCGCGCTCGCCGCCGAGGCCGAGATCCGCTCCGCGAACGGGTGGGTCGCGTCGACCACGAAACCGATCTCCTCTTCGCGCAGCCACGCCGCCATCGCCGCCGGTCCCCCGAAGCCGCCGATCCGCACCTCTCCGGCCGGGAGCCGCGGCCGGCTGACGCGCCCCGCGAGCGAGGAGACGACCGGCACGCCGCAGCCGTGCAGCGCGCCGGCGAGCTCCCGCGCCTCGGCGGTGCCGCCGAGGACGAGCACACGCGCGGTCACGGCCGCTCCCGCCCGCCGAGGACAATGAGACGCGCGGTCACGGCCGCTCCCGCCCCGCCGAGTACAGGTGGCTCTCGCGGAACTCCCGCTCGGCCAGCGCCGGCCCCACGATGATCACCGCCGTCCGGCGCACGCCGGCGCGCTCGACCTCCGCCGCGATCGTCGCGAGCGTCCCCCGCAGCACGAGCTCCTGCGGCCAGCTCGCCCACGCGACCACGGCGACGGGGCAGTCCTCGCCGTAGTGGGGCACGAGCTCGCGCGCCAGCTCGTCCATCGCCTGCGCGCCGAGATGGATCACGAGCGTGGCCCCGTGTGCCGCCAGCGCGCCGAGCGACTCGCCCTCCGGCTTCGGCGTCGCCCGGCGCGCGTGGCGGGTGAGGATCACGGTCTGCGCGACGCCCGGCAGCGTCAGCTCCTGGCCGAGCGCGGCAGCGGCCGCGGCGAAGGCGGGCACGCCGGGCGTCACGTTCCACGGGATCCCGAGCTCGTCAAGCCGCCGCATCTGCTCCGCGGCCGCGCTGTAGATCGACAGGTCGCCGGAGTGCAGGCGCGCCACGTCCTCGCCGCGCCCGTGGGCGGCGCTCAACTCCGCGACTATCTGGTCGAGATCGAGGTCGCGCGTGTCGACGAGGCGCGCGCCCTCCGGGGCGTGCTGCAGCACCTCCTCCGGCACGAGCGACCCGGCGTACAGGCAGACCGGGCAGGCGGCGATCAGCCGCTGCGCCCGCAGGGTCAGCAGGTCCGGCGCGCCGGGACCCGCGCCGATGAAGTGGACGGTCACGCGGCGCCCTTCCTCGCCGACCATTGGACCACCGGCAGCTGCGCCCGCCACGCGGTGAAGCGGCCGACCTCGTCGGCGTGCTCCAGCGCGATCCGCATCAACCCGCCGCCGTGCGCCGCGCGCGCCTCCACCAGCCGCGACTCGCCCTCGAGCGTCACGGCGTTCGCGACGATCCGGCCACCCGGCCGCAGTGCCGCCCAGCACCGCTCCAGCACGCCGTGCTCGGTCACGCCGCCGCCGACGAACACCGCGTCGGGCGCCTCGAGGTCGTCGAGCGCGCCCGGCGCCTCCCCGTGCCGCACCTCGAGGCGGGGAACCCCGAGCCGGCGGGCGTTGGCCGCCGCCCGCTCGGCGCGGTCGGCGCGGGCCTCGATCGCGATCGCGCGGGCGGTCGGCTCCGCCCGCAGCCACTCGATGCCGATCGAGCCGCTGCCGGCGCCGACGTCCCACAGCAGCTGGCCGGGCGCCGGGGCGAGCGCCGCCAGCGCGATCGCCCGCACGCCGCGCTTGGTCAGCTGGCCGTCGGACTCGTAGGCGTCGTCGGGGAGGCCGGGCGTGATCGGCAGGAGCGGCGCGTCCACGGGCCGGCCGCAGTCGAGCGCGACCGCGTGCAGCGGGGCGGCAGCCCGAGAGTCCCACTCGTCGGGCGTGGTCTCGTGCAGGCGCTCGCCGGCGCCGCCGAGCTGCTCGAGCACCACCATGCGCGCGCGCCCGAAGCCCCGCTCGCGTGCGACCCGTGCCACGCCGGCGGCCCCCTCGGCGCCGGCCGCGTACGCGACCAGCCGGCGACCCGGTTGCAACACCCGGGCCACGACCTCGGGCGGCCGACCGACCGCGCTCACGAGCTCCACCTCGGCGGCCGGCCAGCCGAGCCGCGCGCACGCGAGCGCGAACGCGGAGTGGTGGGGGATCACCCGCAGGCGGTCGACCGGAAGGCGTCGCGCGAGCGTGGCGCCGATCCCGTGCAGCATTGGGTCGCCGCTCGCGAGCACGGCGGTCGGGCGATCGGGGCCGGCCGCCAGCTCGTCGACGAGCGGATCGATCGGGGTCGGCCAGGGCCGGAGCTCCGCCTCGACCCCCGCGAGCAGGTCGAACTGGCGCCGCGAGCCGACGATCACCTCGGCCGACCGCAACGCCGCCCGGGCGGGCTCGCCGAGCCCCTCCCAGCCCTCGGCGCCGATCCCCACCACCGTGAGCGGCGCCGCGCTCATCTCGCCGTGACGGGGGTCCTCGCGCCGACCGCCTCTGCCAGGGCGAGCGCCAGACGCTCGTTCTCTGCGGCGCCGCGCGCGGTCAGTCGCAGGTGGCCCGGCCCGAGCCCCGGGAACGACGCCGCTGAGCGGACGGCGATCCCCCGCTCGCGCAGCCCCGCCGCGACGGCGGGCCCGTCCTCCACCTCGATCAGGCAGAAGTTGGCGGCGCCGGGCCAGCGGCGCACGCCGTCCAGCCCGTCCAGCCGTTGCTCGAGGTCCGTCCGCTCTGCCGCGACCCGCTCCGCGGCGGCGGCCAGCGCCGCCGGGCGCAGCGCCACGGCCTCCAGCGCCGCCAGGGCGAGCGCGTTCGCCGACCAGGGCGGCCGCACCGCCCGCAGCCGCTCCGCAACCGCCGGCGCCGCGATCGCGTACCCGGCCCGCAGGCCCGGGATCGCCATCGACTTGGTGAGGCTGCGCACGACGATCACGTCGGGCAGCGGCTCCCCGGCGAGCGAGCCGGGCTCGCCCGGCACGAGGTCCATGAACGCCTCGTCAACGACGACCGCCCGGCCGGGACGGCGGAGCGCCAGCACCGCCGAGGCCGGGTCGAGCGTCCCGCTCGGCGACGCCGGGTTGCCGACGACGACCAGGTCCGCCGCCTCGGGCACCGCCGCGGGATCGAGCGCGAAGCCGCGCTCGGGATCGCGAAAGACGCGTGCGACCGCCACTCCGTGGGCGCGCAGCGCGGCCTCGGTCTCGGTGAACGCCGGATGGACGCACGCGGCAAGGGCCGGGCGCAGCGCCGCCGGCAGCAGCCAGAGCGCCTCGGCGGCGCCGTTGGCCGGCACGATCTCCTGGGGCGCGCGGCCGTGTAGCACGGCGAGAGCGGTCGCCGCCGGCCGCTCGTCCGGGTAGCGCCCGGCGTCCTCGTCGAGGGCCTCGCGGAGCGCGGCACGGAGCCACTCCGGCGGGCCGCCCGCGATCACGTTCACCGCGTGGTCGGCGAGGCCCGGGGCCAGCTCGGCGTCGCCGTGCATGCGGGAGGGCATCGTGCCGGCGCCGGCGGCGCCGATCGCGATCGGGCGCCCGGCGACCACCAGCTCCACGCGCTCGGCGACGTCGGCCAGCCGCTGCTTGGCGTCGCCCAGCAGGTCGAGCCAAGCGCGCGAGAGGGGATCGGCGGGCACGATGCCCTGGCCCGCCTCCTCGGCCACGACGATCAGCGCGTCCGGGCCTGCGGCGGCGATCGCGTCGATCTGTGCGAGGACCTCCTCTCCCGATCCGCCGCGGTGCAGGACGGTCGCAATCCAGGGGCCGAGGCCGTCGACGAGCACGCAGCGCCCGCCGGCGACGGCCGCGGCGAGGTCCGCGCCCGCCTCGACGGTCGTCCACCCGGCCGGCCGGCGCTCGGCGTGGCGGCGGATCCGCTCGGCCATCTCCGGGTCCGAGGCCTCGGCGGTCGCCACGTAGCGCACCGGCAGCCCGGTCGCGAGCGCGAGCGCCTCGGCGCGTCGGCTCTTGCCGGAGCGCGCGCCGCCGATCACGAGCGTGAGGCTCATGCCGGCGCCGGCTGGGCGGCGCGCGCGGCGTGCGCCAGCCGCAGCGCCAGGTGCGGGTGCGCCGACCAGTGCACGTGGAGGTAGCCGGCCTGGAGCGAGCCGGCGGCGTAGCCCTCGGTCCGCTCGAGGCCGCGCGCCGCGAGCCGCCAGGCGGGCCGCTCGCCCTCGTCGTACTCGACGCGCGAGTAGTGGAACTCGTGCCCGCGCAAGCGCTCGCCGGCGTCGATCCAGGGTGTCGCGGCCTGGGCGGTGGCCTGGCGGTACCCGAGGGTCAGGCGGCTCGTCATCGACGCGCGCGCGGGTATCGCGCCGCACATCTCGTGGCCGTCGAGCTCGCGGCACAGGTACAGCAGGCCGCCGCACTCGGCGAGCACGGGATGTCCGGCAGCGGCGAACGCGGCGACCGACCGCCGCAGCGGCTCGTTCGCCGCCAGCTCGGCGCCGTACACCTCGGGGAAGCCGCCGGCCAGCACGAGCGCCCCGGCGTCCGCGGGCAGCGACTCGTCTGCCAGCGGGTCGATCGGGGCGAGCTCCGCGCCGGCGGCGGCCAGCAGCTCGAGGTTCTCCTCGTAGTGGAACGAGAACGCGGGGCCGCGCGCGATCGCGATCCGGGCGCCGGGCGCCGGGGCGCCGACGGGCTCGGGGCTCCACGCCTCGCCGGGCTGCGGCGGCGCCGCGCGGGCGAGGCGCAGCACCTCGTCGAGGTCCACGCTCAGCTCCGCCAGGCCGGCGAGCGCCTCGAGCGCCGTGCGTGTGCGCCGCTCGCGCTCGCCCGCCGGGACCAGCCCGAGGTGGCGCTCGGGGGCGCTCACGCGGGCGTCGCGGCGCAGCGCGCCCACGACCGGCACCCCCAGCGGCTCGACCGCCTCGCGCAGCAGCAACTCGTGGGTGTCCGAGCCGACCCTGTTGAAGACCACGCCCGCCACGTCGATCTCGGGGTCGAAGCTGCGGTAGCCGTGCACGATCGCCGCGGCGGAGCGCGCCATCGACTCCGCGTCGACGACCAGTAGCACGGGCGCGCGCAGGAGCTTGGCCACGTGACCGGTGGACGCCAGCTCGCCCTGCCCGGAGGCGCCGTCGAAGAGGCCCATCACGCCCTCGATCACCGCGACGTCCGCGCCCGTCGCGCCGTGCCGGACCAGCGGCGCTATCAGGTCCGGCCCGCTGAGGAAGGCGTCGAGGTTGCGTCCGGGCCGGCCGGAGGCGAGCGCGTGGTAGCTCGGGTCGATGTAGTCGGGGCCGACCTTGAAGCCCTGCACCCGCAGGCCGCGCGCGCGGAGGGCGCCGATCAGCCCGCAGGCGGCGGTTGTCTTGCCCGCACCGGAGCTCGTGCCCGCCACGACGATGCGCGGGATCACGCGAGCGCCTCTTGGCGGGCGGAGAGCGCTTCTCGGACGCTCGTCTCCGGCAGCGAGGCGACGGCGCGCTCGGTGAGCCGCGCCCCCGGCCGGTCGGACCCGGCGCTGCCCGGCGTCCAGCGCAGCGCGGGCACCGGGTCGGCGTCGTGCCGCCCCGTGCGCGGGTCGCAGCCGTGGTCGGGGCAGACCGTGAGCGTGCCGCCGTGGCGACCCACGAGCCAGGCGAGCGGCGCCACGAGCTCGCGGTCGGCGCGCTCGATCGTTCGCACCTTGACGGGGCGCTCGCGGTCGTGCGCCGCCTCGTCGGGAGCGCCCACGTGCACCACCACGCGCGCGGCGCCGGTCGCGGCCGCGGCCCGCGCGGCGGCCGCCTTGGCCGCGAGGTCGGTGCCGGGCCGCCCGGTGGCGCCGCTCGGGGTGACGACGCGCGCGCCCATCAGCCGGCCGATCCCGGCGGCCGCGCCGGGGGCCGCGATCAGCACGGTGGACCGGTCGAGCAGGGCGGGCGGCACGATGCCGTCCGGCCAGGCGTGCAGCCCGGGCGGCAGGGGCGGCAGCGGCGGCTCGCCGCACACCAGCAACCTGTGCCCCTCGAGCGGCATCACGCGGTGGTGCGGGAGGCTCCGTGCCAGCGCGACCGCGGCCATCGCGCTGCTGCGCTCGCCGGCCCTTCGTCCGCCGGGCTCCCTGCAGTCGACGCGCCACGCGCGCTCGCCGGGCGCGAGCTCGACCCCGCGCGCCGCCGCCTCCAGGGCCGCGCGGTCCACGCGCGCGGGCGGCGGCCAGCCGAGCAGCGTCGGGAGGGCGTGCTCCGACCCGGCGGGCAGCCCGGCCGGCACGGTTCGCAGCCGCCAGAGCACGCCCCTGCGGGCGAGGCGGTCCAGCGTCGGGGTGCGAGCGCGCTCGAGGCTCGTGGGCCGGTTGCGCAGCGGCTCGCTCGCGCCGTCGAGGATGACGAGGACGTCTACCACTCGATCCCCTGCTGAGCCCGGATGCCGGCGTCGAACGGGTGCTTCACCTTGACCACCTCGGTCACGAGGTCGGCCGCCTCCACCAGCTCGTCCGCGGCGTCGCGGCCGGTGATGACCACGTGCTGAAAGCCCGGCCGGTTCCGGATCGTCTCGACCACGTCGTCGACGTCGATCCAGCCCCACTTGATCGGATAGGTGATCTCGTCGAGCAGGAGGAACTCGTAGCGCTCCTCGGCGATCGCGCGCTTGACCTCGGCCCACCCCTCGCGCGCGAGATCGGCGGTCTCGTCGAGGTCGCGCGAGAGCCACGTCCAGCCGTCGCCCATCTTCTCCCAGTGGATCCCGCCGAGCGCCCGGGCGGCCTTCTCCTCGCCGACCTTCCACTTGCCCGACTTGACGAACTGGAAGACGCCGCAGCGGTAGTCGCGCGCCCAGGAGCGCATCAGCATCCCGAAGGCGGAGCTGCTCTTGCCCTTGCCGTGGCCGGTGACCACGATCACGAGCGGGTGGTCGCGCGGCTTGCGCCGCTTGGGCTCGGCGCTGCCCCGGTCGCCGGGGCGGTGCGGCACGTCCACGGCCGGGCCGGAGTGCCGCGCGCGCGTGCTCTCCGCTCCCGGCTCGTTCATGCCGCCGTCCTCCGGAGCCGGGGCGCAGGGGCGAGTGCGTGGACGCGTCCGCCGGCCGCGGCGGCGAGGGCCCCGGACAGGCCGACGCGCACCGGTCCCTCCTCGGTGTCCACCACGTGCACGGCGGCCGCGGCACGGCCGAGCGCGGTTGCCGAGCGGCGGACCGCACCCTCCGTGTCGGCCACGCGCCCGTCGGTGAGCACGACCGCGATCGCCCGCCGGCGCGGGTCGCGGATCGCCTCGCGGCGGATCACGCGCTCCGCGGTCTGCAGCCCGGCGGCGAGCGGCGTGCGGCCGCCGGCGGGCAGCGCCCGCACGGCCGCCGCGGCGCGCTCGAGCGGCGCGCCCGGGCTCACCACCAGGTGGGCGCCCGAGTCGCGGAAGGCGACGATCGCCACGCGATCGCGCCGTGCGTAGGCGTCGCGGAGCAGCCCCAGAAGCGCCCCCTTCACTCGCGCGAGGCGCCTGCGCGCGCCCATCGAGCCGCTCGCATCGACGACCAGGCAGAGCAGGGCGCCCTCGCGCCCGGCGCGGACGTGCTCGCGCAGATGAGCCGTGTCGGCGCCGAGCATGCGCGCCCGCAGGCTCGCGACGATCGCGAGGTCGTCGCTCTCGCGGCCGGCCGGGCGGCTGTCGATCGCGCCGGCGGAGGGCGAGCCGGTCTTCGCCCGGCGGCCGGCCGGACCGGCGCCGCGGCTGTCGAGGGCGAGCGCATCGAGGGGGAGCCCGGCGGGGGCGGGGGGATCGCGGCGCTCGCGGGCCGGCGTGGACGGATCCACGCGCGAGCCGCGCGGGCGGCCGTCGCCGCCGCCCCCGGGCGGCTCGTCGTCGGGCGGTTCGTCGTCGGGCGGCTCGTCGTCGGGCGGCTCGTCGTCTGGCGGTTCGTCGTCGGGCGGTTCGTCGCCGGGCGGCGCGCTCGGCGGCGGCTCTCCCGCCAGCGCCTCCTCCAGCTCCGCATCGTCCGGGTCGCCGTGGTCCAGCGGGTCGCGGCGGCGGCGGTGCGCCAGCGCGAGCGCCGCTCCGCGGCGCACGTGCTCCTCGGTCACCTCGTCCTCGCCGTCGAGGGCGGCCAGGGCCTGGGCCGCGCGGGCGGACACGATGTCGCCGCGCACCCCGTCCACGCCGAGCTTCGCGCACGCGGCGGTGATCCGCATCAGCTCGCGCTCCGGCAGGCGCACCGAATCGAGCCGCTCGCGGGCGCTCGCGATCCGCTCCGCGAGCCGCCGGTCGGGCTCCTCCCACTCGGCGGCGAAGGCCTCGGGGTCGCGCTCGAACGCGAGCCGCCGGCGGACGATCTCGGCGCGCTCGGCCGGGTCGTCCGGCGTCCGCACCTCCACGCCCAGCCCGAAGCGGTCGAGCAGCTGCGGCCGCAGCTCGCCCTCCTCCACGTTCATCGTCCCCACGAGCAGGAACCGCGCGGCGTGCGAGGCGGACACAGCGTCGCGCTCCACCTGCGCGACCCCGGACGCCGCGGCGTCGAGCAGGGCGTCGACGAGGTGGTCCGGCAGCAGGTTGACCTCGTCCACGTACAGGATCCCGCGGTGGGCGCGGGCCAACAGCCCCGCCTCGAACGCCTGCTCGCCTGCCAGCGCGCGGCCGAGGTCGAGCGCGCCGACCAGCCGGTCGAGCGTCGCCCCGAGTGGCAGCTCCACGAGCGGCGCCGGGCGCAGCTCGGTCGGCGCGTCTGCGGGAACGCGGCCGCCCGGCGCAAGCTCGCCCGGCGCGAACGCGAACGCCTGCGACAGCGCCGCCCGCACCGGCGGCAAGAGCGGCGCGAGCCCGCGCACCGCCGTGGACTTGGCGGTGCCGCGCTCGCCGCGGACGAGCACGCCGCCCACGTCGGGCGCCACCGCGTTGATCAAGAGCGCCTCGACCAGCGCCGTCTGGCCGACGATCGCGCTTAGCGGGTAGCGAGCGCTCACGTCCCGACTTCCTCGAGCTCGCCCTCGAGCGCCAGGAAGCGGTCGCGGATCGCGTCCAGCGTGCCCTCGTCCGGCTCCGCCCACAGGCCGCGCTCGGCCGCCTCGAGCAGGCGCTCGGCGATCGCCCGCCCCGCCCACGGGTTCGAGCGCGCCATGAAGTCGGCAACGTCGTCGTCGAGCAGGTACCGCTCGGCCACCTGCCGGTACATCCAGTCCTCGGCGACGCCGGTGGTGGCGTCGTATCCGAACAGGTAGTCCACGGTCGCCGACAGCTCGGCCGCCCCCTTGTAGCCGTGGCGGATCATCGAGGCGATCCAGCGTGGGTTGGCGACCCGGGCACGGAACACGCGGCGGGTCTCCTCGGCGAGCGTCCGCGCCACCACCCGCGACGGGTCCGAGCTGTCGCCCAGGTACGCGGCCGGGTCGCGCCCGGTGCGCGCCCTGACGGCGGCCACCATGCCGCCGTGGAACTGGTAGTAGTCGTCCGAGTCGAGGATGTCGTGCTCACGGGAGTCCACGTTCTTGACCGCGACCTCGATGCGCGCGTGGCAGTCTCGCATCGCATCGCGCGCCGGCGCCCCGTCGAGCCCGCGGCCGTAGGCGTAGCCGCCCCACGCCTCGTACACCTCGGCGATGTCGCCGTCGTCGCGCCAGTCGCGCGCGTCCACCAGCTGGAGCAGCCCGGCGCCGTAGGTGCCCGGCTTGGAGCCGAACACGCGCGCGGTGGCGCGCCGCCACGCGCCCTCGTCGAGCTCGGCGGCGAGCCGCTCGGCGTCCGCGCGCGCGTGCGCGGCGATGAAGTTCATGGACGGCGGCTCGTCCAGCGCGGCCACCGTCGCGACCGCGTCGTCGAGCAGTCGCACAAGGTGCGGGAAGGCGTCGCGGAAGAAGCCGGAGATGCGCACGGTCACGTCGATCCGCGGGCGCCCGAGCTCGTCCAGCGGGATCGCCTCGATCCCGGTCACGCGCCCGGACTCCGGGTGCCACAGCGGCCGCACGCCGAGCAGCGCCAGGATCTCGGCCACGTCGTCACCCTGCGTGCGCATCGCGGCCGTGCCCCAGGCGACCAGGCCGACCATCCGCGGCAGCTCGCCCGTCTCGCGCTCGTGGCGCTCGAGCAGGGCGTCGGCGAGCCGGCGGCCGACCTCCCACGACAGCTCGGACGGCAGCGCCCGCGGGTCGACCGAGTAGAAGTTGCGGCCGGTGGGGAGCACGTCGAGCCGCCCGCGCGTGGGGCTGCCCGAGGGGCCCGCCGGCACGTGGCGGCCGTTCAGCGCTGCCACCACGTTGTCGAGCTCCGCCGCGGTGCCGCGGATGCGCGGGACCACCTCTGCGGCGGCGAACCGCAGCGCGCGCTCCACGCCGGGGTCGCCGTGGCCGAGCACGGCGGCGCAGACCTCGCCGGCCGCGGCGGCGTCCCAACCGCGCGCGGCCAGCGCGTCAAGCAGCGCCATCTGGGCGGCCTCGAGGCGGTCGACGAGGTCGCCGGCGCTCGCGGACGGGCCGCGGAAGCGCTCGAGCAGCTCGCGCGGCGCCGCCGGGGCCGGCGCACCAGGCGCCGCCACCAGCGCCGGCTCGTCGAGCCCGACCGCGGCGCCCACCGCGCGGCGCAGGCCGGGCACGGAGCCCGATCCGAGCCGCAGCACCGCGGAGACGAGCCCGCGCAGCCGGTCGGCCTCCGGCGCCTGGCCGAGCACGTGAAGGCCGTCCTTCACCTGCACGTCCTTCACCTCGCACAGGTAGCCGTCGATGTGCTCGACCAGCGACCCGACATCGTCAGGGCGCTCCGACACGCCGATGTCGGCCTGGAGGTTTGCCGCCTCGATCGCCGTCCAGATGCGGGCGGCGAGCGCCGGCAGCTTCGGCGGGTCGAGCACCTCCAGCCGAGCGTACTCGTCGAGGAGCGTCTCGAGCTCGGCGAGCTCGTCGTAGGTGTCGGCGCGCATCATCGGCGGCACCAGGTGGTCCACGATCACCGCGTGGGCGCGGCGCTTGGCCTGAACGCCCTCGCCGGGATCGTTGACGACGAACGGGTAGACGAGCGGCATGTCGCCGAGGGCGGCGTCGGGCGCGCAGCCCTCGGACAGCGCGAGCATCTTGCCCGGCAGCCACTCGAGCGTGCCGTGCTTGCCGAGGTGCACCAAGGCGTGGGCGCCCCACACGCGGTCGAGCCACCAATAGCACGCGAGGTAGTGGTGGGTGGGGGGCAGCTCGGGGTCGTGGTAGATGCCAACCGGGTCCTCGCCGTACCCGCGCGGCGGCTGGATCGCGACGAGCACGTTGCCGAGCTCTAGCCCCGCGACCACGAAGTCGCCGCCGTCCACGTGGCGGTCGCCGGGCGGCGGGCCCCAGCGCTCCTCGATCGACTCGCGCAGCGAGGCCGGCAGCTCCGCGTACCAGCGCAGGTAGTCGGCGACCGGCAGCCGCAGCGGGGCGAGCGCGAGGTGATCGTCGGTCAGGAACTCGGGGTCATGGCCGCCCGCCTCGATCAGCGCGTGCATCAGCTCGTCCCCGTGGCCGAACGGGCGCTCGACCCGCATGCCGTCGGCGGCGAGCGCGTCGAGCAGCCGCAGCGCGCTGGCCGGCGTGTCGAGCCCGACTGCCATGCCTACCTTTGCGTGCTTCGTGGGGAAGCTCGTGAGCATCACGGCCACCCGCCGCTCGGCGGCCGGAAGCGAACGCAGCCGCGCGATGCGGACGGCAAGCCGCGCGACGCGCGCGCAGCGTTCCGGGTGCGGCACGTAGCGCGGCACCGGCACGCCGACGGGGGAGCCGCCGGAGTCGCGCTCCTTGAACGACACCGCGCCGCCGAGCAGCCTGCCGTCGAACTCCGGGATGGCCACCTGCGTGGCGGCGTCGAGCGGGGTCAGCCCGGCGCCCGATTCCTCCCACGCCGGCCGCGACCCCGTCGCGCACACGGCCTGGAGCACGGGCACGTCGAGCGCCGCGAGCGCCGAGGCGTCCCAGTCCTGCCACGTCTCGCCCACGCCCTCGCCGTCGGCCGCCCGCGCGTCGGCGGCGCCGGAGCCGCCGGTGGCGAGCATGGTCACGAGCAGGGCGTCGACGCGCCCGGCCAGCAGCGACAGCGCCGGGACCGACCCGTCGGGCCCGCGCCGGAGCGTGTAGCTCCACACCGCCAGGGCGTTCGCGCCGGCCGTCTCGATCGCCCGGCACAGCTCGTCCACAAAGGCGGTGTTGCCGGTCAGCCGGTGAGAGCGGTAGAAGCACACGCCGATGGTGGGCCGCGCGGGCTCGTGTGCGGCGAGCGCCCGTTCGAGCTCCACGTCGCCCACGCCCGGCAGGTACACGCCCAGGTCCGGAACCTCGCGCGGCGGCTCGAAGCCGTGACCCTCGAGCAGGAACGTGTCGGCGAGAAAGCGAAGCAGCTGCTCCACGTTGCCGACGTCGCCGTGACGCAGGTACTCGCCCGCCTGGGCCACCGAGCCGGCGGGCGCGAGCGAGAGCTCCGTCATCTCGGCGTCGGGCTCCGCCTCGCCGCCAAGCGCCAGCAGCGCGATGCTGCGCTCGGCGCAGCGGGTGCGCAGCGAGTCGAATCCGCCGGGCCAGCCGCGGCGGCCGCCGAGGATGCGGCAGAGCACCACGCGCGCTCCGTCGAGCAGCTCCTCGATCAGGGCGTCGTCGTCGGCCGTGCCGGCCGGGTTCGCGCAGCGCACGTCCGGGAAGCCGTCTGGCAGCCGCTCCACAGCGGCCGCGGTGGCGAGGATCTCGGTGTCCGCCGTCGTCACGAAGCGAAGCAAGCGCCAACCTCCGTCCTGACGTCGGGCAGCCCGGGCGGCGGGCCGTTCTCGATCAGCCCGGCCAGCCGGCCGGTGTCGAGGTGGGCCTCGACGAGGTCGCCGAGCGTGTCGAGCCGCGCCTCGCGCGCGCGCGCGTAGGAGATCCCGCCGGGCTCGAAGCTCCTGCCGCGCTCCGCCGCCACGCGCGTGAGCAGCGCGGCCCGGAAGGCGTCGTGCTCGAGCGCGCCGTGCCACGACGTGCCGGTCACGGCCCCCGCGCGGCAGCCGTCCGGCTCGCCGTCGTCGGCCACGAGCAGCCCCTCGCCGCCGCGGCGGGTCACGCGCCCGTGGCGGATCTCGTAGCCGGACACCCCGGTGCCGAGCCACTCGCAGCGCCCGCCGCGCCGGCGCAGCAGCTTGCCGCCCGCGAATTCCGTGACCACCGGCAGCAGCCCCAGGCCGGCCACCCCGCCGCGCCGGGACTCGACCTCGTCGACGATCCGCTCGCCGAGCATCTGGTACCCGCCGCAGACGCCGAGCACGGGGCCGCCCGCCTCGGCCCGCCGCGCCAGCGCGCGGTCGAGCCCGGCCGCGCGCAGCCGCTCGAGGTCCTCCACGGTCGCCTTGGTGCCGGGCAGCACGACCAGGTCGGCGCGCTCCACGTCGGCGGCGGAGCGGGTGAAGCGCACCCGCACGCCGGGCTCCGCGGCCAGCGCGTCGAGGTCCGTGAAGTTGCTCATCCAGCGCAGCCGGACTACCGCGACGTCGAGCGTGTCCGCGGCCGCGGGCGCCTCCGGGGCGCGGGCCTCGAGCGCGAGGGAGTCCTCCGCGTCCATCCAGAGGTCCTCGACCCACGGGATCACGCCGAGCGTCGGGCGCGCGGTCAGCTCCTCCAGCCGCCGCAGGCCGGGCTCGAGTATCGACACGTCGCCGCGGAACTTGTTGATCGCGAACGCGGCCACGTGCGCCTGGTCCTCCGGCTCCAGCAGGGCGACGGTGCCGAAGAGCGACGCGAGCACGCCGCCGCGGTCGATGTCGGCCACCACCAGCACCGGCAGGCCAGCGGCGCGCGCGAGGCCCATGTTCGCGAGGTCGCCGTCGCGCAGGTTCACCTCGGCCGGGCTTCCGGCGCCCTCGCAGACGACCACGTCGTAGCGGGAGCGCAGGTCCGCGAGCGCTTCGGTCACGATCGGGCGCAGCTCGTGCTTCAGCTCCTGGTAGGAGCGCGCGTCGGCGTCGCCGTACGGGCGGCCCATCACGATCACCTGGCTGTGCCGCTCGCCGGACGGCTTGATCAGCACGGGGTTCATCGCGGCCTCGGGCTCGAGCCCGGCGGCCGCCGCCTGCACGGCCTGCGAGCGGCCCACCTCGCTGCCGTCCGGCGCGACGACCGAGTTGAGCGCCATGTTCTGCGCCTTGAAGGGCGCCACTCGCACGCCGGCGCGCCTCAGCCAGCGGCAGATGCCGGCGACGACTACGGACTTGCCGGCGTCCGAGCTCGTCCCGCACACGAGCAGCGCGCCCCTCACGCGAGCGCCTCCCGCAGCGCGGCGCACGCGACCGCGGCGCACGCGCCCACGATCAGCGACAGCCGCACCGCGCGCCGGACGTCGCCGGTCGACGGCGGGCGGCCGTTGCCGAGCGCGGGCCGCGCCTCAACCCGCCCGGCGTAGGACAGCGGGCCGCCGAGCCCGACGCCCAGCGCCCCCGCGAACGCGGCCTCGATCACGCCCGCGTTGGGGCTCGGGTGCGCGGGCGCGTCGCGCCGGACGGCCTCCCACGCCCCGCGCGGCGAGCCGCCGACGGCCGGAGCCGCCACCGCCGCCAGCGCGGCGCCGCCACGGGCGCCCGGCCAGCTCAGCGCGTCGTCCAGCCGCGCCGCCGCCCAGCCGAACGCCTCGTAGCGGTCGTCGCGGCGGCCGACCATCGCGTCGAGCGTGTTCGCCGAGCGGTACGCGACCACCCCGGCCGGACCCGCCACGGCGCCCCAGATCAGGGCGCCGACGACGGCGTCGGCGGTGTTCTCGGCGACCGACTCGACCACCGCGCGGCATATCTCCTGCTCGCCGAGCTCCGCGGTGTCGCGGCCCACGAGCGCCGGCAGCGCCGCCCGCGCGGCGGGCAGGTCGCCCGCGTCCACGAGCCGCGCGATCCTCCCCGCCTCGGACGCGAGCGAGCGCCCGCCGAGCGCCGCCCAGGTCACCGCGGCGAGCACCGGCCCGCGCCTGCCGCGCCCGGCGAGCTCGGCGGCGAGCGCCGCCGCCGCGACCAGCGCGCCGGCGAACAGCGCGCCGCGCGCCCGGCTCGGGGCGTAGACGAGCCGCTCGAGGCGCTGCGCCGCGGCCCCGAAGCCCGCGACCGGGTGCCATCGCCGCGGGTCGCCGAGGGCGAGGTCGGCCGCGTAGCCGGAGAGGAGGGCCGGGCCGCTCACAGGTCGTTCACCCGCGCCACCGTCCAGCGGCCGTCGTGCGCGTGCAGCTCGGTGATCGCGAGTGGCGTGACGTCGATGCGCCAGAAGCTCTCGAGCGGCGCGCCGAGCGCGTGCACGAGCGCGCCCTTGACCACGCCCGCGTGCGTGACCGCCACCGCGCTGCCGTCGCGCTCCGCCTGGGCGTCGAGCCAGCCCGCGACCCGGCCCGCGAACGCGGTCAAACTCTCGCCGCCGTGCGGCGCGGCATCCGGGTCCGTCATCCACGCGCGCGCGGCGTCGTCCTCGATCTCCGCGAGTGAGCGGCCCGCCCAGGCGCCGAAGTCGCACTCGGCGAGCAACGGGTCGGGAGTGGGGTCGAGGCCCGCGGCGAGCGCGGTCTCGCGGCAGCGCAGCGCCGGGCTCGACATGGCCTCGGGGCCGCGCGGCAGCCGCGCGGCCAGCGCCGCGGCCTGCTGCCGCGCGCGCTCGTCGAGCGCCTCGTCCTCGGGAAAGGCAGCGCGCCGGGTGGCGTCCGTGGGCGCGTGCCGCACGAGGAACAGCCGCCTCATCCCTCGACCGTCGCTGCCCGCATCCATCACCTCCACGGGATCGAGCGTCCCGCAATCGGAAGGTTCGCGGCGCAGCGAGTTCCTGACTCCCGGCGCCCGGCCGGCGCCGGTCACAGTGGCGCGACCGTCCCGGACTTGCACCGGGTTCCTCGCTCCGCCGCAATGACCGGCGAGATGCTACCGGCAGGGCTTGGCCCGGCCCGTCGCGGCGTCCCCACTCGCTTCTCGGTGGGCGGTGCTCGGGCGGCGGCGGCGCCGCGTGCCGCCTACGGCGGGCAACCAGACGGCCGCGGGCGAGGTGATGGCGACTTATGGGTGCTATAGCACCCAAGAAGCGACATCAGCCCCGAGCCCACCCTTGGTTGCTCGCCGTCACGGCGACCCGCGTCACCGCGAACGCCTAACGAGAAGCGAGCGGGCGGCGGGTCTAGTGTTCCCGGCTGTGTCGGCTCCGGATCGTCTCACGCGCCCGGCCACGCCCCCCGGCTTCGACCCCTCGCGGGCCGCCGAGCGCGCCGCCGATCCGACCGGCTGGCGCTATCCCGATGACGAGCGCGAGATCGTGCACCGCGTGATCTCGGAGCGGCGCGACATCCGCCGTTTCCGCAGCGATCCGGTGCCGGACGATCTCCTGCGGCGCGTTCTCGAGTCCGCCCACCGCGCGCCCTCGGTCGGCCTCATGCAGCCCTGGCGGCTGATCGTCGTGCGCGACCCTGCCATGCGGATCGCCGTGCATCAGCTCGCGCAGCGCGAGCGCATCCGTCAGGCCGATCGCTTCGACGAGCGCACCCGCCACTTCCTCGACCAGAAGATCGAGGGGGTCGTCGACGCGCCGCTCGGCATCTGCGTCTGCTGCGACCACGGCGAACCGGACACCGAGGTGCTCGGCCGCGGCACCATCCCCGAGACCGACGTGTACAGCACCGCCTGCGCGGTCCAGAACCTCTGGCTCGCGGCGCGCGCCGAGGGGCTCGGCGTGGGGTGGGTCAGCTTCTACCGGCCCGACGACATGCGCGCGCTGCTCGGCATCCCCGCGCGCGTGGACCCGATCGCCTACCTATGCGTCGGCTGGCCCGACGAGCGGCCCGTGCGGCCCGGGCTCGAGTCGGCCGGGTGGTCGCGCCGGATGCCGCTCGACGCCGTGCTGATGGAGGAGCGCTGGCAGCAAGACGACGCTCCCGCGGCGCGCCCGCCCGACCTCGTGCCCGACAACGCCGCCGCGACCGCCGCGCGCGACCGGCTCGACCGGCTCGTCAAGCCCGCCGGCAGCCTCGGCGCGATCGAGGCGCTGATCGAGCGCTGGGCGATGATCACCGGTGGCCCGCCCCCCGCACGCGTGCGCGCGGGCGTGCTCGTGTGCGCGGCCGACCACGGCCACGTGCGCCGCGGGTCGAGCCTGTTCGGCTCCGAGGTGTCGGCGCAGGTGGCCGCCGCGGCGGGCCGCGGCGAGACGGCGGTCGGCGTGCTGGCGCGCCAGGGCGGCCACGAGCTGCTGGTCGCGGACCTCGGCCTCGCGGGCCCGACGCCCGCCGGGGTCCGCGACGCAAAGGTCGCCGCCGGCACGGCGGACATGGCCGAGGGCCCGGCGCTCTCGGACGACCAGCTCGAGGCCGCGCTCGCGGCCGGGGCGGCGCTGGCCCGCGAGCTCGCCGGGGGCGGGGTGGATTGCCTCGTGCTGGGCGAGATCGGCATCGGGAACACCGCCACCAGCGCGGCGCTCGCCTGCGCGCTCACCGGGATCTCGCCGGCGGAGGCGGTGGGCCGCGGCACCGGGCTGGACGCCGCCGGGCTCGACCGCAAGCGGGCGATCGTGTCGCGCGCCCTGGAGCAGCTCAAGCCGGGCGCGCACGACCGCGCCGCGTCGCCTCCGGGCGGCGCCGACGAGCGGCCTCGCGCGGCCGCCGCCGCACGCGACGCGCTGCTCGCCGTCGGCGGGCTCGAGCTCGCCGCGCTCGCGGGCGCCGTCGGCGAGGCCGCTCGCCGCCGCATCCCGGTCCTGCTCGACGGCTACGCCGTGACGGTCGCGGCCCTCGCCGCCGTTCGGATCGCGCCCGCGGCGGGCGAGGTGCTGATCGCGGGCCACCGCTCGGCGGAGCCCGGCCACGCCCGTGTGCTCGAGGAGCTCGGCCTCGAGCCGCTGCTCGACCTGCGCATGCGGCTCGGCGAGGCGTCGGGCGCGCTGATCGCCCTGCCGATAGTGGAGGCCGCCGGCGCCCTCCACGGCTCGATGGCGACCTTCGAGGAGGCCGGGGTTGAGCGTCGATGAGCTCGCGCCGCCGCGCGGACTGCGGCGCGCGGCCGCCGGGCTCAGCCTGGCGCTGTCCTTCCTGACGATCCTGCCGGTCCGCCCGCGCACGATCGACTTCGGCGCGGCGGCCGGATGGTTCCCGGCCGTTGGGGCGCTGGTGGGCGCGCTCGCCGGGGGCGTCCGGGCGGGCGCCGAGCCGCTGCTCGGCCCGACCGTCGCGACCGTGCTCGCGCTTGCGGCGCTCGTGGTCGCGACCGGCGCCCTGCACCAGGACGGCCTCGCCGACAGCGCCGACGCGCTCGGCGCCCGCGGCGACCGCGAGCGGCGCCTCGCCGTCATGCGTGATCCGGCGATCGGCGCCTTCGGCGTGCTCGCCCTGGTCGGCTGGGCGCTCGTGATGCTTGCGGCCCTGGCGCCGCTCGGCGACGGCGACGCCCTCGCGGCGCTCGTGACCGCCGGCGCGCTCTCGCGCTGGGCCGCGCTGGTGCACGCCGCGGGCGCCCCGCCCGCGCGTCCGGACGGCCTCGGCGCCGGCTTCCGCTCCGGCCGCGCCGCGCTGGTGCTCGCGACGGCGTCCGCGGTGGCGATCGCCGCCGTCGCCGCGTGGGCGTGGCCCGCCCTCGCCGCCACCGGGCTCGCGCTCGCGCTCGGACTGGTCTCCGCGGCCGCGGCACGCCGCGCCGTCGGCGGCCGCACCGGCGACACGATCGGCGCGACGGTCGCGGTCGTCGAGGCGGCCGTCTGCACGACGCTGCTCGGCTTCTGGCGCTGATGAGAAAGCTGCTCGTGATCGGTATCGGCGCCGGGGATCCCGAGCACGTGACCGTGCAGGCGATCAATGCGATGAACGAGGCCGACGTGTTCTTCGTGGTCGAGAAGCCCGGCGAGCGGCGCGACCTGGTGGAGCTTCGCCGCGAGATCCTCGCGCGCTACGTGACGAACTCGGAGCACCGGGTCGTGAGCGTGGAGGACCCCGAGCGCGACCGCACGGCGGCCGCCTACACCGAGGCGGTCGAGGACTGGCGCCGCCGCCGCGCCGACGTGTGGGGGCGCGCGATCGCCGACCACCTCGCCGACGGCGAGCGGGGCGCCTTCCTCGTCTGGGGCGACCCTGCCCTCTACGACAGCACGCTGGCGGTGCTCGAGCTGGTGCGTGCCGAGGGAGCGCTCGCGCTCGACTGCGAGGTGATCCCGGGGATCAGCAGCGTCCAGGCCCTCGCGGCCAGGCACGGCGTGCCGCTGAACCGAGTCGGCGGGGCCGTGCACATCACCACCGGGCGCCGGCTCGCGCGCGGCCTGCCCGAGGACGGCGCCGACGTGGTCGTGATGCTCGACGCCGACTGCACCTTCAAGCAGGTCGACGAGCCCGGCGCCGAGATCTACTGGGGCGCGTACGTCGGCACGGAGGACGAGATCCTGGTGGCCGGCGAGCTGCGCGAGGTGGAGGACGAGATCGAGCGCCTGCGCGGCGAGGCGCGCGAGAGGAAGGGGTGGATCATGGACACGTATCTGCTGAGAAGGTCGGAGCGGCGATGAGCGATCGGTGGGCGACGTTCGACTGCTACGGCACGCTCGTCGACTGGGACGGCGGCATCGGCGCCGAGCTGCAGCGCCTGCTGGGCGGCGACGAGGCGCGGCTGCTCGAGCGCTACCACGAGGTGGAGCCGCGCATCCAGCGCGAGCGCCCGGGGGAGCGCTACCGCGAGGTGATGGCCGCCGTGCTGGCAGAGCTGGCCGCGGAGCAGGGGACGGACCTGCCCGACGGCGAGCGTGGCGCGCTCGGGCGCTCGCTCCCGGGATGGCCGGTGTTCCCCGAGGTGCCCGCGGCGCTCGCCGACGCGCGCGAGCGCGGCTGGAGGCTCGCCGCCCTGTCGAACACCGACCGCGACCTGATCGAGGCGTCGATGGAGGCGATCGGCGTGCCGTTCGACCTCCTGATCGTGGCCTCCGAGGTCGGGTCGTACAAGCCGGCGCACGGCCACTGGCGCGCGTTCGACGAGGCCACCGGCGCGGACCGCGAGCGCCACGTGCACGTCGCCCAGAGCCACTTCCACGACATCGTGCCGGCGAACGAGCTCGGGATCGCGTCGGTGTGGATCAACCGCCTGGGCGAGCGCCTCGAGCCGCCGCCGACGCGGGAGCTGCCGGACCTCAACGGGCTCGGCGGCGTGCTGGACGAGCTGGCGCCGGCTTAGCCGCGCCGCGCCGCTCGCCGCTCGTTGGGCGGGATTCGGGCGCCACCGCCGATGAGCTGGGGAAGGACCCGCCTGCGCCGGCGCGCCGGCCTGCTGCGGAGGCCGAACGCGCGCCCGCCGAGTGTGGCGCGTTTTCGTCAACCCCTGGTTGACTCAGACGCACCACACTCGGCCGACAGGCGCTCCCGTAACACGTGCGTGCCAATCACGTCGGCCGCGCGTCACACAAGCGGGCTCGTGCGTAACAGAGCCCGGCTGGAAGGCGGGCACCCCTGGTTGCTGCCGTAAGCGCCCGGGCCAAGGCGAGCGCCCAAGAAACCGCGACCCCGACCCCAGCCGGCCACAGCCAAGGCGGTCGGTCGGCGGACGCCCCACCGAGAAGCGAGCGCCTACGCGCCCCCCAGTCGCACCTGCCACGGCTCGATCCGGCTGACGCGCAGCATGTCCATGCCCGTCCACGGGTCGGGCTCGAGCCGCTCGAGGATGGCCGCCTCGGCCTCGGCGTCGAAGATCAGGAGCGTCTCGCGGCCGTCGCCGAGCGGGCCGCCCAGCACGATGAGGCCCTCGTCGGCGAGCCCGTCCATGAACGCCGCGTGGTCGTCCCAGCGCGCCTGCTCCTCCAGGCCGCGCGAGTGGTCCCACGCCGGCCCGCGCTCGCGGAAGACGGCGAACCGCGCCACTACCCGTCGGGATAGAGCGGCGTCGCCGCGAACCGGTCGTGCGCGACGAACCACGCCGGCTTCTTCTCGCCGTCGTAGGTGAGGAGTCCCTTGTGGTGCCGCGTGTTGGGTCGGTACTGCGGCGGCCTGCGGCCTGCGCCGCCCGTCCAGCCGGGGTAGATCTCGAACTCGCGCAGCGTCCAGTAGATCGCGCCCGAGATCGGCGCCTGGTCGACCACGTCGAGCGTGCGCGCCAGGTGGTAGCTCTGGAAGGCGTAGCTGCCCTTGCGGGTGATCGGCGCGTTCGCGAGCTCAGGCAGCGCCTCGGCGCCGAACTCGGTCATCACGAGCGCGAGGTCCGGATACAGGTCGCGCATCTCCTGGATGTACAGGGGCAGGTCGTCGAAGTTCGCGACCCAGCTGTACCACCCGAAGTACTGGTTCAGCCCGAGCATGTCGAACTTGTGGTAGGTGAACTGCTCCGGGTGGCCGGGGCGCCCGTTGATGTCGACCGAGATCGGCAGCGTCGGGTCGGTGTCGCGAGCGACCTCCTGGGCCTTGATCAGGTACTTCTTCGTCACGTTCGGCCGCTCGTCCGGTCGCGACCACAGCTCGTTCGCCACCGAGTGCGTGATCACCGCGGCGTGGTTGCGGCCGGCCAGCACGGTCCGCCGCACCGTCTCCCAGGCGCGCTTGCGCTGCTTCGGGTAGCGCAGGATGTTGGCGTGGCGGTCGCGCTGCCAGATCGGCGCCTGGTTCCACACCATGATCCCGGCTCGGTCGAGCCGGTCGAGCAGGCGGTCGTTCAGGAGGTAGTGCGACCTCGTCACGTTCGCCCCGAGCTCCTTCAGGTCCGACACGATCCGGTCCATGTCCGCCGAGGTCAGCGCGGCGCCGCTGCCCGGCATGTCCTCGTGGATCGAGGCGCCGCGCAGCTGGATCCGGCGGTTGTTCAGGTAGAGCATCCCGCGCTTGACGGTTACCGAGCGGAGCCCGACCCTCCGCTGGTCGATCTGCTGCACCGACCCCCGGTCCGAGAGCGTCAGGCGCGCGGAATAGAGCTGCGGGTCGCCCGGCGACCACAGCTTCGGCGCCGGCACGGGCATCGAGAGCTGCACCCGCTCGCGCTTGGCCGTCTGCGCCGGGAGCTTGAAGGCGCGCTTTGTGACGCGCCCCGTGGGCGAGCGCAGCTCCACGTTCAGTGTCGGCTCGATCGAGCGCACGCCGTTGCGCTCCAGCTGTCCGTCGATCAGGAGCTCGGCGTGGCAGCGCGTGGCCCTGCCGCGGCACTTCACGCGCGACATCGTGCCGAGCTCGCTCAGGTGGGCGTGCCCGATCGGCACCAGGTGCACCGGCCGCACGATGCCGCCCCAGTTCCACCAGCCCTCGGGCATGCGCGGGTCCTTGCGGCTGTCCACGACCACCACCAGCAGGTTGTCCTTGCCGCTCCGCAGGCCGCGCGCGGGCACGCTGAACGGCGTGTACGGATCGGTGTTGCGGCCGATGCGGTGGCCGTTCAGGAACACGCCCGCCGTGCGGCGGACCTCCTCGAAGTCGAACCGCCAGTGGAAGCCGGGCGGGGCCTTCGGGGCGCGGAAGCGGAGCCGGTAGCGCCTGACCTGGCCGGGGTACTCCGAGGCCACCGCGCGGACGTCGAACACGCTCGGCACCTTCACCGGGCTCCAGGGGGTCTGGGCCGCGCGCCCGGGCCGCACGACGCGGGCGGGCGAGGGCTGCCCGTCCTCGGGCTCCGTCTCCTCGGGCGGGGGCGGCTGCGCCGGAGCCGGCGCGGCCGATTCCACGCGCATCTCCCACCCGTGGGAGAGCGTGGTGCGGTCGGGCAGGTCGCGCGCCGCGGCCGGGCCCGCGGCGAGGGCCCAGGCCACGGCGGCGGCAGCCGCGATGGCCGGCCGGCGAGGCATCGGACCATGTAACCACCGGGCGAGGGCGGAAGTTGCGGCGCTCATCGGCTCCTCACTGTACGAGGATCTCGCGGCGCCGTCTGGGACAGTTCCCCGGTGGCGCCGCTCGCGGCCGACACCGATTTCCTCCAGGTCCCCCTGGCGGTCTTCGGCGTACTGCTGGTGGCGGGCGCCCTCGCGGCCGGGCTCGCGAGGCGCAGCTTCCTCTCGCTCACAGCGGCCTTCGTGGTGGCCGGCTTCATCCTCGGGCGGGGCGGCCTCGAGGTGCTCGACCTGGACCCGCGGTCCGACTTCGCGGCGGCGCTGGCGGTCATAGCCCTGATCCTGATCCTCTTCAGGGACGGGCTCGAGATCGAGGACGAGATGCTCCACTCCGCCTGGCACCTGCCCCTGCGCAAGCTGGTGCTGGCGATGCCGCTGACGGCGGTCCTCGTCGCGCTCCTCGCGCATGCGGTGACCGATCTCGGCTGGACCGAGAGCTTCCTGATCGGGGCGCTGCTGTCGCCGACGGACCCGGTGCTGTCCGCCACGGTCGTCACGAACCCGCGCGTGCCGCGCGTCGTACGCCACTCGCTCAACCTCGAGTCCGGGCTGAACGACGGGCTCGCCCTCCCGGCCGTGCTGGCGTTCACCGCCGCGGCCGAGGCCGACAGCGACTTCCTCTGGTGGCGGTTCGTGGTCCAGGACGTGCTGGTCGGCTTCGCCACCGGCCTGCTGATCGCGTTCCTCGCCGCACGGCTCATGCCCCGCGTCCGGAGCCTGGGGCACGAGGTGACGCCGCACCAGAAGTCGCTCTACGCGCTCGGGGTGGCGTTCGTGGCCTACGGCGTCGCGGTCCTGCCGCCCGAGGGCAACGGGTTCATCGCGGTGTTCGTTGCAGCGATCGCGCTCGGCAACATGCGGCCCGACATCGCGGAGTGCTTCGAGCAGCGCTCCGAGGACCTGATCGAGGTGGTCAAGCTCGCCGTCTTCCTCGTCTTCGGGGCGATCCTGACACTCGACGGGCTGTTCGGAGACGGCTGGGCCGCGGTCGCGATCGCCGCCTTCACACTGCTCGTTGCCCGCCCGGTCGCGGTGTTCGCCGCGCTGGCGGGCAGCCGGGGGGTCGGCACGGCGGAGAAGGCCTTCATGGCGTGGTTCGGCCCGAAGGGAGTCGCGACGATGACCTTCGCGCTGCTCGTGCTCGGCTCGGGGGTCGCGGACGGGGAGCGGATCGCGAACATCGCCGCGCTCGTCGTCTTCGTGTCGATCATCGCCCACGGGCTCACCGACCACGCCGGCGTCGACTGGATCGCGCGACGCACCGAGCGCGCGGCCGCTCCCGCCGGTGCGGCATGATTCCGGCGCCGATCACGAGTCAGGAGGAGCAATGGACACCTGGGACATCGCCTCGCTCGACGTGCTGCCGCGCCAGCCCGAGGTGCTGCGCTCCGACAACGAGACGCGTGCCATCGCCATCAACCTTCCGGAGGGCGATCTGCTCCAGGACCACCAGGTGCACGAGCGGGCGTGGCTCATGGTGGCCACGGGCGAGGTCGAGATCGAGCAGGGCGGCAGGAGCGTCACCGGCGGGGCGGGCTACCTCGTCCACTTCGAGCCGAACGAGCGCCACGAGGTGCGGGCCACCTCCGACGCCCGGCTCGTGCTGCTGCTGTCGCCGTGGCCGGGGGAGGGCCACCCCAGTCGCCGGTCCTAGGCGCTCCGCCTGCCAGAATCCATCGCGATGGACCCCTCCCGCAAGCGCAGGCTGCGGCTGATCGTGACGCTCGGCGCCGCAGTGGCCCTGGCCACGGCGCTCGTCTACACGAGCTTCAGCGCGTCGACGGAGGCGAGCAAGCCGTCGCAGCTCCAGCCGGGCCGCTCGTACGAGGTGACCGGCAAGGTCGTGAGCCACTCGGTCTCCCGTTCCGGCGACGAACTGCGCTTCCGGATCCGCGACCGCGACGGCACCGCCTCGGTGCCGGTCGTCTACACCGGCACGGTGCCCGACCCGTTCCGCGAGGGACGCGAGGTGATCGTGTCCGGCGAGCTCAAGCGCGGCACCTTCGTGGCCGAGCGCGACTCGCTGGTCACGAAGTGTCCGTCGAAGTTCACCAAGGCCGAAGACGGAAAATCCTCCTGACGTGGCCGGCGTCGGCTCGGCCTGTCTCGTCGTAGCGCTCATCACGGCGCTGTACGCGGCCGGCGCCTCGCTCTACGGGGCGCGCACCGGGCGCCGGCAGTGGGTCACCTCGGGGCGCTGGGCGATCTACTCCGTGGCCGGGCTGTGCGTGGTCGCGTTCGCGCTGCTGGAGTCGGCCTTCCTGCGCTCGGACTTCTCGTACCGCGTCGTCGCCGAGGCCTCCTCCACCGACACGCCCACCTTCTACAAGGTCACCGCGCTCTGGTCGACGCAGGACGGCTCGCTGCTGCTGTGGGCCACGCTGCTTTCCCTGTTCTCGAGCGCGGTGCTCTTCCTGACGCGCCGGTCGCTGCGCGAGATCGCCCCATACGCGACGGCCGTCCTCGGCGTCGTGGCCGGCTTCTTCCTGCTGCTGATGGTGGGGTGGGAGAGCCCGTTCCGCACGCTGGCGCAGCCGCCGCTCGAGGGCGCCGGCCTCAACCCGCTGCTGCGCCACCCGGCGATGATGATCCACCCGCCGATGCTCTACACGGGGTACGTCGGCTTCTCGGTGCCGTTCGCGTTCGCCGTCGGCGCGCTGATCACGAGGCACACCGGCGCCGACTGGATCCGCGCCACGCGCCGCTTCACGCTGATCGCCTGGACGTTCCTCGGCACCGGCATCATGCTCGGCGCGCTCTGGTCGTACACCGAGCTCGGGTGGGGCGGCTACTGGGCCTGGGACCCGGTGGAGAACGCATCGCTGATGCCGTGGCTGATCGGCACCGCGTTCCTCCACTCGATCATGGTGCAGGAGAAGCGCGGGATGCTGAAGGTCTGGAACGCCTCGCTGATCTGCGCGACGTTCGTGCTCGCCCTGCTCGGCACGTTCCTCGTGCGGTCCGGGATCCTCAACTCGATCCACGCCTTCGGCGCGTCCACGATCGGCGTGCAGTTCCTCGTCTTCATCGGGCTGGTCGCGACCTTCTCGGTCCTGCTCATCATCAGCCGCCTGCCGGACCTGCGCAGCGAGGCGCGGCTCGACTCCCTGCTCTCGCGCGAGGCCTTCTTCATGGTCAACAACCTGCTGCTCGTCGGGCTCTGCCTCGTGATCTTCTGGGGCACGTTCTTCCCGCTGATCTCGGAGGCGATCACCGGCAAGGAGTCGAGCGTCGGGCCGCCCTGGTTCAGCCAGCTGACCACGCCGCTGGCGCTGGCCTTGGTGCTGGTCGCGGGGATCGGCCCGGTGCTGGCGTGGCGGCGGGTGACCTGGAGCGCGCTGCGGCGCGTGCTGGTCGGCCCGCTCGCGTTCACGGCGGTCGTGCTGGTGCTGCTGCTGGCGCTCACCCCAGCGGCGGAGCGGCCGGCCTCGCTCGCGATGTTCTGCCTCGTCGCGTTCGTGCTGGCCGTCGTGGGGCAGGAGTTCGGGCGCGGCGCCTCGGCGCGGCGGACGATGACCGGCGAGTCGTGGCCGCGGGCGCTCGTCAGGCTGACCGGCCGCAACCGGCGCCGCTACGGCGGCTACCTGGTGCACGCCGGGATCGCGGTGCTGTTCGTGGGCGTGGCGGCCTCGTCGTCGTTCATCGAGCAGCGCGACATGCGCCTTTCGCCGGGGCAGTCGTTCGAGCTCGACGGCTACAAGGTCACCTACCGCAAGGCCACGGCCGCGCTCGCGGCCGACCGCGCGGGCACCGGCGCGCCGGTCACGCTCGGCGCGGTGCTCGACGCGCGCAAGGGCGACAAGCACTTCGTGCTGCGGCCGTCGCGCAATTTCTACCCGAGCCAGGACCCGTCGCTGGGCGCGATCTCGCGCTACTTCGAGGGCGAGGCGAACAGCGAGGTGGACGTCCGCTGGGGCCTGCGGCGCGACTTCTGGCTCGCGATCCGCCCGGACCTGGCGTCGCTCCAGCGCCCGCTGCGGGTGGCCGACGCGAAGTTCGGCGACTCGTCGCCGCGCGTGCAGGCGATCGTGATCGCGGCGCTGGCCGAGCGCTACCGCCGCGACCCGCCGCCGGCCGCGTTCCGGGCGATCGTGTCGCCGCTGGTGGCGTGGATCTGGATCGGCGGCGGGATCGTCGTGCTAGGCGCCCTGGTGGCGGCGTGGCCATCGCCCGAGGCGCGGCTGCGCAGGGTGCGGAGCCTGTACGCGGCGCGGCTGGGCCGCGAGCTTTCGCGGGCGTAGGGGCGGCGGGAGCCCCTCGCTCGGCAACACCCGGCGTTTCTGCGGAGGTGTGTCCGTTTCGCTCAGGTTGGCCGGTGGCGGTCAGGGGGCCGGCCGTCGCGCCCGGGTTCGTCGCCGCCGGCGGACGAGCGGTTGGGCGGTCTGGCTGGTGCGCGGGGGCGGTGCGGGACGCTGTTGGGCTCGGAAAGGGGGGCATGTTTCCGGGGGGGTGTTCGACAAAGCGGGACTATTGCTCCCGGAACGTTGAACACCCCCGGCGGGCGGCGGCCTTCGCGACCCCTGGTCGGTCGCGCAGCGGCGCGGGCGCATCCGCCGGCGGGGGCGCCCGCGAGCCGGCTCTCCTCCCCAGCCAGGCAGCTCCCATCCCGACCCAAACGGTGGAATCAGCCATCTAGGCTCCGCGCGGTGGAGTACGCGCTGGCCCTGATCGTCCTCGTCGTTCTCGTCGCGCTCGTCGTAGCCCATCCGCTGCGGCGCGGCGACGTGGTGGAGGAGCGCGAGGACGCGCGTCGCGCCGAGCTCGAGGCCGCCAAGGAGGCGAAGTACCGCGAGATCCGCGACGCCGAGCTCGACCACCAGATGGGCAAGCTCTCTGAGCCCGACTGGCGCGCCACCGACCGGGAGCTGCGATCGGAGGCGATCGAGATCCTCCGGGAGCTCGACGCCCTGGA
>DASXAA010000090.1:0-4923 GCA_036407035.1 Thermoleophilaceae bacterium | reverse complement strand
TGGACCTGGCCGAGGTCCTGCGACTCGCCGCCCGGTCACCGGCGGAGACAGGGCCTGTGGTCCGCGAGGCGCTCGGCCTGTACCGGGCCAAGGGCGACATCGCCTCGAGCGAGCGCGCGGAGCGCCTGCTGCGGGAAATCGAGGCGGCCTGACCCGCCGAGTGCCGCCTAGGGCTGACCTCCACCCAGGCTCGCCGTGGTGAGCCCGTGGCCGCCGTCGACGCGTATCACGCTGCCCGTGATGTAGGCGGCTGCCGGAGACAGCAGGAAGGCGACCGCGCCCGCGAGCTCCGCCGGCTCGCCGATCCGGCCGAGGGGCAGCGCCTCGCTCAGCGCCTTCCTGGCGGCCTCCGGTAGCGCCAGCACCTTCGGCGTGGCGATCAGGCCCGGCATCACGACGTTGCAGCGGATGCCATGCTGTCCCCACTCGGCGGCGAGCGTGCGGGCCATCCCCACGAGCCCGGCCTTCGCGGCCGTGTAGGCGACCTGGCCGGGCAGGCCCGTCTCGGCGGACGCCGAGGACACCAGTACCACTCGCCCGTCGCCCGATTCGCGCAGCGCTTCGAAGGCGGCTCGGACAACGTTGAACTGGCCCGTCAGGTTCGTGTCGAGGTCCTTGCGCCACTCCGCCTCGGCGAAGCGCTCGGCACGATGGATCGTGTCCACGACACCGGCGTTCGCCACCACCGCGTCGCAGCCGCCGAGCCGCCCGGCCAGAGCGGCGACCCCGGCGTCCACGGCCCCACGGTCGCGGACGTCGAAGTCGTCGAGGTCGCAGCCGGCCACCGCGCAGCCCGCGCTCTCGAGCAGCTCGACCGTGGCGCGACCGATCCCGCCCCGCGCGCCGGTGACGATCACCCTTCGGCCGGCCGGCGTGAGCGGATCGCTAGCCGCGCTCGAGCCCATAGCGCTGCCAGTGGCGATCGGGGATGTCGGCGGGGTCCTTGTACCAGTACCAGGTGCACGGATCGCGATCGAAGTCGCCGGGCGGGTCGCTCGGGTAGACGGGGTAGCCGATCCAGCGGATCGGGAGCATCTCGTTCATGAACGTGCAGTGCGTGCAGTAGATCGGGAAGCCCTTGCGGTTGTAGGCCCAGTCGTGCTCGCCCTCCATGAGCGCGTGGCCGTTCTCGCCCTCGTAGCGACCCATCCGCCACAGCCGCTGCCCCGAGCCGCATGGATTCATCCGGAAGGTCACCTTCTCGTCGTCCTCCTCCATCGTGAAGGCGCCTGGCTGCGGCCCGGTTCCGCTGCACGAATGCGCCCGCCAGGTCGCGGCGAGCAACTCCACGATCTGCCTGCGGTCGCGCTTGTCGATCGCCTCCACGCTGCGCTTCCAGTAACGCTCCATCGCCCAGCGCTGCGACTCGCCGACCGCCTCCTCCCCGCAGTTCTCCTTGATCCAGCTCATCGAGGCGGCGATCCCGTCGACCATCATGTCGTGCAGGAAGCGCCATTCGTGCTTCATCGCCTCACACAGGCCCTTGGCCTCCTCGAGGTCGCCCGCCTCGATCGCCTCGATCGCCCGGTCCATCGTCGGCCGCGACATCTCGGCCAACTCCTCCACGGAAAACCAGCGCTCGGCCACCGCCGCTCCTCTCACTCGTCGCCACTGGCCACATCGTCCAGGATCCATCCCTGGGGCGCCGCGCACGCGTGCGATGCTTTGCCTGGGCTGGTGGAGTCGAGGTAGAGGACAGGGTGGCTGAGGGTCTGCTGGAGCGCACGGCCGAGCTACGGCAGATCGGCCGGGCGGTGCGGGCGGCCGCCGGTGGTGAGGGCGGCGTCGTGGTGCTCGCCGCGGCGGCCGGGCTCGGCAAGACCGTGCTCTTGGAGGCTTCGGTGGCCGAGGCCGAGGCGACGGGCGTGCGGCCGCTTGTGGCGCGTGCCACCGAGCTCGAGCAGGAGTTCGCGTTCGGCGTGGCTCGTCAGCTGCTGGAGGATCCGGTGCTGCGCGCACCGGACGGCGACCGGGCGAGCCTGCTGTCCGGCGCTGCGCGCCACGCGGCGGCGGTGCTCGACCTCGACCCGGACCCGCCGTCCGGGCGCGACATCCACACGACCTTGCATGGCCTGTACTGGCTGCTCGTCAACCTCGCGTCCGCGTCGCCGCTGGTGGTGGCGGTGGACGACGTGCAGTGGGCGGACGAGCCTTCGCAGCGCTGGCTCGCCCATCTGGCTCGCCGGCTCGAGCGAGTGCCGGTCGCCCTGGTCGTGACCGCGCGCACCGACGCGCAGGGTGGGCTGGAGCTACCCGACCGGGTGTCACAGGTCGGCCGGCGCGCGCTCGAAGAGGTGGTTCGCGGCGAGCGGGCACTGCGGCTCGAGCCGCGGCCGCTGAGCGCCAAGGCGGTGGGCGCGCTGCTCCGGCGCGCCTTGGAAACGCAGCCCGATGCCGCCTTCGCCGACGCCTGCCACGCACATACGGGCGGCAATGCCTTCCTCGTCTCGGAGCTGGCAGAGGAGCTCGCGGCCGTGGGCGTCGCCCCCGACAGGGCGAATGCGCGCGTGCTGGAGGGAATCGTTCCCGACCGCGTCGGCGAGACCACCCGGCGCCGGCTGTCCCGGCTCTCCCCGGACGCCCGCCGTCTGGCCGAGGCGATCGCCGTGCTGGGCGACGGCGGCGACCTGGCTCTCGCCGCCGAACTGGCCGGGATGCCGACCCAGCTCGCCGGCGAGGCGGTGGGCGAGCTGGTCACCGCCCATATCCTCGACGAGGCTCGCGCCCTGCGCTTTCGGCACCCGCTGCTGCGCTCGGCGGTGTACGCGCAGCTGCTCGGTGTCGATCGAGCGCGCGCACACGGCCAGGCCGCCCGGCTCCTCGCCGAGCGCGGCGCGCCGGCCGGCCGGATCGCCGCCCACCTGCTCCAGGCCACCCCCGCCGGCGATCGTTGGGTGGTGGAGCAACTGCGCGCGGCGGCCCGGACGGCCGCGGCCCAGGGCGTGCCCGAGCAGGCGGCGACGCTGCTGCGCCGCGCGCTGTCAGAGGGGCCTCCCGACGACCTGCGTGCCACCGTGACCACCGAGCTTGCCTTCGCGGCGCTGGCGGGTCTCGAACCGGACGCACCGCGTCACCTCGCAGCCGCGCTCGAGACCGAGCGTGACGGCCGCGTCCGGGCCGAGCTGGCGGCGCGGATCGGTTTGGCGCACGTCTACTCGATCCAGCACGAGCCCGTCGCGGAGATCCTCCTGCGGGTGATCGACGAGATCCGCGACCAGCCGGACCTGCGCGAGAGCCGGCTGCAGCTGGAGGCGATCGTCGCGATCGACAGCCGCACCGATCTGACCGCCGACGAGGGCATCCGCCAGCGCGTGCACGCGGTGGCGGCGTCGTTACCGGGCGCGACGCCCGGCGAGCGGCTGGTCCAGGCGATCTCAGCGCGCGGACGCTGTGGGCCCAGCGCCGAGGAGCATGCGCGTGCGCTGCTGCGCCAGGAGCGCGCCAGCGCCGAGGCCCGCTTCCCGGACCCCGCGATCCAGCCGATCCAGGTCGTCGACTATGCGCTGGCCCACCGGCCCGACCACGCCCAGCGGGTCGTGGAGCTGATCCTCGCCGACGCGCGAGACAGCGCCTCGCCGATGCGCAACGCGCAGGGATTCGCATGCCGCGGGGTGGTGGAGATCGAGCTCGGCGACCTTCTCGGCGCGGAGGCGGACCTGACGCGGGCGGTCGAGCTGATGCGCGACCTCACGTCGGGGACGATCGCGCCGGTCGCGGGGTTCCTCGTCCATGCGCTCGCCGAGCGCGGGCGGCTCCAGGAGGCGGACGCCCTTCTCGAAGAGTTCGATCTCGCGGGCGAGCTGCCACAGCAGATGTTCTTCAATCGCGTCCTGTGGGGGCGCGGTGTGCTGCGCCTGGCGCAGGGGCGCTTCGCCGACGCCGCAGCGGAGTTCGCCGAGCTCGGCCGCCGTCACACGGGCTGGGGCTTCAGCCGGCCGACGCCGCCGTGGCGCTCGGGCTTGAGCGAGGCGCGCCTGCGTGCCGGCGACCGGGGCGGGGCCCTCGACCTGGCCGCCGAGGAGCTCGAGATCGCTCGCGTATGGGACACGCCGAGAGCGATCGCGGTCGCGACGCGCGCCGTGGCGATCGCCGGGGGGCGGGAGGACGAGATTGCCGGTTTGGCGGAGGCGGTCGAGCTGCTCGACGAGACGCCGTTTCGGCTCGACCGCGCCCGCGCCCGCTGCGACCTCGGCGCGGCCCTGCGCAGGGCGGGCCGTCGCCGCGACGCGCGGGCGGTGCTGGCGCAGGCGATGGACGAGGCCCACGCATGCGGCGCCGACCCGCTGGCCGAGCGCGCGGCCGACGAGCTGCGCAGGTCCGGGGCGCGCCCACGCCGGCGCGCGATCAGCGGAGTGGACGCGCTGACCCCCAGCGAGCGGCGGGTGGCTGAGCTGGCGGCGGCCGGCCGCAGCAACCGCGAGGTCGCCGAGGAGCTGTTCGTGACGACGGCGACGGTCGAGACGCACCTGTCCCGCATCTACCGCAAGCTCGGCCTGGCGGGGCGGGACGGGCTCGGGGAAGCCTTGAGCGGCTAGAGCGCTCGCCCGATAGCACGCCTGCGTCGGGGTGGGGCCCGGAAAAGATCAGGGTCGGTTCCGGGACGCCGTCTGCCCGGAGTCGGCGCAGCATGCGGGGCATGCCCAACTCACTCAGCCGACGCGCGGCGTTCTTGCTCGCCGCTGCTGTCGCCGCCCTCTGCAGCATCGCGCTGGCCGCCGCGTTCGCCGGGGCCACGCCGGCGGCGAGCGCCGACCACCCGCCCCACCCCGCACATGACTTCGAGCGCTTCCTGCAACGCTACGAAGCCGCCAACACGGCCTTCGTGAACGGCGACCCGTCACCGTGGCTGTCGCTCACCGCCGGCAAGGACCCCGTGTCTATCTTCGGCGGTTTCGGCGGCCTCGGAGACGCGGGCGTCGCGGA
>DASXAA010000089.1:0-2378 GCA_036407035.1 Thermoleophilaceae bacterium | reverse complement strand
CTCGGCGCGCAGCGTCGTGCCGCCCTGCGGCGGACTGCGCAGCTCCAGCCGGCCGTCGAGCGCCGCCACGCGGTCCGAGAGGCCCCGCAGGCCGGAGCCCTTTGTGAGGTCCGCGCCGCCGACGCCGTCGTCGGTGATCTCGGCCACGACGCGGCCGGGCCCGCGCGCCAGCGTCACGGCGGCCCGTCGGGCGCCCGAGTACTTGGCGACGTTCGTTAACGCCTCGGAGACGACGAAGTAGATCGCCGTAGCCACCGGCGGCGGGAGCTCGTCGTCCACGTCGCACTCGACCGCGACCGGCACCGGGGCGCGGCTCGCGAGCATCTCCACCGCCTGCGGCAGCCCGCGGTCGGTGAGCACGGCCGGGTGGATGCCGCGCGCCAGCTCGCGCAGCTCCTCGAGGCTGGCCTGCAGCTCCTCGCTCGAATCGTCGAGCATCGCGGCCAGCTCGGGGTTGCCGTCGGCCCGCTTGCGCGCCAGGCGGATCTTCATCGCGAGCGCCACCATGCGCGACTGCGCGCCGTCGTGGAGGTTCCGCTCGAGCCGCCGCCGCTCCGCGTCGCCCGCCTCCACCAGCCGCGCGCGCGAGGTGCGCAGCTCCTCGATCCGAGCGCGCAGTTCCGCCGACAGTCGCTGGTTCTCGAGCGCCAGCGCGGCCGCCGCCCCGGCGGCGCGGACCAGCTGCGGCTCCTCGCGGAGCGACGGGTCGTGCACGATCGCCGCCACCCGGCGGCCGTTCAGCTCCACCTCGGTCCAGCCGTGCTCGGGCAGCGCCACCTCGTGGCCGCGCGAGTCGACGAACCGCTCCGGGTCCGGCAGCCAGTACGCGAGCGCGACCGACGGGTCGCCGAGGGCGTCCGCGAGCGCGGCGCGCAGGGCCTCCTCGTCCGGCACCTGCCCGAGCCGCGACACGAGCTCCGACACCGCCGTCCCGTGGGAGAGCCGCGTGCGCAGGAGGCCGGCGAGGAAGCCGAACGGCACCGTCGAGAAGAACAGGAGCGTCAGCCGGTCGAGCTCGTCGGACTGCGCGCCGACGGCGTCGAAGCCCTTGGCGATCGCGAACACCACCAGCGTCGCCCCGCCCGTCCACGCGACCGGTGCGAGCACCTGCCGCTGCGCCGGGGCAACGGTGCCGCGCCGTCGCAGCAGGACGAACACGCTCGCGACGATGAGCGCGAGCGCCACGGCGAACTGCATGGCATCGAGCAGGTCCGCCAGGTCCCTGTCCGGCTCGACCACCAGCAGGTTGCTCGGCTCGCTGGAGCCGCTCGCGTCGAACAGCAGCGCCGGCGCCTGCAGCACGGTCACGGTCAGGTAGATCCCCACGACGATCAGGCGCTCGCCGCGCGTCTGAAGGCGCCCCGACGGGAACGCGAGCAGGAGGTGGCCGAACACCGCGGGGAAGAACCCGTCGAGCGCGATGCCGATCGTGAACACGAGGTCGTCGTTCGAGGCGCTCACTCCGGTCGCGAACCACGCGAAGCCGACAGCGGCCATCAGCAGCCCGGTGCGGTTCTCGGGCCGCCGCCACCACGCGAACAGCCCAGTGCCGATGAACGACCAGCCGACGAGCAGCCCGATGCCGGCCTCGAGGCCGCGGTCGTCCAGGTGATCGCTCGTCAGCGTCAGCCACAGGAACAGCGCGCCGCCCGCCAGCCCGGCGCCGGCCAGGGCGAGCAGGATGCCGCGGGGCGCGTGCGCGCTGCCCGTCATGGGTCCAGATTGTGGCGGCGCTCCGGCCCGGCGTCCCGCCGGGAGTAGCCTGCCGCGGGGTGGCGGCCGTGATGACCCTCGTGCTCGCCGCGCTCGCGCTGGCGCTGCTGCCGCCCGGGACGGCGGCGGCCGCGCCCGGCGACATCCTCGTCGTGGACCCCGGCCCGCCAGGCGGGCCGCAGGTCGTCCGCGTGGACCCCGCCACCGGCGCGCGGACGCTCGTGTCGGCGAACGGCGCGCCGGCCGGCGGACCGGACATGCGCAGGCCGCTCGGGATCGCGGTCGCGCCCGGCGGCGACATCCTCGTCGCCGACTCCCAGGCGTTCGCGGGCGGCGGGGTGATCCGAATCGACCCCGCCACCGGCGCGCGCACGGCGGTGTCGGCGAACGGGGCGCCGGCGGGCGGCCCGGACTTCGCGAGCCCTCCCGGGCTGGCGCTCGAATCGGACGGGTACATCGTCGCCACCGACTCGGGCGGCTTCAAGGGCGGCGTGGGCGGCGTGATCCGGGTCGATCCGGATCTCGGCGAGCGCACGGTCGTCTCGGGTCCCGGCATGCCGTCCGGGGCGCCGAACTTCGTCTCGCCGTTCGGGATCGCCGTCGAGGCCGACGGCGACCTCGTGGTCGTCGACCAGGCGGCGTTCAACCCGGAGGCCGGGATCATC
>DASXAA010000088.1:0-23046 GCA_036407035.1 Thermoleophilaceae bacterium | reverse complement strand
CAGCTGCTGCTCAAGGGCTCCGACGTCAAGTGGGTCGGCGCCCAGACGAGGCTGGCCAAGGCGCTCGGCGTCCCCCAGCGGGCCGATGTCAAGGCGATCGTCGACAAGGCCAACGCGGACACCGTGGTGCCGCGCACCACGGTGATCGGGAAGCAGACGGCGAACATCCTGCGCGACCCGACGCGGTTGAACGAGTCGGCGATGGGCAACCTCGTGGCCGACGCGATGCGGGCGAAGTACTCCGACGTGGAGGCCGCGATCACCAACTCCGGCGGCCTGCGCGCGGACCTGTTCTTCGCGCCTTCGCCGGCGGGCGAGAAGGAGGGCGAGATCACCTACGGCGAGGTGTTCGCGGTGCTGCCGTTCGGCAACGCCACGGTGATCGAGACGCTCACCGGCGCGCAGCTGACGGAGGCGCTGCTGAACGGGTTCAGCCCGGTCTGCAACCCGCAGATCGCCACCGGCCGCTTCCCGCAGGTCTCCGGCCTCACGCTCAAGTTCCACTGCAACGGCACGACGCCGGTGGTGGACTCGATCCAGAAGGTCGGCCCCGGCGGCGAGCTGACGCCGGTCGGTCCGACGGACACGGTCCGCTTCGTCACGAACGACTTCATGTTCACCGGCGGGGACGGCTACACGGTGTTCGCGAACGGCACGGACGTGCTGCAGCCGGGAGACGCGCTGCTGGACGTGACGATCGAGTACATAACGGCCCACTCGCCGGTGGCGCCGGTGGTGGAGGGGAGGATCGTCAGGACGCCGTAGGGGCTGCGCCGGCCGCTCTCGGGCGGCCCGTCGCGGCTCTTGTCCGATAATCGCCGCTCACGGCCCCCGCGGAGAGGCTCAGACCCGAAGTGTTCGAACGGCGATACCGTGGAAAAATAGGCCGCGCCCGTGGGACCGACGCGCAGATCGCGTGAGCGCGCACACGGATCAGACGTCGAGGGCCGGTCGCCGGCGGCGGTGGCGGATGAGCCCAAACCGGCGCCGGCGACCACGCAGCTCCCGAGCACAGCGGCGGCCGCCAATCTGGCCGCCTGGCTCCGCGTCAGGACTCGGATCCTCAGCATGCCTTTCTCCTTAATGTCGCCCAGAGCTCTCACAGCCGGCCGTAGGCCTTGATCGGCGGCGGCAGATAGGTGCCGCTGGTGTTCCCGGTCGGACCGTAAACTCGGAGCAGCAGTGAGAATGGTCCCCTTGGCACCGGAAGCCAGTTGGCGCGCGGCGCGCCGGGGGGTCGCTTCGGCGCGATGTAGATCGTGACTGACCCGTCGCGCTTGGTCTTCAGTCGCGGCGTGTAACTCGCAACGGCGTATTTCCTGGCCCGGTTTGGCACCAACTCGACCGCGGGCGGGATGTACGCCGTGAGCGACCAGAAGCGCTTCGCATCCGGGATCTGGCTCTTGCTGAAAGTCAGCTGGTAATCGCTGATGACGCTGCCGTCGAGCGGGATGCCGTCGTGATCGGTGAACGCGTCGTAGTACTTCGCCGCCGCTGCGTTGTTGCCAAACTGGATGTACTCGTTCGCCGACGCTCGGTCCAGATAGGCCGTGCCCCAGGCGCCCATGTTGTCGAAGTGGATCCAGCGGTTGCTGTCCAGGTGCGAGAGCCAGTGGTCCACGATCAGCGCGTGTGCATCCCGCGTACCCTGCGCGATCTGCGAGATTCGCCCGTAGTCGCCGTGCGCAGCGGCTCGGTTGGCGGCCGCGAACACGCCGTTGAACGAGCGCGCGAGACGACGGTCGGAGCCGCTGAATGGCTGCGTCGTCGGCGATCCCATGCCCTGCTGCAAAAAACGCAAGAACTGGGTGGGTGAAGTCGTCGCCTGCTCGTCAGCGATCGCTTTCATCCGCGGGGCCAGAACCGCGAGCGGCAGCAGCTGTGTCTTCCCCGATTGCGGGTTCTGAATGTAATCGTGGAGTGACGCGAGGTGCAGTGAGTCGCGGAACTCGCGGGCCGCCGCTATCAGGTTCTGACCGGTCGCGGAGTACTTGTCGGCCCGGATCAGCCAGAAGGTGAGCCTGTACGGCACCTCGACCTTCGTGACGTTTGGCGGCAGCGGGCCGTTGTACCCGCGCGCGACGAGGGCGTACGTTCCGTAACCACCCGATGGAATGTTCGTCTGGAGCACGTTGCCCCACACGTCGATGGAGGCCAATGAGTACGTCGTGTTCGGCTTCGGGATCGTCAGGATCTCCGGGCCTTCGGAGAGATCCAGGTAGAACTGGCCATAGATCGTGTCGTCGTTGGTCGCGACGACGATCCCCAGCTTCGGGCCCACCCTCGCAGGACCGACCATCCGGTTCGACTGACCCACGCTCTGCTGGAAGTACGTCAGGAAGCGCGGGTAGAAGCGAATGACGTACGCCCGCGCGATCGAATACGCGTGGCTGCCTGCCGCCGCCGCCGGGCGCGCCGTCCCCTGCGCACTGGCCGGCATCGCACACAGCACCAGGGCCGCGGTCACAAGTGTCAGCCACCGCTTCTTCACACATTTGCCCAAGCTCATGCTCTCTCCTGACCCCTCGGTAGCCGTGGGGCCATCGTCCAGCGCCGCCCGCTTGCGGACAAGGGGGGGACCCCGCATGTTTTCCCTACTCTTTTGCGACACAGGCCCGAGGCGGTCAGCGTCGGCCGGCCCGGGGCGTGTCACCCACGGTCAGTCACTCCAGCCGCGCGGCGCGGGTCAGCAGGTGGCGCCTCTCGGGTTCGCTGGTGGTGCGTCGGGCCGCCTCTTGGTAGCCGGCGCGCGCCGCGTCGTGGTCGCCGGCCATCTCCAGCAGGTGGGCGCGCACGGAGGCGAGGCGGTGGGAGGTGGAGATGCGCTCGTCGGCCGAGAGGGTGTCGAGCAGGGCCAGCCCGGCCGCGGGTCCTTGTACCTCGGCCACCGCCACGGCCCGATTGAGCGTCACCGTCGGGTTGGGTGCCACGCGCTCCAGAAGGGTGTAGAGGGCCAGGATCTGGGGCCAGTCGGTGGCCTCGGCTGTGGGTGCCTCGTCGTGGACGGCGGCGATCGCGGCCTGGAGCTGGTACGGGCCGATCGGACCGCTCGACAGGGTGTCGGTCACGAGCGCCACGCCCTCGGCGATGGCGCTGGTGTTCCAGAGCGTCCGGTCCTGCTCGCCGAGCGGCACCAGCGACCCGTCCGGGGACGTGCGGGCCCGGCGGCGGGCGTCGGTCAGCAGCAGAAGCGCCAGGAGCCCGGCCACCTCGCCGTCGCCGGGGACCAGCCGATGGAGCTCGCGGGCCAGCCGGATGGCCTCGGCGGTCAGCTCGGCCCGCACCAGCTGCGGCCCCGCCGTGGCCGTGTAGCCCTCGTTGAAGACGAGGTAGACCACATGGAGCACAACGCCGAGCCGCTCCGCCTGCTCGGCCGGCGGCGGCAGGTCGAAGCCGGCTCCGGCCGCCTTGATGCGTTGCTTGGCCCGGCTGATGCGCTGCGCCATCGTCGCCTCGGGCACGAGGAAGGCGCGGGCGATCTCGGCGGTCGACAGGCCGCCGACGGCCCGCAGGGTCAGCGCGACCTGCGACGGGGGCGTCAGCGCCGGGTGGCAGCACAGAAACAGCAGCGTGAGGGTGTCGTCGCCGCTGGGGCCATCGGCGTCGGCGTCAGGGCCGCCGGCGGGCGGGGGCGGAGTGCGGATGGCATCGGCCTCCTCCCGCCGGCGGCGGGCGGCGTCGCTGCGCAGTTCGTCGGCGAGGCGACGCGACGCCACCGTCATCAGCCACCCTCGGGGATTCTCCGGCCACCCCTCTACCGGCCACTGGGCCGTGGCCGCCTCGAGCGCCCCCTGGACGGCGTCCTCGCAGGCGTCGAAGTGGCCGTAGCGGCGCACCAGCGCACCGAGCACGTCAGGGACCAGCCGCCGGACGGCCAGCCAGTCGGTCACGGCTCGACGTCGGCCTCGTGCATCAGTGGCCGGACCTCGACACCCCAGTAGCGCGCCGACGGGTTGCGGGCCGCGATCTCCAGGGCCCGCTCCGGGCTGTCGCAGTCGACGATCGTGAAGCTGCCCAGGTACTCCTTGGCCTCGGCGTAGGGGCCGTCTGTCACGACCGGCGTCCCGCCGGTGACCCGGACCACCTTGGCGTTCACCTGGTCGGCCACGCCCCAGGCGCCGACCAGCTCACCCGACTCGAACAGCTCCTGGTTGAGGGCATCGGTCTCGCGGAGGATCTCGGCGAAGGCCTCCGGGCCGACCGAGCTGAATGCCTCCTCGTTGCCGTAGATCAGCAGCATGTACTTCACGGCTCGCTCCTCTCTCACCGCTCCGGCTGGGCCGGTCCGACCAGGTCGCCGCTGGCGCCGCGATCGTCCAGCACCAGCTTCGACCGCCCGGTGACGGTGTAGCGAATGTGGGTTACCTCGGGCGCCTCGACGACCCGGGTCGGGACCAGCTCGATGCCGTCGTCGGCGCCGAGGCCGAGGCTGGGGTCGAACAGGCGCTGGCCGTCGCCCAGCAGCACCGGCGCGATGTGCAACTCGAGCTGGTCGAGCAGCCCGGCGGTCAGCACCTGGCGCAGGAGCTCCCCGCCGCCGGCCACCGCCACGTCCTTGCCACCGGCGGCGTCCCGGGCCAGCCCGATGGCCCGCTCGAGTCCCTCGGTGACAAAGCTGAAGGAGGTGCCACCCTGGCGTTCGAGCACGTCCCGGGGGCGGTGCGTGACGACGAACACCGGCGCGCGGAACGGGGGCTCCTCGCCCCAGGGCACCTCGCCGGCGTCGAACATGCGCCGGCCCATGACATAGGCACCGGCCGCCGCGAACGTCTCCTCGATGATCTCCGAGTTGATCGACCGTTCACCGCCGGCGAAGCCCTGCCGCTCGCGCCAGGCCATGGCGTCGACGGCCCAGCGGGTGACCCGGAAGAAGCCGGGCGCCTCGGGACCCCGCATCCAGCCACTCATGTCCTCGGAGCCCCGCGCGTCACGGGGTCCGGTGTAGAAGCCGTCGAGCGACACCGACATCTGGGCGGTCACCTTGGTCATCGTTCGTGCTCCTCTCGTCTTGGCGGCCCCTCGGCCGCCGGTGCCCATGAGTCGGAGCCGACCGCCCGTTCTCGACACGTGCGGACGAATCCTAGGTCGATCACGCGCCGGTTGCATCCAATAGGTAGCGGGTATATATTCCCGCTACCTATGCGAGAGCTCTTCCTCGCTCTCCTCGCCGGCCGGCGCAACTACGGCTACGAGTTGCGGCAGGCGCTCGATCGAGAGTTCGGCGAGCTGCTGCCGGCGCTGAACGCCGGACAGATCTACTCGACCCTCTCGCGGCTCGAACGTGACGGCCTGGTCGTCGGCGAGAGCGTCGCCGGCGACAGCCGGCGCAAGCGCGTCTACGAGCTCACCGAGGCGGGACGGGCCGCGCTCGCGCGCTGGATCGAGACGCCGGTGCCCGGCACGCGGCTCAAGGACGAGTTCTTCATGAAGCTGGTCGTGGTCGCGTCGGCGCGCCTGGCCGAGCCCACGACGTTGATCGAGAGGCAGCGGCGCGAGTACCTGCAGTCGCTGCGCGATCTCGACGCGCTGCTGGCGGCCAACGGGAAGGGCGTCGCCGCCGAGCTGCTGGTCGAGGGCGCCGTGCTTCACACGAAGGCGGATCTCGAATGGCTCGACCTGATCGAGCAACGACTCCAGGAGGACCCCCGATGACCCCCGTGCTCGAGGCGCGAGGCCTCGCCAAGACCTACGACCCCGGCGGCGCGCAGGTGCTCGCGCTGCGGGGCGTTGACCTCAAGATCGGGCGCGGCGAGTTCGTGGCGATCATGGGCCCGAGCGGCTGCGGGAAGTCGACGCTCCTGAACCTGCTCGCCGGACTCGATCGCCCGACCGCCGGCGAGGTGCGCCTCGACGGCGAGCGGATTGACGGGCTGAGCGAGGCCGACCTCGCTCGCCTGCGTCGCCGCAGGATCGGGTTCGTGTTCCAGTTCTTTAACCTGGTGCCCGCCCTGTCGGCCGTCGAGAACGTCGAGCTGCCGCTGCTTCTCGCCGGCCGGCGGCGCAGGGACGCCCGCCGGATCGCGAGCGAGCTGATGGGCGAGCTCGGCGTCGGCGGGAGGCCCGCCGCCGCGCCCGCGGAGCTGTCGGGCGGGCAGCAGCAGCGCGTCGCGCTGGCGCGGGCGCTCGCGAACACGCCGGACATCGTGCTCGGCGACGAGCCGACCGGGAACCTCGACTCGGCGGCGGCCCGCGAGGTGCTCGGGCTCCTGCGCGCAGCCCGCGACCGCGGCCAGACGCTGCTGATCGTCACGCATGACGCGCGCGTGGCCGCCGCGGCCGACCGGGTCATCGCGCTCCGTGACGGGCTCGTGTCCGACAAGGCCGAGCTGCAGGCCCCGCGCCCGGTCGCGCTTCCCTTCGGGAGCGACCGCGGGGCATGACGGCGACGCTGGTCAAGCTCGCGTTCGCGGGCATCCGCTCGCGGCTCCTCGCGAGCGCGCTCACGGTCCTGCTCTCGAGCGCCGCCGCGGCGACGATCGTCCTCGCGCTCGAGGTGGGGGAGACCGCGCGCGATCCATGGCAGCGCACGTTCGACGCGGCGCACGGCGCGCACGTGCTCGCGACCGTGCCCTCGCGGGCCGACGCTCGCACGATCGCTGCGCTGCCGGGCGTCGCCGAACGGGACGAGCCCGTCCCGAGCGCGCTCGCGAGCGTCGCGACCGGAGGCGGCACGGAGCGGCTGCAGCTGGCGGGGCTGCGGTCGGCGGCGCGCGTCAACACGCCCGTGCGGACGGACGGGTCGGCGCCACCCACGGACGGAATCGTGCTGGAGCGGAGCTTCGCTCGCGCCCTCCACCTGCGCGTGGGCGGGGCGCTGCGGCTCTCCGCAGCGGGCGGCCCGATCGAGCTGCCGATCGCCGGCACGGCGGTCCTGCCCAGTCAGGCCCGCTATCCGCGCAGCAACCCCGGCCTGGCATGGGTTCCGCGCAGCACGCTCGCGCGCATCCAGCCCGACCGCCGCCGTTGGAGCTGGACCCAGGCGATCAGGCTCGCGGACCCATCCGCCGCGCCCGCCTTCGCCGCGCGTGCCGTGGCCGCCCTGCCGCCGGGAGCCGCCTACGTCGCGACCCGGGAGGACCAGCGCGCGGAGGCGCTCCGCGAGGCGCAGCCGCTTCAGATCATCCTCACGACGTACACGATCGTGCTGCTGATCGTGGTCTTCGCGGTGGTGGCGATCCTCGTCGGCGCGCGCGCCGCCGCCCAGCACCGCGAGATCGGCCTGCTGAAGGCGGTCGGCCTCACGCCGCGCCAGGTCACCACGGTGTTCGCGATCGAGGCCGCCGCGCTCGGCCTGGTCGCGGTCGTCGTCGGCTTCGGACTGGGTGCGCTGCTGGCGCCGCGGCTCACCGCGCCGAGCGCCGACACGATGGTCGGCTCGCCGGCGTCCGCGGCGAGCCCGTGGCACCTGCTCGCCGCGAGCGTCCCCGTGCTTCTCGTTCTCCTCGGCAGCGTGCGCTCCTCGACCCGGCGCAGCACCCGCTTCAGCGTCCTGCACGCGCTCCAGTCCGGCGCGCCGTCGCACGCGCGGCGATCGCGCGTGGCGAGGGCCGTCGCCGGCGCACCGCTGCCGCTGCCCGTGACGCTCGGCCTCAAGGACCTCCTCTCCGGCCGCAGGCGTGCGCTGCGCCTCGGCGGCGCGATCGCTGTCACCGGGGCGGCGATCGTGTTCGCGCTCTCGATGAAGGCCAGCCTCGACGCCCAGGCCGCCGGCGAGGTCAGCGACGTGACCGACGAGCTGCCCGCGCTCGTCTACACGCTCGACGCCCTGCTGCTCGTGATCACGGCCACCACGCTCGTCGCGATCGCGCTGCTGTCCGTGCGCGAGCGCATCCGCGACTACGCCGTCCTCAAGACCGTCGGCCTCACGCCGGGACAGGTCGCCTCGAGCCTCGTCGGCGCCCACGTCGCCCTGGCGCTGGTGGCCGCGCTGCTCTCGATCCCGATCGGCATCGTGCTCTACCGCGCGGTCTACGCGATCGCCGGCGGAGACGCCGAGGACCTCGTCATCGCGCCGTGGTGGTCGCTCGCCCTCGTCCCGGTCGGGACCCTGCTCCTGGTCGCTGCGGCCACCGGCCTGCCGGCCCGCCTGGCGACCCGACTCCCGGCGGCGGAAGCCCTTCGCTACGAGTGAGCGCGGGCCGCCGCGCCCTGCGGACCCGCCGCCCTCGGGGGGTACGCTCGCTCATCGATGAATGTCAGCCTCGTAATCACAGCGGTCGGTCACTGCTGCGGTTACTCCTCCTGTAGGAGGCGCGGCTTCCTGCAGGCGAGCGGCACCCCGATCGTCAAAGCGAGAAGCGGACGAGTGAACCGGACGGGCGAGTCCATATGCCCTCCTTGGGCCAGGGGTAGCCCGACCATACGCCCCTCACGCGAAAAGTTCACCGCGCCGCAGGTGAGCCCCCTGACCAATCGACTCCCCTTGTTCGTGTCCCCCGGGAGGAGTACAGTCGGGTGCGAGAAAAGGAGGTCGCAGACCAGCACGGCCCGGGCCGCAACCCAGGCCGCGCGCTAGCCCAGGTCATGGCGCTTCGAGCACAGAACACGCCACGAGCCGAGGCGGCCGCCGCTCGACTCTCCTCGCTCGGCTCGCCGGGGCGCGCAGGGTCGTGACGGGTTCGCCGGCAGAAGCGCGGCCGACCTCGATCGAGCAGCTCCACGCAACGGCGGCTGCGGCGCTGCACGAGTTCCGCTGGAGCTTGGCAGCACCGCTCGAGCTGATCGCCCGCGACGGCGACATGGAGCGTTGGTCGCTGGTCAAGGCGGGTCTGCCGGTCGCTCTGATCGACGGACCAGAGGCGGCTGGCTGCTGAGCACGGCCGGCGACCACTGGACGGCCACGGTCCGGCGCCGGCGTCGGCGCGTCGGCTTCCACGTTGAGGTCACACGTGTCGGCTGGCAGGAACCGCTGCTCTACTACCACCCCCACACCCTGCTGCCAGGCGGCACGTTCGTCAGCGCCAACGACAACCGCTTCAAGCTCGGCTGCCCGCGCCTCGGCCGGCTCGTCTGGACGCTCACCCGCGGCGACCGCGAGGAGCTGGCGCGCATCCGGGTCTGGCACAAGCAGCCGGACGAGGCCAAACGCATCGCCGCCTGGCGGCCGGGCCTGACCGCCAGCGCCGAGAGCGAACCCGACATGCGCCTGCTGCTGGCCGCGACATCGATGGCCATCGCGCTGCAATGCGACCGCGTCGTCGTGACACCCGGCGGGGGGATCTGACCGACGATCATTCCGCGGGTCTTGAACGAGGATTGCTGCGAACCCAAGTCCCCGCGGCCGCGGCGCCGGACCCGCCGCCTAGAGGACCGCTGACCTGGGTCCTACGTCGCCGGCGCCGGCTGTGCGATCACTTCCATCCACAGGCTCTCCATGCCGGCGGCCGGGGTCTCGCGCGCCTCGTTCAGCGACAGCCCCTCGCCGTTCGTGAGCCCGTCGGCCTCCCAGCGGTCCGGGTCGAGCCCGACGGCGTAGGGGTTGATCTTCGTGTCGGCGTCGGGCACGGCGTCGCCCAGCGTCTCGGCGGCCTTGTGGAAGGCGATCACGTTGTAGGCCTCCATCAGGTCCGCGTTCGAGCGCAGCTTCGCCTTCAGCGCCTCGTCGTCGAACCCGGCGACCAGCTCGATGTGCCGCTCCAGCATCGCGGGGAACGACACCGGCGACACGTAGGCGCGCCGCCACTCGCGCGCGTCGAGCTCCTGCCACTGCCTGAACATCGACTCGATCTGCCGGTTGAGCGCCCAGATGCGGTCCACGTCGGGCCGCACGCCGGCCATGAAGTCCAGGTCGGTGAGCTTGCGGTGGAAGAAGAGCAGGGCGTTCGCGCCCCAGTAGAGGATGTTGTTCGCCCCGATCTTGTTGGCCATGATCTGGGGGTTGCCCCAGTACCCGTACTGGCCCTTGTAGAAGGTCAGGTGCGTGCGGTAGGCGCTCAGGTAGAAGTCGTCGTGCGCCTTGGCGCGCTCGGTCACGTCCTCGCCGTCCAGCTCGCGCACGATCAGGTCGGTCGTGAGGGTGTTGCCCATCGCGATGTAGTCCGAGCCCGGCGAGTAGAACGGGTCGAGGAACGCGCCGGCCTCGCCGACGAGCGCCCAGCGGCGCGAGCCCGAGAAGCACTGCTTGCACCCGTACGAGAAGCGCTCGACCTTGAGGAAGTCCTCGATGTCATCGCTGCGCCCGTCGAGCGAGTCCGCCAGCTGCGGCTCGTACTCGCGGATCCAGTCGAGCGCGCCCTCGAGCGTGTTGATCCGCTCCCACGGGTGGAAGCTCTCGTCGGCGACGATGCCGATCGAGATCGGGCCGGACGAGAGCGGTATCAGCCAGACCCAGTAGCCCTGGCCACAGAGGTGGTTCGTGCTGTTGCGGCGCAGGCCGCGCTCGGTCATGCGCGAGTACCACTCGTCGTCGTCCTCGTCGACCCAGTCCTCGATGTTGAGCCCGCCCGCGAGCCGGAACCACGACGAGTTGACGTAGTGGCCGTTGTCCTCGAGCAGGTCGAGCTTCTTCTTCAGCAGGAACGCGCGGCCGGCGGCGTCCACGACCCAGCGCGCCCTGACCGTGCGCGGCTCGCCGGCGAGCGTGAACTCCACCTCGTGCATGTCCGAGCCGAACTCCACCGCCTGCACCCGGGCTTCGCCGAACCGGTCGACCCCGGCGGCGAGCGCGCGGTCGGCCAGCTCGTTCTCGAACCGGCCGCGGTCGAGCTGGTAGGACGGCACCGGCGGGTATAGCGGCGGCCCGAGCTCCACGCGCTGCGACAGGTCCGTGTTGTCGCCGGCGGGGAAGAAGAACCGCAGCCCGCACTTGTGGATCTGGTCGCTCTCCAGGTGGTCCTGCATGCCGATCACGTGCCCGAAGTAGTTGCAGGACAGCTCGACGGTCGACTCGCCGACCTTGAACGCCGCCTCGGGCGCGGGGCCCTTGCGCTTCTCGGCCACGAAGATGCTCGTCTCCGGCCGCTCCTTCTTCAGCTGCAGGGCCAGCGTCAGGCCGGCCAGGCCGCCCCCGAGGATCGCGACGTCGTAGCTGTCAGCGGGCTGCTGCTCGGTGCTCACAGGCGCTCTCCTCTCTCTAAGCGACCGACCGCGCGACCCGGTCGAGCCAGAGGTTGTCGATTCCGGGGGCGCGCTCGTCGGCCTCGGCCACCGTCAGCCCGGAGCCGTCGAGCAGGCCGTCGGCCTCCCAGCGGTCGGGGTCGAGCGAGATCGCGTACGGGTTGACCTTCTCGTCGGGGTCGGGCGGCCCCTCCGGCAGCGACTCCGCCGCCTTTCGGAACACCAGCGTCGCCACCGCCTCGACCAGGTCGGCGTCCTCCTTGATCTTGGCCTTGAGCGCCTCGTCGTCGAAGTCCAGGGCCAGCTCCACATGGCGCAGCCCCATGCTCGGGAACCCGGTGGGGGCGACGAAGGCGCGCTGCCACTCGCGCGCCCCGATCTCGAACCACTCGCGGAACATCGCCTCGAGCCGCCTGTTCACCTTCCAGATCCGCTCGAGGTCCGGCATCACCTCGGCCATGAACTCCGGCTCGCTGAGCTTGCGGTTGAAGAACAGCAGCGCGCTGGTCGACCAGTAGACGATGTTGTTGCAGGCGATCTTGGCGATCATCACCTGCGGGTCGCCCCAGAACACGTACTGGCCCTCGTACCAGCCCAGCGCCTCGCGGTAGAGCCGCAGGAAGAGGTCGTTGTGCGTCCTCGCGCGCTCGGTCACGTCCTCGCCGCCCAGCTCGCGCACGATCAGGTCGGTGGTGAGCGTGTTGCCCATCGCGATGAAGTCGGAGCCGGGCGAGTAGAACGGGTCGAGGAACGGCCCGGCCTCGCCGACCAGGCACCAGCGGCGCGAGCCCGAGTACACCTGCTTGCAGCCGTAGGAGAAGTTCGACACCTTCAGGAAGTCCTCGATCTGGTCCTGCCGCGCGTCGAGCACCTCGGCGAGCTGCGGCTCGTGCTCGCGGAACCACTCGAGCGTGCCCTCGAGCGTCCTGATCTGCTCGTAGGGGTGGAAGCGGTCGTCGGCGACGATGCCGATCGAGATCGATCCCGACGAGAGCGGGATCAGCCACACCCAGTAGCCCTGCCCGCAGAGGTGGTTCGTGCTGAACTGGCGCAGCCCGCGCTCCGTCATCGGGGCGAACCACTCGTCGTCCGACTCGTCGACCCAGTCCTCCACGTTGATGCCGCCGCCGAGCCGCAGCCAGGAGGAGTTCACGACGTGGCCGTTGTCCTCGAGCAGGTCGAGCTTGCGCTTCAGGATGAACGCGCGCCCGCCGGCGTCCACCACCCAGTGCGCCTTCACCTGGAGCTGCTCGTCGCCGCGCGACATCGTGATCACGTGGCCGCTGTCGCTGTTCAGGTCCACCTCGAGCACGCGGCAGTTGCCGAGCAGGTCGATCCCGGCGGCGAGGTTGCGCTCGCCCAGCTCGTTCTCGAACCGCCCCCGGTCGAGCTGGTACGAGGGCACCGGCGGCTTGAACGGCACGCCCCACTCGACCCGCTGCGACAGGTCCGTGTTGTCGCCCGCCGGGAAGAAGTAGCGCAGCCCGATCTTGTGCAGCTGGTCGGCCTCGATGTGGTCCTTCATGCCGACCACCTCGCCGAAGTAGTTGGCACTGATCTCCACGGTCGACTCGCCGACCTTGAATGCCGCCTCCGGCGCCGGGCCGTCGCGCTTCTCGGCGATCAGGATCGACGTCTCCGGCCGCTCCTTCTTCAGCTGCAGCCCGAGGCACAGGCCCGCGAGGCCGCCGCCGAGGATGACCACGTCGTAGCTGTCTTTGGGCTGGACTGTCACGAGTTACCTCCGGTGCTTTTCCGTGATCGCGACCACTGGGTCTGCGGGCGCTCCCAGCGCTCGCCGTCGACGTCGAGATCGATCCGTTCGTTGAAGAAGGCGAGCATGTCTCGCACCTCCGCGGCGTCGTGCAGCGGGCTCACGTAGAACCAAACGAGGTCGGGCTCGAGTTCTTCTCCCACCCGCACCGACCAGTACGAGGCCACGCCCTTGTACGCGCACGCCGTGCGGCGATCGCTCGGCTCGAGCACGTCCTGGCGCACGTCGTCCGCCGGGAAGTAGAAGCGCGGCGGCAGGCCCGTCTCGAACAGGATCCGCGTGCGCCGTGAGTCGGCCAGCCGCTCGCCCGCGAGCGACACGCTCACGTGGCGCGAGGTCGAGCGGACGTCCAGGCGGTGGTACGGGTCGCGCGCGTGCTTGACCTGCGTCTCGTCCTCCTCGAGCCACTCGTCCGCCGCGTCCCAGCGCAGCGCCACGAGCCCGTCGAGCTGCGGGTGGTCGAAGCACCAGGCGGCGTCCTCGGCCACCCTGTCGCCGACCGCGAGCGACCAGAAGCGCGCGTTGCCCTTGACGTCGTCCCGCTCGCTCCGCTCGGACGGCCGCAGCAGGTCCGTGCGCACGTCGGCCTCGGGGAAGTAGAAGACCGGCAGCCTGCCCGACTCGTGCAGCAGACGCGGCCGCTTGCTGCTGACGACGGTCTCGCCGCCCATACGCACGCGCACCCAGCGCGGCGACTCCTCCAGGTACAGGAGCGGTCCCGCCGGCATCTCGGTGCTGAAAGCGCCGCCGGGCACATGCCCGAAGGGCCCCGTGCCGATCATCAGCGACAGGTCAGGCCTCGCTCCGCTCGCGGAACTTGTCGAGCTTCTTCGGCGAGTCGGCGGAGAAGGTCTCCACCTCGGGGTCGGTCTGCCGGACGAGGCCGCCCAGCACGCGGCCGGAGCCCAGCTCCAGGAAGGTGTCGCAGCCGTTGTCGACCAGCGTCCGGACGCACTCCACCCAGAGCACAGGGCTGGCGATCTGCGCGATCAGCGCCTCGCGCACCTCGTCGGCGGTGGTCTTGACCGCGGCGCTCGCGTTGCCCACGAGCGGAGTCTCCGGGTCGCTCCACTCCACCGTCTCCATCGTCTCCGCGAGCGCCGACTGCACGGGCTCCATCAGCTCGCTGTGGAACGCGGCGCCGACCTTGAGCTGGATCGCCTTGTCGGCGCCGCCGGCCTCCGCGAGCTCGATCAGCTTCAGCACCGCCGCCTCCTCGCCCGAGCAGACGATCTGGGCCGGTGTGTTCAGGTTGGCGGGCGCGACGACCCCCTCGGCGGACGCCTCTGAGCACAGCTCCTCCACCCGCTCGGGCGGGAGGCCGATGATCGCCGCCATCGTGCCCGGCCGCTCCGACTGGATGTCCGCCATCAGCCGCCCGCGGCGGGAGACCAGCCTCATGCCGTCCTCCACGCCGAGCGCGCCGGACGCCACCGCCGCGGTGTACTCGCCGAGGCTGTGGCCCGCCACGAAGTCGGCCCGCAGACCGGACTCGCGGGCGACCTCGAGCACCGCCAGGGAGGTGGCGAAGAGCGCCGGCTGAGCCGCCTCGGTTGCCGTCAGCTCCTCGATCGGACCCTCGAGGCAGAGCCTGCGGATGGGCAGCCCCGAAGCCGCGTCGGCCTGTTCCAGATAGCGGTCGAAAACCTCCGGTCTGGCTTCGAGAAGGTCGGATCCCATCCCGACCTTCTGCGAGCCCTGGCCGGGAAACAGGAAAGCGGTCTTACCCACCTGCGCGCTCCTTTCGGTGTGCTCTACGGAACCTAACGCAGATAGGGGCGTCCGGCCACCGCTCAGAGGGGCACCACGGGCAGCAGCAGCCGGGACGGCCGCTCGGCGTCGTGGAAGACGCGCTGGCGGGCCGTGGTGAGCGTCTCGTCGGTGTCCTCGCCCAGCGGCAGGCCGGTGTTCGCGTTGCGGTCGAAGCGCGGGAACGAGCTGCTCGTCACGTCCAGGCGGATGCGGTGGCCGGCGGCGAAGACGTTGCTGGTGGCGATCAGGTCGATCTCGTACTCGTACGGGCGGCCGGGCTCGAGCGGAGCGGCCCGCTCGAACCCGTCGCGGTAGCGCGCGCGCAGCACGCCCTCCGCGAGGACTCGGGAGCGCCCCTCGGGGTCGACGTCGCAGAGCTTCGCGACCCAGTCGGTGTCCGGCCCGGAGGTCGCGGCGTGCAGCACGAGCGTCAGCGGGCCGGTCACCTCCATCGGCTCCGCGAGCGGCTCGGAGCTGTACACGAGCACGTCGTCTCGCTTCTCCACCGGCGCCTGGTCGAGCGGGCCGGCGTTCTGGCGCATGAACCTGGCCGGCAGCGACGTCGGCCCGCCGATCGTGGGGGCAGGGTCGCGCGGGTCGTAGTCGTACTCGTCCGGCGCCTCGCCGGGGCCGGGCGGCTCCGGCGACAGCAAGCCGTCCGTGCGCAGGTGCCACGCCTGCTCGCGCGCCCGCGGGAGCGGCCACTCCGGCTCGTCGCGCCACTCGTTCGCGCCCATGACGAAGATGCGGATCGGCGCGCCGGCGTCGTCCGGCTCGTCGCGCAGCTGCGCCGCGAGGAAGCGCAGCTGCTGCTCGGCGAGGTCGATGCGGTCGTCGGGGCCGAGCTCCTTGAACCCGTGGTCGGGATAGGCGCCGAACGCGCTGCCGTGCGCCCACGGGCCGATCAGCAGCCGCGTGCGCTCGCGCGCGGCCGCGGTGCCGCCCTCGGTGCGCATGCCGGCGAAGTTCTCGAGCGTGCCGCCGAGGAAGACGTCGAACCAGCCGCCGACGATGAACGCGGGCACCTGCACGTCACCGTAGCGGCCCCGAATCGAGAGCCGGCGCCAGTGCTCGTCGTAGGTCGGGTGCTCGACCCACTCGCGGTAGAAGCGGCCGGCGGGGCTCTCGGCGAGCAGCGGCGGGTCCGTCACCGGCAGGTGGCGGAAGTGCTCGTCGAGCGAGCCGCGCCCCTTCGGGTCGGTCATCAGGTGGACCCAGAAGAGGTTGAAGCCGAGCTGGAACGCGCCGCCCTGGTAGATCCAGCCGTGGTAGTAGTCGCTGCCGACGACCACCGGGGAGATGGCGCGCAGGTGGGGCGGCCGCTCGAGCGCCGCCCGCCACTGGGTGGCGGCCGGGTACGAGCGGCCCACCATCCCGACGTTGCCGTCGCACCACGGCTGCGCCGCCACCCACTCGACCGTGTCGTAGCCGTCGTCGCCCTCGCTGAAGAACGGGCTGAACTCGCCCTCCGAGTCGTAGAGGCCGCGCACGTCCTGGACCACCACCGCGATCCCGGCCTCCGTGGCCCGCTCCGGGTCGAGCGCTGCCAGCGGCGTGAGCGGGAAGCCGCGGTTGTAGGGCGTGCGGCAGACCACGGCCGGCGCCGGGTCGCCGTCGTCGGGCAGGTAGGCGTCGGCACGGAGGACCGTGCCGTCGCGCATCGGGACGGCCAGGTCGCGCTCTTCGCGCACGCGCGCGGAGGCTACCCGGCTGCCGCCTGCGAGAGCCCTTCCTTGTCCGGCACCGGCGCCGCCGTCCACGGGAACACGATGCCCCCGTACTTCCACTTGCTGGTCTCGATCGCCAGCAGCATGACCATGTCGCCCTGTTTGACCGCGCCGGTCTTCCAGGCGTAGTCGAGCGCGATCGGCGCCGCGGCGGACCCGGTCGCGCCGACCAGCTCGAGGTTCTCGAAGATCTTCGGCTCGAGCTCGGTCCACTCCGGCGTCAGCAGGTCCGCCTCGCGCAGCTCGTCGGTCATGTAGGTGGCGTTGCCCTCCGGGATCACGCACATGTCCACGGACTCCGCCGAGATGCCGGCGCGCTCGAGGGTCTGTTGCAGGCCCTCCGTGAGCACGTAGGGGGTGAAGCGGCCGCTCTCGACCACGTCGACCTTCAGCTCGATCAGGCGCTTCGCGTCCCGCTGCTTGGCGATCGGCGCGTGCGTGCCGCCGCCGATCACCTGCATGCCGGGCTTCCGCTCGCCGCCGACGCAGGCGAGCGCGGCGTCGCCGACGATGCCCCCGTCGCCGTCCTCGTCCGCCTTCAGCACCATCGCCGCGGCGCCGTCGCCGAACGCGTACACGCCGAGCCGGTCGCGCATGCGCACGCGGTCAGGGTCCTGGCCGAGGTAGAGCGGCACCGCGAGCGGCGAGATCGCCTCGCTGCCGACCACCACCGCGGTCTCGTAGGCGCCGCGCTCGACGAGCAGGCGGGCGAAGTCCAGCGCCTCCACCGCCCCGGCGCAGCCCGAGCGGATGTCGATCGACGCGCAGCTGCGCAGGCCGAGCTTCTCCTGGATGAACGTCGCGGTCGCCGGCAGGTGGTACTCGGGGCTCGCGGTCGACACGACCAGCAGCTCGACCTCGCCGGGCTCGACTCCCGCCAGCTCGAGCGCCTCCACCACCGCCTTGTGGGCCATCTCGCTGTTGGTCTCGCGGTGCTCGCCGGTCTCCGGATCCACGGACCAGTGGCGGGTCTTCGTCTGGATCCCCTCGAGAACGTCCTCGGGCAGCGGCCCCGCGAGGCGCTCGAGCGTGGCGTTGTCGATTGGGTCGCCCGGCAGGTACGAGCCGGTGCTGGCGATCTTGACCTGTGGCACTTGCGAGTCCCCCTAGTCCGAGCCGAGCCTGTTGGGCCATCCTACCCCGGGCGAAAGGCTCCGGCAGGCGGTACGGTGGGCATTCGGTGGGCGGCAACAGTGAGCCGACACGCGTCGTCATAGCCGACGACCACGCGGTGGTCCGGCGGGGGCTGCGCGCGCTCTTCGACGGCCACTCCGACGTCCGCGTGGTCGGCGAGGCCTGCGACGTGACCGAGACGTTCGGCAGCGTGCGCGAGCACCGGCCCGACGTGCTGCTGCTCGACCTCCACATGGGCGGCAGGTCGAGCCTGACCGACATCACCGGGCTGCGGGAAGCGTCGGACACGACGGCGGTGGTGGTGCTGACGATGCAGACCGACCCGATGTTCGCGCGCGAGGCGCTCCTGGCCGGCGCCGCCGGGTTCGTCACGAAGCAGGCGCCGGACGAAGCGGTGATCGAGGCGGTTCGCGCCGTCGCGGGCGGCGGCACGTACCTCGACCCGGCCGTGGGCGTCGGGGCGGTCACGGGCAGCGGCGCGGCGGCCGCGGCGGTCCACGAGCTCACGTCGCGCGAGACCGAGGTGCTGCGCCTGATCGCGCTCGGCCACACGAACCCCGAGATCGCCGAGAGCCTGCACGTGGGGCTGCGGACCGTCGAGACCCACCGCGCCCACATACAGCAGAAGCTCGGCCTCGCCAAGCGCGCCGACCTCGTCCGGTACGCGCTCGACCACGGCCTCGTCGGCAATGAGCGCTGATCCCTCGTCGCGGCTGAAGGCGGGGCTCGACGACCTGGCGCTCGCCGACGCCGCCGCGCGCGTGCAGCACGACCTCGAGCGCCGGGACGAGGAGCGCGGCGGCCGGCCGCTCGTGATCGTGGTCGCCGGCGCGCTGTTCGCCGGCATCTTCGCGCTGCGGCTGGCGATCGACGACCCGCCGGCGCTGATCGCCAACTTCTACACCGTGCCGGTCGCGCTGCTCGCGCTGACCTACGGCGTGCGCGGCGGGATTGCGGGCGCGGTCGTGGCGGCCGCGCTGGTCGCCCTCTGGGACGTGGTGACGCCCGTGGAGGTCTCATTCCTCGGGTACGCGTCGCGCGCGGCGGTTGTGCTGCTGGTCGGCGTGGTGGTGGGCCGGTACGCGGAGCGGCTGCGGGCCGACATAGCGCGCCGGAAGGAGACCGAGCGCGAGCTCGAGGTGCGCGCGGCGGACTTCGCTCGCTCGAAGGCGCGGCTCGAGCAGGCGGTGGCGCGGCTGGGCGCGCTCGCCACGATCGCGCGGGCGGTCGGCACCGAGACCGACCTCCACGGCGCGCTGACGCGGATCGTGGAGCAGGGGCGCGGGCTGGCCGGCGTCGCGGTGCTCGAGGTGTGGGTGCGCGAGGGCGGTCGGCTCGTGCTCGGCGCCGCGGCCGGCGACGGCGAGCCTTCGGCCGGCCCGGCGCGAATGACGCTCGAGCACCGCGGCGAGGACCTGGGCCTGCTCGTCGCCTATCCCACGTCCCTGCAGACGCCGCCCAATCAGGACCTGCTGGAGGCGATCGCCGCCAGCGCGGCCACCGCGATCGCCACCGCCCGCTCGGTGGCGGCGGACAAGCTGAGGGACGCGATAGCGGCCTCGGAGAGCGAGCGCAGCCGCTGGGCGTGGGAGCTGCACGACCAGACCCTGCAGGGGCTGGTGGGGCTGCGTGTGCTGCTGTCGTCGGCGCTGCGGTCGGAGCGCCCGGAGGCGCTGCCCGTGGCAGTGGACGAGGCGCTCGAGGACATACGCGTGGAGATCTCGAACCTCAAGCACCTGATCGCCGAGCTGCGGCCGGCGGCACTCGACGAGCTCGGCCTCGAGCCCGCGCTCGCGGGACTCTGCGACCGCGTGGCCGGCACGTCCGGGCTCGACGTGGCGCGCGACATCGAGCTCGACGGCGTGCAGCTGCCGGCCGAGATCGAGACGACCGTCTACCGGGTGGTCCAGGAGGGGCTCACGAACGTCTCGAAGCACGCCGCCGCGGAGCGTGTGCTGGTGGCCGTGGCGCCGCGCGACGGGATGGTGTCCGTGGAGGTGCGCGACAACGGCCGCGGCATCGACCCGGTCGCCGCGCACAACGGCTTCGGCCTGCGGGGCATGCGCGAGCGCGTGGAGGCGGCCGGCGGCCGCCTCGACGTCGCGGGCGACGCGGACGGCACCAGCCTCGTCGCGCTCCTGCCGCGCTCGCTTCCCTCGCGTGCTAGGACGGCCCCGCTGGGCTGAAGCCGCCGCCCATCCCGGCCGACGACCACGCGAAGTGCGTGACGTCCGACCGCGGGGCGAGCGCCCCCTGCCGCTCGCCGCGGCGCACGAAAAGGATCGGCGCGACGCCCGCCTTGGCGAGCTCCGAGCGGACGCTGCCGAGCCCCTCGCGCCGCCAGCGCTGCGACAGTCCCACGACGAGCAGGCCGGCGCCGTCGACCGCTTCGAGGAGTCCGCCGGCGTCCGGGATCACGGGCTCCGGCTCCACCGCCGCGAACTGGCGCACCAGCAGGCTGGCGTCGTCGAGCACGCGCCGCACCTTGGTGGTGTCTTCGGTCTGGCCGGCGGCCCCGAGCAGGCGTAGCTCGGCGCCCGTCGCGCTCGCCATCCAGGCGCCCAGCTCGAGCGCGGCCCAGTCGTGCTCCTGGCCGCCGAACGGGACCACCACCGGCTTGCCGAGCTCGGTGATCTCGGCGCCCTCGCGCGCGACCAGAACGGCCACGTCCGTCGGCGCGTGCTCGAGCACGTAGCCGACGTCCCCGCGCGGGATGCCACCGCCGAGCAGCGGCCGGCTCCCGTCGAGCATCACGAGGTCGACCTCCTCCGACTCGGCGAGCTGGACCAGGTGATGGCCGGGCTGCGCCGACACGAACGCCACGCCCCGGGAGGCGATGCCCTGGTCAGCGAGCTCGAGCCGCGCCTCGCGCAGCAGGCGCTCCGACTCCTCGAGCATCCGCTGCTCGGTCTGCAGGCCGGCGCGCACGCCGGCGTCGGCCGCCGTCGTCGGCTCGACCAGCCGCGCCAGGATCAGCTCGCGCGGGGGCTCGGAGCGCGCCAGCGGCTCGGACAGCGTCCGCAGCGGCACGAGCGCCTCGTCCGTCTGCGGCGCCACGAGGATGGCGCGCCCCGGCACGACCAGCGCCGGAAGCTCGGCCCTCGAGGTCGCTCGCGCCACCTCCATCTCGGTGTCGAGCGACTCGCCGTAGCTGTTCTTCGGGTCCAGGAGGTTGAGCGCCGGCCCGGCCATGAACGTCGTCACGAGCGCCATGATCACGAGCATCGCGAACAGCGCCTGTGAAATCACGCCGGCGTCGAGCGCGAGGTTCAGCACGATCAGCTCGGTCAGCCCGCGCGTGTTCATGAGGGCGCCGACCACGTTCGACGCGCGCCAGTCGAACCCGGTCAGCCGGGCCGCCGCCATCGCTCCGATCCACTTGCCGGCGATCGCGATCACGATCAGCAGCAGCGTGATCAGCCACAGCTGGGGCCGGTCGAGCAGGCCGATGTTCATGCGCAGGCCGGTGTAGGCGAAGAAGAGCGGCAGCAGGAGGATCACGACGAAGTCCTCGATCCGGTGCGACACGTCCTCCGTCAGCCCCGCGTTGCGCGGCATGACCGCGCCCATCATGAAGGCGCCGAAGATGACCGCGATGCCGATCATCTCGGTGACGTACGCCGACAGCAGCACGCCCGCGAAGATGACCACGACCCACGCGCTCGGCACCTTGCCCGCCTCGTCGTATGCGGTCGAGACGCGCGAGATCAACGGCCTGACCAGGATGATCATGCCGAGGCAGAACACGATCGCCCAGGCGATGGTCTTGACGACGTCCAGGCCGCTCCCCGCCGCCGCCACCGCGGTCGCGAGGGCGATCAGGAACCAGGCCGTGATGTCGTCGATCGCCGCGCACGTCATCGTGAGCGCGCCGACCGGCCGCTTCAGCATCCGCCGCTCGACCAGGATGCGCGCGAGCACCGGGAACGCGGTGATCGACATCGCGACGCCCATGTAGATCGCGAACGCCACGAACTTCTTGTCCGGCCCGAGCAGCTCGTACAGGGGCAGCGCGACCGCGATGCCGAGCATCATCGGCAGCGCGACGCTGGCGTTCGAGATCGCCGTCGCCTGACCGGCCCTGCCCCTCAGCTGGCTCACGTCGAGCTCGAGGCCGACAAGGAAGATGTAGAAGATCAGGCCGAGGTTGGCCACCAGGCCGATGGTCGGCAGGATGTCGGTCGCGAAGATCGTCGACTGGACGTCCGGCAGCAGCCAGCCGAAGAGGGTCGGGCCGAGCAGGAGGCCGGCGACCACCTCGCCCATCACGCGCGGCTGCTTGATGCGCACCGCTCCCTCCCCGAGCAGCCGGGCGAACAGCATCACGACCGCCACCGCGAGCAGGAAGGCGGCGACTGTCTCGCCGAACGACTCGCGCTGCTTCGCGGCCGTCACCTTCTCACCGCCCTCCGGCGTCGCGCCCGTCGCGGCGGGCGGAGGCGCGTCCTTGGGGGAGAGGATGAGGTTGTTGATGTTCCGGTCGACCGCCTGCCCGGTCGCGTTCCACTCGTCGCCGCTCTTGCACGTGACGGTGCCGGACAGCACGCCGTCCACGTACGTCAGCTCGCCCGAGATCCCCGTGCCGGACAGGTCGTACCTGTCCCCGCCGGCCTTCTCCAGCTCGAACTTGCCGCCGAGGCAGGAGGAGCGGGGCGAGACCTTGTACGGGCCGCTGACCGACCCCGGGGCGCGCGGCTTCTGCGCGCCGGCGTCGGGCGGGTCGCGCTTGAGCTCGGCCTTGACCGGGGTCGCGCCGAGCTTGCCGGCCATCACGCCGTCCGCAACCTTGGCGTCGATCGCCTGGCTGCCGCCCTCCACGCAGCTCACGTCGCCGGTCAGACGCCCGTCCTCGAAGGTGAGTCGGCCGCCCAGGTCGTCGTGGACGTTCGTGAGGTTCACGTACTGCCCGGACTGCTGGACGTCGAACTGGGGCCCGAGGCACTTCGCGGCCGCGCCGGTCACGTCGTAGCCGCCGGCGATGGCCGGCTGCGGTGTCCTGTCCTGCCCGGCCGTGATCACCAGCGTGGCCACGATTGCCGTGGCGGCAAAGAGCACGACGTAGAAGACGGTCAGTCGCCGCTTGGGCGGCGCGGGCGGCAACGCGGCTGCATCGGGCATGCGGTCTCCCTTGGGGGGTGCGAGTCGCAACCGAACGTAGACCCGGGGCGGGGACGGCGCATCGTGGCGCCGCCGTGGACTTCGCCTCAGTGGTTTGCCGCCGGCGGTTGCGGCGTTGCCGCGGCCCGTCACGGCGTCGTTAAGTTGCAGGCATGAGCGCGATCACGACCGAGTCACTGACCAAGCGCTACGGCTCGACGCTCGCCCTCGACAAGCTCGATCTCGACGTCCAGGAGGGCGAGGTCTACGGATACCTCGGGCCCAACGGCGCCGGCAAGACCACGACGATTCGCCTCCTCCTCGGCCTCCATCGCCCGACCGCCGGCCGCGCCGAGCTCTTCGGCGTCGACGCGTGGTCCGACCCAGTGACGGCCCACGAGCGGGTCGCGTACGTGGCGGGCGAGCCCTTCCTCTGGCCGGCGCTCACCGGCGCCGAGACCTTCGAGTTCCTCGCACGCGTGCGAGGCCGCACCGACGCCGCCTACC
>DASXAA010000087.1:0-15321 GCA_036407035.1 Thermoleophilaceae bacterium | reverse complement strand
GGGCTCGAGGGGTCCTTCGTCGCCGCCGCTATCTCGTCGGCGGTCACGCTCATGGGGTGGTGGCACGCGGCCAGGTGGCCGTTCGGGTAGCGCGCCAGTGGGGGTTCGATCTCGCGGCAGATCTCCGTCGCGCGCGGGCAGCGGGGGTGGAACACGCAGCCGGACGGCGGGTTGATCGGGTTGGGCGGCTCGCCGCTCACCACGATCCGCTCGCGGCGGCGGTTCTCCTCCGGGTCCGGGATCGGGATCGCCGCCAGCAGGGCGCTGGTATAGGGATGGATCGGCTTGGTGTAGAGCTCCTCGGCCGGCGAGAGCTCCATCAGCTTGCCCCGGTACATCACGGCGATCCGGTCCGACACGTGGCGCACCACCGACAGGTCGTGGGCCACGAACAGGTAGGTCAGCCCGAAGTCGTCCTGGAGGTCGTCGAGCAGGTTGATGATCTGCGCCTGGATCGACACGTCGAGCGCGGACACCGGCTCGTCCAGCACGATCAGCTTCGGCTCGAGGGCGAGCGCGCGCGCCACCCCGATCCGCTGCCGCTGCCCGCCCGAGAACTCGTGCGGGTAGCGGTTCACGTGCTCGCGCTGCAGGCCGACGCGGCCGAGCAGCTCCTGCACCTTCGGGTCGACCTCGCCGCGCGGCGTGCCGTGGAGGCGCAGCGGCATCCCGATGATCTGGCCCACGCGCTTGCGCGGGTTGAGCGAGGCGAACGGGTCCTGGAACACCATCTGCATCTGCCGGCGCAGCGGCTCCATCTCCTTGCGCCCGGCGTTCGTGATGTCCTGGCCGTCGAACTTGATCGATCCGTCGGTCGCGTCCAGCAGGCGCATGATCGCCCTGGACAGCGTGGTCTTGCCGCAGCCCGACTCCCCCACGAGCCCGAGCGTCTCGCCCCTGTCGACCGTGAACGTCACGTCGTTCACGGCATGCACGCGGGCGACCTCGCGGTCGACGATGATCCCCTGCTTGATCGGGAAGAAGATCTTGAGGTGGTCGATCTCGATCAGCGGCCCGGCGCCGTCGCCGGCGCCGTCGCCGTCCGCCGCCCTCTCGCCCGTCTCCGCCTCGACGCTCACGCGGCCTCCGCGCCCCGCTTCTCGCCGAGCCCGATCTCGCCCGGCGTCACCTCGCGTTTCACGCGCTTCTCGTCCGGCGGCAGCCAGCAGCGGTCCTGGTGGTCCGGCTGGCCCTCCACCCGTGCCTCGAGCGGCGGCACGTTCGCGCACTCGGCGAACTCGTGCGGGCAGCGCGGGCGGAAGTGGCAGCCCGTGGGCCGGTCCGCCAGCGACGGCGGCAGGCCGGCGATCGCCGGCAGCCGCTCCGGCCGCGGCCGGTCCACGCGAGTGATCGACCCGAGCAGGCCCCACGTGTACGGGTGCTGCGGGTCGTAGAAGATCTGGTCGAGCGTCCCCTGCTCCACCACCCGGCCCGCGTACATCACGACGATGCGGTCGGCGATGTCCGCGACCACGCCGAGGTCGTGGGTCACGAGGATCACGGCGGCGCCGGTCTCGTCGCGCAGGTCGCGCACGCGCTGGAGGATCTGCGCCTGGATCGTCACGTCGAGCGCGGTCGTCGGCTCGTCGGCGATCAGGATGCTCGGGTTGCACGACAGCGCCAGGGCGATCATCACCCGCTGGCGCATGCCGCCGGAGAACTCGAACGGGTACGAGTCGACGCGGTCGCGCGCCCGCGGGATGCCCACGCGCTCCAGCAGCTCGATGACCCGCTCGCGCGCCTGCGCGTCCGGCAGCCCCTCGTGCTCCTGGATCTGCTCGACGATCTGGTCGCCGATCTTCTGGACCGGGTTCAGCGACGTCATCGGGTCCTGGAAGATCATCGCGATCTCGGCCCCGCGCACCTGGCGCAGCTTGTCGTCCGTCGCCCCGATCAGCTCCGTGCTCTTGTACTCGGCCGTGCCCTCGAAGCGCGCGTTCGGAGAGCGCGTGAGGCCCATCAGCGTCATCGCGGTGACGGACTTGCCGCAGCCCGACTCCCCCACCACCGCCAGCACCTCGCCCGAGTCGAGGTCGAACGAGACGCCGTCCACGGCCTGCACGACACCCTCCTCCGTCGCAAAGGAGACGCGCAGGTCGCGTACCTCGAGAAGGCGCTCGCCGTCGCTCACTGAAGCCGGATGCGCGGGTCGAGGTACGCGTACGCGATGTCCACTATCGCGTTCAGCAGCACGATGAAGAACGCCGCGAACATCGTCGTCGCGAGCACCGGCGGCACGTCGAGCTGGCCGACCGCGTCGGCCGCGTACTGGCCCACGCCCTGGAGGTCGAACACGGTCTCGGTCAGGATCGCGCCGCCCCCGATCACGGCGCCGAAGTCGAGCCCCCAGAGGGTCACGATCGGGATCATCGAGTTGCGCAGCACGTGCCGGACCAGGATCTGCCGCTCCGAGAGGCCCTTCGCGCGCGCGGTGCGCACGTAGTCCTCGTTGATCGTGTCGAGCACGTTGGAGCGCAGCACGCGCGAGTAGAACCCGATGAACAGGATCGCGAGCGCGGTCCACGGCAGGATCAGGTGGTAGGCCCAGTCGACCGGGTCGTCGGTCAGGTCGACGTACCCGCCGTTGGGGAAGATCCCCCACTTGAAGCCCAGGTAGTAGTTCATCAGCGCGCCGATCCAGAAGACCGGCATCGAGATGCCGATCAGCGCGATGATCGTGAGGAATCTGTCGGCGAATCTGCCCGCCTTCACCGCGCTGTAGAGGCCGAAGCAGACCGCGACGAACATCCACAGGAGCGCCGCCCCGATCGCGAGCGAGAAGGTGCGCGGGATGCCCTTGCGGATCTCCTCGTTCACGTTCAGCTGCGTGAAGTACGACTTCAGGTCGCCGGTGAAGACCTTCTTCATCGTGACCACGTACTGCACGTAGATCGGGTCGTCGAAGTGCCAGTCCTTGCGGATCTGGTCGATGATCGTCTGGCTCGGGTGGCGGCCGGCCATCCGCACCGCCGGGTCGCCGTTCGGGATGACGTTGAAGATCAGGAAGGTGAGCACCGAGACCGCGAACATCACGCCGATCATCTGGAAGAGGCGGCGGACGATGAAGCGGGCCATCAGTGCTCCAGCCGGACCTTCGCTCGCGGATCGAGGGCGTCCCGGATGCCGTCGCCGAAGACGTTCAGCGACAGCACCGTGATCACCAGCATCAGGCCGGGCACGATCGTGAGGTGCGGGGCGGTGGCGATCCGCTCCACCCCGTCGCTGATCATCGTGCCCCAGGACGGCTCAGGCGGCTGGACGCCCGCCCCGAGGAACGAGAGCGCCGCCTCGAGCAGCACGGCGTTCGCGATCAGGAGCGTGAAGAACACGAGGATCGTCGAGGTCAGGTTCGGGATCATCTCCGTGAACATGATCCGGAAGGGCCCCGCGCCCTGCGCCCTCGCCGCCTCGACGAACTCCTTCTCGCGCAGCGACAGCACCTGGCCTCGGATCGGCCGCGCCATGTACGGCACGTACACGACCCCGATCACGAGGATCGGTATGGCGAGCGAGTCGCCCTGGATCGAGATCGGCCCCAGCTTGAAGCCGCCGAGCGCCAGGGCCACGCCCAGCGCCACGCCGAGGATGATCACGGGGAACGACCAGAGCACGTCAAGGGCCGCACGGATGGTCCCGTCGGTAAACCCCCCGAAGAACCCCGAGACGAGGCCCAGGATGATCGAGAGGATGGTGGTCATGAACGCCGCCGTGATGCCGATCAGCAGCGAGTTGCGGCCGCCGTAGAGCAGCCTCACCATGATGTCGCGGCCGTTGCCGTCGGCGCCGAGGAAGAACTTCCCGTCGGCCTTGAAGTACTGCGGCCCGATCGGCACGCCGTCGAGGCTGACCACGTTCGTCTTCTTGCCGTTGACCGTGATCGTGTCGGACAGGTGGTTCTCCGCCGAGGTGGTGTGGGCGACCTTGTTCGCCCACAGCGGCGCGGCCACGCAGATCGCCACGAGGAGCACGAAGAGGAGGCCGAAGAGGATCGCGACCTTGTTGCGACGCATCCGCCGCAGGCCGAGACGCCACGGCCCCATCCCCGCGACCTGCTCCCGCTTCGCCTCCTCTTCGAACGCAGCGGGACCCTCGAACGAGTACTCAGTTGCCGGCTCGGTGGCCACCCTCCTCCGATCAGTCCCTCGATCGACCCTCTCTAAGAACGCAACATACCCGACCGGGAGGGCGCCGAAGCGCCCTCCCGGTCGGAATTACGTTCTCTACTTGAGGCAGAAGCTCGAGTAGTCGTTGTAGTAGACCGGGTGGAACAGCGAGCAGTTGTCGAAGTCCATCCGCTCTGACAGGAACGTCGCGAGCTTGCGGTGGCCGTACGGGACGACCCACCCGCGCTCCACGAGCTTCTTGTTCAGGTCGCCCCACTTGGCCGCGACCTCGTCAGTGACCTCCGGCTCCTGGTTCAGCTCGGCGATCCCCTTGGTGATCTCCGGGTCGTCCACGTTCCCGAAGTTCTGGTTGTTCGTCGGCTGAATCGACTTGCCGTCCACCAGGAAGAAGAAGTTCTTCGGGTGGGGGAAGTCGGCGAACCAGTTGGCAAACCCGGTCTGAGGCGCCGTCTTGGCCGAGCCGATCGTCTGGAAGTACACGCCGCCGTCGATGATCTTCGGCGTCGCCTTCAGCCCGATCTTGTTCAGCATGTCGGCATACGCCTCGCCGACCTTGTCGCTCGGGTCGTCGTTGTTGCTCCAGACGGTGACCTTCGCGCCCTCGGCGCCGGCGTCCTTGATCATCTGACGCGCCTTCTCGAGATCAGGCGGGTCGTTCGGGTTGCCCCACGGGCAGTCCTCGACGTCGAGCTTCTCGTCATACCCCGGCATCCCGGGCGGCAGGAACGAGCAGCCCGGCTGCACCTCGCCCGCGAAGATGCGCGCGAGACCGGGCTTGTCGATGCCGTAGTTGACCGCTTCGCGGACCTCCTTCTTGTCGAACGGCGCGACGCGCGTGTTCATGAAGAAGTAGTACGTGGAGGACGTGGTGTGCTCCTCGTACCGGTCCGAGTACTTCGCCTTCACCTCCGGCTTGATGTCGGCCGGCGGCGGGTCCTGCATGTAGTCGAGATCGCCCGAGATCACGTCCTGGGCCTGCTTCTCGGCCGACTTGATGATCTTGGTCGTGATCGTGTCGATGTGCCCCTTCGGGAAGCCCGGGAGGTTGAAGAACTTGTTCTTCTGCATCACGAACTCGCGATTCGGGACCGACTCGGTGATCTTGTACGGGCCCACACCCGGGGGCGGGGTCTTGGTCAGGTTCTCGAACGGCGTGTCGCCAGGCACCAGCGACGCGAAGTTCATCGCCAGCACGTTCGAGAACGAACCGTCGGGCGTGGTCAGATGGATCGTGATCTTGCCCGAGGTGTCGTCGGCGTCGATGCCCGAGATGTCCGCGTCCTTCTTGCCGTCGTCCACGTACTTCTGCGCACCGTCGATCACCAGGAAGAAGGCGGAACCGCCGGACTCGAGGTTCAGGACGCGCTTGATCGAGTGCTCGAAGTCCGTGGCCTTGACCGGCGAGCCGTCCGAGTACTTGAGGCCCTTCCGCAGCGTCAGCTCATAGGTCTTCCCGTCCGAGGAGACCTTCGGAAGAGACTCCGCGAGACCAGCAGTGAGCGTCGAGCCCTCCACGCCTTCCTTGTGCGGATAGGCCAGGAGCGGCGTGTACACGAGCCACATCGGCTCCCAGCCGTTCACGGTGTAGCTGAGCGCGGGGTCAAGGAAGTCCGGCTGTGAAGTCTGGGAGATCGTGATCGATCCACCCTCCTTGGCTTCACCGCCTCCGCCGCCGCCTCCGCCTCCGCCACTGTCATCGTCGCCGCCGCATGCGGCGATCACAAACATGGAGAGCGCGGCTACTAGCAGCACCACCGCGCGTCTACCGAGGTACCCCATTCAATCCCTCCAGCAGTTCGGTTAAGCGAGCAGGGGTGCTCGCCCGGCCCGCAATCTAACCCGCTTGCGGGGGCAATTGACCGCGCGCAACAAAACCAAAATGTGCGCTTAACGCAAGGTTCGTCCGCCCTGCCGGCGGTCCTGCTCGTGCACCGGACCGCCCCCCGGGCGCGGCCGCAGGAGCTCCTCGCGCATCATCGCGAGCGACTTGCGGATCAGCCGCGACACGTGCATCTGGGACAGTCCGACGCGCTGCGCGATCTGGGTCTGCGGCAGGCCCTCCTCGAAGCGCATTCGGAGGATCTCGCGCTCGCGCGGGGCGAGCCGCTCGAGCGCCGGCTCGAGCGCGGCGCGGTCCTCGGAGCGCTCGAACTCCGCGTCCTCGCCGCCGATCGTCTCGAGCGGGTCGAGCTCGTCGTCGCCCGACGGCCCCGCCGAGAGCGACACGGTCGAGTACGCGGAGCCGACCTCCATCGCCTCGAGCACCTCCTCCGGCGAGGTCTTCAGCTCCTCCGCGATCTCGGCGATGCTCGGCGAGCGGCCGAGCCGCAGCGTCAGGCGCTCGATCGCGCCGGACATCGAGGCGTTCAGCTCCTGCAGCGCGCGCGGCACGCGGATCGCCCAGCCCTTGTCGCGGAAGTGGCGCTTGATCTCGCCGACGACGTTGGGCGTCGCGTACGTGGCGAGCGAGACCTCGCGCGCGAGCTCGAAGCGGTCGATCGCCTTGATCAGGCCGATGGCGCCGACCTGCTCGATGTCCTCGAGCGCCTCACCGCGCCCGGCGTAGCGGCGCGCCAGCGAGCGCACGAGCGGCAGGTGGCGCTGGATCAGGAGCTCGCGCGCGCCCGTGTCGCCGTCCTCGTGGTAGCGGCGCAGCAGCTCGCGGTCCTGGCCGCGCTGGCTCTCCGAGGTGCCCGGCCTGCGGCTCGAGGTCATCAGGGGATGCCTCGCAGCTTCTCGAGGCGCACCATGATGCTGCCGTCCTCGGCCTCCTCTACGCCGAACGAGTCGACCACCGTCTGGAGGATGCGCTTGAGCGTGAGCGCGCCGGCCGGCTGCTCCCCGTCGCGCAGCGCCTCGGCGATGGCCCGCTCGTTGAGCGGTCCGACGCGCGCGCGGATGCGGTTCTCGGCGACCTCGAACGAGAGCCGGACCGAGCCCGTCTGCCCGGCCTCCGCGAGCAGGCGCTCGACCGCAAGCTGCAGGTCGTCGATCTCCTCGAACGCGAAGTCCACGCGCTCGGCGATGCCGCCGATGATCAGCCGCACGACCGCGTAGAAGTCGCCGGCGAGCGGCGCGACCAGGTCGATCCTCTCGCGCGGCATGACCTTCATGCGGGGTCCCCAGCGATCGTCCCGTGGCCGACGATCCGGTCGCCCTGGAGCAGGCAGGCGAGCTGTCCCGGCGCGGCGCCGTCGACCGGCGTCTCGAGCTCCAGCACCAGGCAAGCCGCCTCGGCGTGCGCGCGGCACGCCACGGCCGCCGAGCGGTAGCGCAGCTTCACCCTTTCCACCGTAGTCGCTTCGCGATGCAGACTCCATTCGCCGAGCCGCACGCGGGTGGTCGCGAGGGCCTCGCGCGGGCCGACGACCAGGCGGTTGCGGGCGGCGTCCTTGCGCAGCACGTAAAGCGGCTGCGGCGCGGCGAGCTCGAGGCCGCGACGCTGCCCGACGGTGTAGTTCTGGTGGCCGCCGTGGCTGCCCACCACCTCCCCGTCCCTGGTGACGATCTCGCCGGTCCCGGCCATCCGCCTGCCGCCGTGGCGGCGGAGGAACGCGCCGCCGCCGAGGCCCGCGAGGAAGCACAGGTCCTGGCTCTCGCGCCGGTCCGCGACGGGCAGCCCGGCGTCGCGGGCGAGCGCCCGCACCGCCGGCTTCGTGAGGCCGCCGAGCGGGAACGAGAGGCGGTCGAGCGCGGCCGGGTCGAGCCGCGCGAGCATGTAGCTCTGGTCCTTCGCCGGATCGGCCGCGGCCCGGACCAGCGGCCCCTGCTCGTCGCGCGCGATCCGCGCGTAGTGGCCGGTCGCGAGCCGCGCGGCGCCGAGCGCGGCGGCCAGGTCCAGCATCGCATCGAAGCGGACGCTGCCGTTGCAGCGCACGCACGGGTTGGGGGTCCCGCCGGCGGCGTACCCCGACAGGAAGCGGTCGACGACCTCGCTGCGGAAGCGCTCGCGCAGGTCGAGCGTGAAGTGCGGTATGCCCATCCCGTGGGCGAGCTCGCGCGCGCCGAGCACGGCCTGCGGCGAGCAGCAGCTGCGCTCGCCGTCCGTGGCCGGGTCCGACCACAGCTCGAGCGTGACGCCGACCACCTCGTCGCCGGCGTCGAGCGCGAGCTGGGCGGCGGCCGCGCTGTCCACGCCGCCGCTCATCGCCACGAGGGTGCGCCGCGGGCTCGGCGCGAGCGCCGGCGCTCCGTCGCGGGCCGCGGCGCCGAGCGCACGGTGGAGCGCGTCCGCGGCGAGCGTCGCGGCGTGCCGCTTCGGGGGGATCAGGCCGCCGAGCGCGTCGGCGACGTCGTCCGCGGTGAGCCGCGCCGCGTCGAGCACCGGCGCGCCCTCCACCAGCTCCACGACCGCGCTCCCGGCCGCGCGCGCCGCGCCGCAGCCGTCGGCGTCGAAGCCGGCCTCGGCCACGCGGTCGCCCTCGACCCGGACCGCGATCCGGACCAGGTCGCCGCAGGGCGCGCCGCCGGCGGCCCCGCTGTGCGGGGCGTCCGGCAGCCGGCCCAGCCCGCGCGGATGGGTCAGATGAGTCTCGAACACCTGATCAAGCCTGTCAGATGCCGGCGCCGGTCCTGCCCGCGCGCCCGCGTGCCTCCCCGACGGTCGAAAGGTGGCCCCAGCCTGCCGGTCGCCGTGCCGGGAGTTGGGCCTGCTGTCCTAGCAAGCTTGGGCGTCCTCCGCGGCGGGCCACGACCCAACCGCGAGCCGGACTCCCGCTCCCGTGGTGTTCGGCTCAACATATGCGGCCGGCTTCCGCACAGGCTCGGGCCGCGTCAACCGTAGCAGCGGTCCGGGGGGCTACGCCAGGCGCAGCCCGAGCTCGCGCAGCTGGCGCTCGTCGACCGGCGCGGGGGCGCCCGTGAGCGGGTCGGCGCCGCTCGCCGTCTTCGGGAACGCGATCGCGTCGCGGATCGAGTCGCGGCCCGCCAGCAGCGCGACCCAGCGGTCGATGCCGAAGGCGATGCCGCCGTGCGGCGGCGCGCCGTACCGGAGCGCCTCGAGCAGGAAGCCGAAGCGCTCCTTCGCCTCGGCGGCGTCGATGCCGAGCGCGTCGAACACCTTCTGCTGTACCTCCGGGGTGTTGATCCGGATCGAGCCGCCGCCGAGCTCCCATCCGTCGAAGATCACGTCGTAGGCGCGGCTGCGCCAGGTGCCCGGGTCGGCGTCGAGGTCGCCGGTCGGGGCGGTGAACGGGTGGTGCATCGCGTCGAAGCGCTTCTCGTCCTCGTTCCACTCGAACATCGGGAAGTCGACGACCCAGAAGACGTCGTGCCCGGCCGGCTTCGACTCGGCCACGTCGGCCCGCAGCACGCCGAGCACGCGCGCGGCGATCTCGGCGCGGTCGGCCACGATCAGGATCGCGTCGCCCTCGTGTGCGCCGAGCGCCTCGGTCACTCCGGCGATCTCCTGCTCCGAGAGGAACTTCGCGATCGGCGAGCGCCAGCCGCCGTCCTCGACCACCGCCCAGGCGAGCCCCTTCGCGCCGAACTGCTGGGCCTTCTCCGTCAGGGCGTCGAAGCGGCTGCGCGGCCACTCGCCGCCCGCCTTCAGCGCGCGCACCACGCCGCCCGCCTCGATCGCGCCCGAGAACACCTTGAATTCGGAGCCGCGGAGCGCGTCGCTCACGTCCACGATCTCAACCCCCAGCCGGCGGTCGGGGCGGTCGGAGCCGTAGCGCAGCATCGCCTCGTCGTATGTGAGCCGCTGGAGCGGCAGCTCGATCTCGATCCCGCCGACCGCGAGCACCCGCTTCATCAGGCGGTCGATCGTGTCGATCACGTCCTCCTCCTCGACGAAGCCCATCTCCACGTCGAGCTGCGTGAACTCCGGCTGGCGGTCGGCGCGGAAGTCCTCGTCGCGGAAGCAGCGCGGGATCTGGAAGTAGCGCTCGACGCCGCCCATGATCAGCAGCTGCTTGAAGAGCTGCGGCGACTGCGGCAGCGCGTACCACGAGCCGCGCGTGAGGCGGCTCGGCACCAGGAAGTCGCGCGCGCCCTCCGGTGTCGAGCGCGTGAGGATGGGCGTCTCGATCTCGAGGAAGCCCTCGTCGCTCAGGTGGTCGCGGATCGCCTTCACCACGTCGTGGCGGAGCGCCACCATGTCGCTCATAAGCTGCTTGCGCAGGTCGAGGTAGCGGTAGCGCAGGCGCAGCTCCTCCCCCACCGGCTCGTCCTCGTCGATCTGGAACGGCGGCGTCTCGGACGACGCGAGCAGGTCGAAGCCGTCCACGGCCAGCTCCACCTCGCCGGTCGGCAGTCCCGGGTTGACGGTCCCCTCCTCGCGGCGGACCAGCTCGCCCTCGGCCGAGATCACGTCCTCGGCGCGCAGCCTGCCGGCGGCCTCGTGCGCCTCGGGCGCCTCCTCCGGCCGGAAGACGAGCTGCAGCAGCCCGGTCCGGTCGCGCAGGTCGATGAAGATCAGCCCGCCGTGGTCGCGGCGGCGGTGGACCCAGCCGGCGACGCGCACGCTCTCCCCCACCTGGTCCGCGCGCAGCCGGCCCGCCCAGCGCGACCGGTACCGGTTCGGCCGCGGCTCCTTCACCGCATCGCCTCCCGCACCAGCGCGACCGCCTGGTCGCCGTTCTCCGTGTGGGTCTGCTCGCCGCTCTCCATGTCCCTGACGTCGATCCCGTCGCCGACGATCAGCGTCACGCGCGCGCCGATCCGGTCGGCCTGCTTCAGCTGGCCCCTCAGCGAGCGGCCGGCCTGCTCCATCTCTACGCGGAAGCCCTCGGCCCGCAGCGCGCGCCAGACGCCGAACGCGCGATGGACCGACTCGGGCGCCGCGACCGCCACATATACACGCGGGGCGCCCTCGCGCGTCTCGTCATCGGCCGCCAGCAGCATCCGCTCCACACCCGCCGCCCAGCCGATCGCCGGCGTGGGCGGGCCGCCGAGCTCCTCGATCAGCAGGTCGTAGCGGCCGCCGCCGCCGACCGCCGCCTGCGCGCCCAGGCGCCCCGACTCGAACTCGAACACCGTGCGCGTGTAGTAGTCGATGCCGCGCACGAGCGTCGAGTCGAGCTCGTAGGGGAGGCCGGCGCCGTCGAGCAGCGCGCGCACCTCGGCGAAGTGGTCGGCGTCGGCCGGGTCGAGGCGGTCGAGCAGGCGCGGGGCGTCGGCGATCACCCGCTGGGTGCCGGCGTGGTCGGCGTCGAAGGCGCGCAGCGGGTTCAGGTCGAGCCGCTCGCGGACCTCGTCGGAAAGCTCGGACTCGCGCGAGCGCAGGTAGCCCTTCAGCTCCTCGATGTACTCGGCGCGCGTGGCGGGCGCGCCGAGGCTCGACAGGCGCAGGGTGAGGTCGGCCACGCCCGCCCGGTCGAGCAGCTCGGCGAACAGCAGGATCACCTCGGCGTCCACCGTCGGGTCCTCGGAGCCGATGGCCTCGATGTCGACCTGCGTGAACTGGCGGAAGCGGCCCGCCTGCGGCGCCTCGTGGCGGAAGAACGGTCCCGCCGTCCAGAGCTTCACCGGCTGCGGCAGCTTGTGCATCCCGTGCTCGACGTAGGCGCGGCAGATCGCGGCGGTGGCCTCGGGCCTGAGCGTGAGCGAGCGGCCGGCCTTGTCCTCGAACGTGAACATCTCCTTCTGGACGATGTCCGTGGATTCGCCCACACCTCGGGCGAACAGCTGGGTGTCCTCGAAGATGGGCGTCTCGAACGGCTCGTAGCCGGCCGCGCCTAGCAGCTCCTCTGCCGTGTGCATGAGCCGCAGGCGGCGGTGGCCCTGCTCCGGCAGCACGTCGAAGGTGCCCCTTGGGGCCTGGATCTTGCCGGGCGGGGTCACTACCTCGCGAGCTCGGTGAGGAACGGGTTCGACGCCCGCTCGGCGCCGAGGCTCGTGACGCCCATGTGTCCCGGGTACACCGTCGTTTCGGCGGGCAGCGTCTCGACCAGCGTGCGGATCGACTCGAGCAGCGTGCCCCAGTCGCCGCCCGGCAGGTCGGTGCGCCCGACCGAGCCCTCGAAGAGGACGTCGCCGGAGAAGATCGCCCCCTCGTCCTGGAGCGAGTAGGTCACGTGGCCCGGGCTGTGGCCGGGCGTGTGGATCACGTCGATCTCGAAGTCCGCCATCTCCAGCCGCTCGCCGCCCTCGAGCGTGTGCTCGGCGTCGTACTCCTCGAACGGGCCGAAGCCGGCGAACGGCACGAAGCTGTTGATGTCGGCGAGCACGAAGTGCTCCGCGGCCGGCACCCACACCTCGGCGCCGGTGGCGCGCGCGACCGGGCCCACCGCACCGACGTGGTCGAAGTGGGTGTGCGTCAGCAGGATCCCGTCGAGCTCCACGCCGAGCGCGTCGATCGCCTGGAGCAGCTTGCCGGCCTCGTCGCCCGGGTCGACGATCACGGCGCGGTCGGAGCCCTCGCGGCGGAAGATGTAGGTGTTCTCCGCCACCGGGCCGACGGTGAACATGCGGACGTCCATGGCCGCCCGAGACTACTTCCTCGGCGCCGCTCGCCGCCGCTGGCGGAAGCGGTAGATCATGAGGTCGGTGCCGTAGCCGAGCGGGATGTAGACGAGGAACATGAACGCCGCGAGGGCGATCGCCTGCGCGGCGTCCCTCCGGAACAGGAGCAGCACGAGCACGCCGAACACCGCCGCCGCGATCGCGGCGCGGTTGAGCGCCCCCTTCCAGGTCGGCGGCTTGTTGAGCCGCTCCTCGCGCCGCCGGCGGGAGATCTGCTTGGCGTCCTCGCGCGTCTGCGGACGGCCGGTGCGGCCGGCGCGCTCGATCGTGCCGGCGGCGGTACCGCGGTGCTTGCGGCGTCGCTTGCGCTTCGTCTGGGCCATTCGAGGAGCGACGTTACCGGACGGCGGCCAAGGCCCTCTCGAGCACGTGGCGCTCGGGCGAGAAGCCGCGCAGCGGCACGTCGTCCGGGAAGCCCTCGAACGCGGCCTCGGGGGCGAGCCCCACGAGCTCCGCCTCGGCGACCGGCGCCTGTGCGCGCACGCGCTCGACGATCATGCCGAGCGGCACCGCACGGTGGTCGTGCACGTTGGTGGAGACCTGCGCGCGGCCGCGGTCCTCCAGGCGGAGGCCGAGCGCGCGCACGCCGGGCAGGCCGCCGGCGCTCGACTCGCGCAGCCCGGCGGCGATCCGCTTCGCCAGCTCGACGTCGTCGGTGGCGAGGTCCACGTTGAAGGCGACCAGCGGCGGGCGCGCGGCGGCGAGCACAGCGCCCGCGGTCGGGTGGGCCGCGGGCGGCCCGTAGTCGGGCACCACCTCCTCGCTCGCCATCCGCCGCGCCAGCTCCTGCGGCCCGCCCCTGCGCAGCCAGGCCCGCTCCGCGTGCTCGGGTCTCGTGGCGAGCTCGCCGTAGAGGAACACCGGGAGATCGAGCTCGTCGCCGATCAGCGCCGCGGCCGTGAGCGCCTCGGCGCAGGCGGCGCCGCGCCGCTCGGGGTCGGTGTAGACGACCGGCATGACGTCGAGCGCGCCGACGTGCGGGTGGATGCCATCGTGCCTTGTCAGGTCGATGTTGTCGACGACCGCCCGCGCCATGTTGAGCAGGCCCTCGGAAAGGTCGCCCTGCCGCGCGGCGAGCGTGAAGACGCCGCGGTTGTGGTCGGGGTCCGTGTGGAGGTCGAGCACCCGCGCGGGCGCGACCCCGGCCTCGATCCGCTCGAGCACGGCGTGGTCGCGGCCCTCGCTGACGTTCGGGACGGCGACGAGCAGGGGCGGGGTCTCGGCCACTTGGTCAGGCGGGCCAGGCGGCGCAGGCGGCCGACACGTGCCGGTCGTCCGTGCCGCAGCAGCCGCCGATCACGTTCAGGCGCGGCAGCCGCTCGCGCAGCGCGGCGCAGCGGCGCCCGAGGTCGTCGGGATCGCCCGCGTCCAGCTCGTCCGCCTCGTCGAGCTCCGCGTGGCTCATGGTCGAGGCGTTAGGCCGCACCGCCCGGATGCGCTCGCGCCACGACTCGCCGCCCGCGAGCGCGTCCTCGAAGTGCGTCGGGTGGGCGCAGTTGACCATGTAGTAGGCGGGCGCCGCGTCCGTCTCGGCGTCGACCTCCTCGATCGCCTCGCCGAGCGGCTGCCCGCTCGGGAGGCGCCCGTCGGTCTCGGCGGTGAACGAGATGACCGCCGGCAGCCCGGCGTCCTGGGCGGCGCGCGCGACGCCGACCGCCTCGGCCGCGTAGGTCATCGTGAGCGCGGTGACCATGTCGGCAGCGGTGTCGGCGAACGTGGCGATCTGGGTCGAGTGGTAGTCACGGGCGGCGTCCGCCGTCAGCGTGGTCGACGGGCTGTAGCCGTCGTCCTGCGGGCCTATGCAGCCGCTGATCACGACGGGAGGGCCGTCCTGAGGCATGTCGGCGCGCAGGTCCTCCATGAGGCCGATCGCGGCGCGGTTCAACTCGTCGAGCCGGTCCTCGGAGTAGCCGAGGTCCGCGGCCCAGCGCGGACTTGCGCGCCAGGTGGGGCTCTCGAGGACGAAGCCGAGGCCCTTCTCACGCGCGAGAGAGAGGTACGGCGCGTAGTAGTCGCGCAGCGCCTCGGTGCCCTCCTCGTGCTCGAGGAGAACGAACGCGGAGAACAGCGGCAGGTCGAGTCCCGTGTGGAAGATGAGGGTGGTCTCGATCCCACCGTCGGTCAGGAAGAGGTCGCCGTCGAGCTGAGGAAGGTGATCCCGGTAGGTCATCACGCGATCGTAGGCGCTCCGCCCGGGGCCGTGTGGCGCCCGCCCGCGCCGCTCTAGACTTGCTACCTCCTACGGCTCCGTAGCTCAGCGGTTAGAGCGCACGACTCATAATCGTGAGGTCGGTGGTTCGAATCCACCCGGAGCTATTCCGCATCAGAAGCGGGATCGCGATCATCGGCGGCCGTCGCGCTCAACGCCAAAGGGTACGAAACGGGTACGCCATCCCCCCGGCGGGCTCCAGGGGCCGCATGTTTCAGGCCATATCCACTCAGCCTGATTTGACCCATACGCCCAATCCGCCGATATAATCGCCTAACGAACCGACGTATCGTCGCCCGGCTCCGCAAGGAGCTACGCGGCAGAGCCTACGACCGCCCTTGGGGCGGTCGTAGTTGCTTGAGGGATCGAATAGTGCGCATCTGCTACGTCGACGAGTCCGGCGATACGCGGGATCTCCCGCCGCAAGCACCGCACGGCAACGTCACTCCCGTTCTGGTCATCGCCGGCGTGGTGATCGACCAGCGGCTCTTGGAGAACCTCACGCGCGCTTTCATTGCGACG
>DASXAA010000086.1:0-4386 GCA_036407035.1 Thermoleophilaceae bacterium | reverse complement strand
CGGGCCGGCGCTCGTCACCGGCGGCGCGGGCTTCGCCGGACGGCACCTGCTGGAGCGGCTGCGGGCGCTCGGCTGGGAGGCGGACGCCCCGGATCGCGAGCAGCTGGACCTGCTCGACGCGGCGGCGGTGCGGGTGTGGGTCCGCCGCGTGCATCCGGGCTGCGTCTTCCACCTCGCCGCGCTGGCGTCGGTGGCGTCCTCGTGGCGCGCGCCGGTGGAGACGCTCACCAGCAACGTCGCGATGACCGCCAACCTGCTCGAGGCGGTGCGCTCCGAGTGCCCCGGCGCGGCGGTACTGGTCGCGGGCTCAGGCGAGGTGTACGGCCCGCCCGACCGCCTGCCGGTCGGCGAGGACGCGCCGCTGCGGCCGCAGAACCCGTACGCGGTCTCGAAGGCCGCCTGCGACCTGCTCGCCGGCCAGTACGCCGACGCCCACGGGCTGCGGGTGGTCCGGACGCGGGCGTTCAACCACGCCGGGCCGGGCCAGTCCGACGAGTACGTCGTGGGGACACTGACGCGGCAGGTGGCCGAGGCCGAGCTGGCGGGGGCTGGGTCTGTCGTGCTGCGGACGGGCAACGTGGAGTCGGCCCGGGACTTCACGGACGTGACGGACGTGGTCCGCGCCTACGCGAGCGCGGCGGAGCTCGAGCCCGGCGCCTACAACGTCTGCTCGGGGAGGTCGGTCGCCGTGAGCGAGCTGATCGAGCTCGTGCGCGCCTGCGCGCGCATCGAGGTGCGGCACGAGGTCGACCCGGCGCGCGTGCGCGAACACGACGTGCGCGAGATCCGCGGCTCTGCGGAGCGGCTGCGGGACGCCTGCGGGTGGAGGCCCGAGATCCCTATCGAGCGCACGGTTGCCGATGCACTTGACGCCTGGCGCGAGCGGCTCGCTAACTGACCCGCTCGTAGAGGTGGAGGAGCTCCCGGACGTAGCGCTGCTCGGTGTGCCGCCCGCGCGCCCGCGTAAGCAGCGCCTCGCCGTCGGCGCCGCGGCGGGCCGGGTCGTCCCATAGGGCTCCCAAGCGCGCCGCAAGCGTCTCCGGGTCGTTCGGGGCGACGCAGCGCTCCGCGCCGATCAGCTCCGGCAGCCCGCCGAGGCGGCTCGCCAGCACCGGCACGCCCGCCGCCATCGCCTCGAGCGCGGCGTACGGCGCGAACTCGTGGTAGCGCGAGGGCATGAGAAGCGCGCCGGCGCCGGCGAGCAGCTCGCGCAGGCGGTCGCGGTCCCCGCGGCCGAGCAGCTCGACCGGCGCGTCCAGGCGGCGGGCGAGCGCGGCCAGGTCGGCGGCGGCCGGCCCCTCGCCCGCGATCCTCAGCGGCACGCGAGAGCGGGCGGCCGCCTCGATCGCGGTGTCGATCCCCTTCTCGACCGACAGCCGCGCGGCCATCAGGGCGTAGGCGCCCTCGGCGGCGCGCGAGCGTTCGGCGAACGCCTCGGCCGGCAGGTAGTGCGGCACCACGTCGATCTTGCCGGCCGGCAGCCCGAGCAGCGCGAGCTGCCCGGCGGCGTAGCGGCTCGGCGCCACGAAGCGGTCGACGCTCTCGAGCACGAGCGGCTGGTGCATCGACAACGCCGCGGCGTAGGCCGCCGCCTCCGGCAGCGAGCCGCGGCAGTTGAGCACGAGGCCGGGCAGCGTCTGGCGCCCGTGGCAGCGGAAGCACGGTCCGCCGTCCCGGGAGGCGACGCCGATCGCGCAGAAGAGGCGGGCGTTGTGGAGGTGGAGCACCACGCGCGCGCCTGCGCGAGCCGCGGCGGCCAGGCCGCGCGGTCCGATCAGCGGCTGCATGTTGTGTACGTGGGCGACGGTCGCGCGGAGGGCGCGGACGGCGGCGTCCACGTCGTCGGTCGCGGCGCCGCCGCGCACCAGGGCCGTCGCGGCCTCCCGCCGGCTCACCTCCGCCGAGCTCTGCTCGAACAGCGCGTGCTCGATCCCGGCCCTGCGCAGGGCGCGGACCTGGAGATCGACGGAGCGCTCCTCTCCCCCCTCGATGCGGTAGCGGTTGTGGAGCACGAGGACGCGCAGCGCGGACATGGGGCCCGGCTAACCTAGCGGCGCCGTGCCTGACCCCGCTGTCTCGATAGTCGCGCCCACGGTCGGGCGCGCCTCCTACCTGCATGTCGCCCTCCGGTCGCTCGCGGCCCAGGAGCTGGACGAGCCGTACGAGGTCGTGGTCGTGGACGACGGCTCCACCGACGCCACGGTCGAGGTGTGCCGGGCCGCGGGCGTGCGCATGCTCAGGCAGCCTCGCCGGATGGGGCCGAACGCGGCTCGCAACAGGGGGATCGCGGAGACCTCGGGCGCGCTCGTCGTGTTCGTCGACGACGACGTGGAGGCCCCGCCCGGGTGGCTCGCCGCGCTCGTCGCCGGTGCCCGCCGGCACCCCGAGGCGGAGGCGTTCGGCGGCCCGATCCGGGCGCGCTTCGAGGGCCCCGCGCCGGGCGGCTGCGGGCGCGAGGACCCGCCGATCACAACCCTCGACCTCGGCGCGGCCGACCGGGAGTGTGAGGCGGTCTGGTCCGCGAACATGATGGTGCGCCGCTCGGCGTTCGGCCGTGTCGGGCTGTTCGAGGAGTCGCTCGGACCGGGCGGCGACGAGCACCAGTGGCTCGTACGCCTGAGGGCGGCGGGCGGACACGTCTTCTATCTGGCCGACGCGGGGCTCGACCACCGCCGTGCCGGCGACGACGCGCGTCTGCGCCGGCTGATGGGCGAGGCCTACAGGCGCGGGCGCAACGTGCGCCGCTGGGACCACCACCGCGGCGAGCCGCCGTCGCTCGCGCGGGAGCTGCGCGTGCTCGCCGGGTGCGGCTGGCACACGGTCCGCCGCCGGTGCCCTCAGGGGCTGGTGATGGGCGCTCACTCGCTGGGCCGGACGATGGAGGCGGTGCGGCCCAGGTGACCGAGGCGCCGCCGCCGGAGACCTTCCTCTCCGGCAGGGTGGGCTACGTGGGCCCGCGGCGCTCCGTGCCGCTGCGCTGGGTCGACCGCCTGCTCGACCTCGAGCTTCGTGCCCGTCGCGTACCCGCGCGGCTCGACCGGCTCGCCGCCGCCACGCCGCGGCGGCGCGTGCTGGTCATGTGCGTGTACCGGGCCGGCTCGGCGCGCGTGGGCGCGCTCCCGGCCGCGCTGGGCTCCGACCGCCACGAGGTGACGCTCGCCTTCGGCGCGATGGGCGAGCCCTCCGCGGCGATCGGCGAGGCGACCGTCGTCTCGGGCCTGGAAGGCGGGAAGTTCGAGAACCTGAACGAGATCCTGCGGACGGGCGGCCACGACGCGGGCGACTTCGACTGGACGCTCGTGGCCGACGACGACATCGTCCTCCCCGGGCGGCTGACGGACCGGCTCGTCGCCATCGGCGAGTCCCTCGGCCTCGCGCTTCTGCAGCCGGCGCAGACCCTCGCCAGCCACGCCGCGTGGCCGGTGACGCGGCGGCGCCCGCTGTCGGTCGCGCGCCGGACCGGGTTCGTGGAGATCGGCCCCCTGTTCGCGATGAGCAGCGCCGTGGCGGCCGAGCTGACCCCGTTCCCCGAGCTGCGCTTCGGCTGGGGTCTCGAGCTGCACTGGGCCGCTCTCGCGCGGGAGCGAGGCTGGCGGCTCGGCGTGGTCGACGCGCTGCCGGTGCGCCATGACGAGGCGGGGGTGGCGAGCTCCTACCGTCACGCGGATGCCGTCTCGGAGGCGCAGCGGTTCCTCGCCGGGCATCCCTACGTGCCGAGCGGGGAGGCCGATCGCACGCTGGCCGTCTACCGGCGCGTGGCCGGCTGATCGTGCGACTCCTGTTCGTATGCGACGACCTGCACGTGGGGGGCGCCCAGCGCCAGTGGGCCGAGCTCGTGCTCGGGCTGCGCGAGCGCGGCGTGGAGACGCGCGTGCTGACGGTCGCGGAGGAGGGCGGGTTCTTCGAGCAGCTGCACAACGCCGGCGTTCCAGTCCGCTGTCTCGGGTTCCGGGGCCGGCTGGACCCGGCGGGGCTGCGGCGGGCGCTCCGCGAGGCCGGCGGTCGGCCGGATGCCGTGATCGTCCAGCAGGTGAGTGGACAGCTCGTGGGCGCTGCGATCGCACGTCGCGCGGGCGCGCCGCTCGTCGTGACGGAGCACACCCCCTGCACGCCGGACGGCGGCCTGCTCCCCCGCACCGCCCACCAGCGCCTCCTGACGCGGCTCGTGGCGCCGCGGGCGCAACGCACGATCGTGGTGGCGCGCGCCCAGGTCGAGCCGGTGGTCGCCCTCGGCTACCGACCTGAGACCGTGCGAGTGATCCCCAACGGCGTCTTCCCCGACCGGCTCGTGCCGGCACGGCCGCGCGAACAGGTGCGGCGCGAGCTCGGCGTGGCCGACCGCGAGTTCGCGGTGCTCTGCGCCGCGGCGATGCGGCCGGAGAAGCG
>DASXAA010000085.1:0-6406 GCA_036407035.1 Thermoleophilaceae bacterium | reverse complement strand
GCCCAGCGCCTACCGGCGCACCGTCAGGGACACCCTGCCCTTCTGTGTCGCGCCACCGGCGGCCGGCTTGAAGGACGCCTTCAGCGTGACCTTCGCCGAGCGCATCCTGCGGAGCGCCCTGGCCGCCTTGCGGGTGAAGCGGACCTTCACCTTTGCGGTGCCCTTGGCGCCGACCTTGGCCGAGCCCGCGCCCGCGCGCCTGCCCTTGACGAGCGCGGCGACGCTCGCCCTGCCGGCCGCACCCGGCTTGACGGTGACCACGATGCCGCGCCTCAGCGCGGTCGCGAGCTTCATCCGCTTCGGGACCGTCAGCCGCAGCTTGGCGCCGTTCTTGCGCGGGTCCGGATTGCAGCAGGCCGGGCCGTGGTCGCCGGGCTGCGGGACGTCGGCCGGGCCCCAGTCGGGCTGGGCGCCGACGATCGTCTGGCCGCCGGCCTTCAGGTCGTCGAACCTGGACGGCGAGGCGCAGCCGCCCGACAGGTCCGGGATGTCGGCGATCGCGAGGCCGCCGCCGAACTGCCACACGAGCCTGCTGCCGTCCGGGGAGAACGACGGCGAGTTCATCAGGTCGGCCTGGTCCGGCCCGTCGAACCAGAAGCAGGCCTCCGGCTTGGCGGGCGGCGGGGCGCTCAGGCGGTAGACCCGGATGCGGTTGAAGCCGGTCCGGTACTCCTCGCCGTGATGCGCGACGTCGTAGCTGACGAACGCAGCCTTGTCGCCCTTGCGCGTGATCTCGCCGTCACGCAGCTGGTAGACCTCGTCCATGTCGAAGGTCGAGTCGAGCCAGCTGATCAGGTCGTCGTCGCCCTTGCCGGGACCGACCCTGTTGACCACGGCCTCCTCGGCGAACGCGCGGCCGGCGTAGCTGCGGAGGAGCGTGTCGTTCGACATCCAGGACGGGAACATCCAGCCGGTCAGCGGGCCGCCGAACGCGTCCCAGCCGGTCAGCCGGTCGGGGTAGGTGATCGCCGTGCCCGAGTCGGTGCCGAACCGGACGCAGTTGCAGTCGTAGTCGAAGCGCTCGTGATGCCAGGCGTAGCTGTACGCCACGAGCTTCCCGTCCGGTGAGATCTCCGGCTCGTACGGGCCCATGAAGTAGTTCTCGTTGGGTCCCTTCTTCGGCCCGTCGCTCACCGGGGTGGCGAAGTCGGCGAGCACCTTGCCGTCGCGGGAGAGCTTGTGCAGACGCTCGCCCGTGAGCGCGATGAAGGTGCCGTCGTCCGCCTGCGAGGCGTACGAGTAGATGCCGCTCGTGGTCACCTGGAGCTGGCGCGACCCGTCCGGCGTGGTCAGGTAGATGTTGCCGTCCTTCAGGTATGAGATCGAGTCCGCCGCGGCGGGCGCTGCGAATGCCAGCGCGCAGGCCGCGGCGACGATCCCGATCTTCGCGATCGTCCTCATCGGTATCTCTCCTCTGGTGGTGTCGGCCCGGCGCTACGCCGGGATCTGGTGGTTGGCGAGGAACAGCTCGTCGGGGTCGACGCCGGCCTTCACCGCCCGCAGGCGGGCGTATGTGTCCGCGTCGTAGACGCGGGCGAGGTCGATCGGCTCCTCGACGAAGTTGAAGTAGCGGCCGCCCTGCCAGGGGGCCATGGCGGTGATCAGGCGGTCGAAGCCGGCCCGCGCCGGCGCGTGGCGCGCCTCGTCCATGAGGATCGTGCCGGCGAACATCAGGTAGGGATCGTCGAACTTGGCGAGCGCGCCGTTGCCATCGCCGCCACGGCCGAGCGCGCCGCCGAGGTGCCTGAGCTCCACGATGTCGACCGCGTCGCCCGTGCCGGGGCCGACGGCCGCGATCAGCTCGTCGATCGCCTGCGCGGGCAGGTCGCGGAGCATCGCGTGGTCGCTCGTGAACGGCGCCGGCTGGTCCGGGTCCATGTGCAGGTAGCCGAGCGCCGCGGGCGGCACCATCGCGAACGTGTCGATCACCGGCCCCAGGTCGCGGAGCGGCTTCAGGATCTCCGCGCCGTCGGCCTCGGAGCCGAGGAAGGCCCCGTCGACCAGGGCGTAGGCCTGGCCGCGCAGGAAGTCGGGCAGCTCGGGCAGCGGCGGGAACCGCAGCATCCGGATCGTGGTCGTGATCTCCTCGGGCGCGGTGGCGGTCCACTCGCGCCAGGCGTGGAACGCCTCGCTCGACTGCTCGTACGGGAAGAACAGCGCGCCGGCGTAGATCTCGGGCGCCTCGTAGAGGTCGAACTCCATCGCCGTGACCACACCGAAGTTGCCGCCACCGCCGCGGAGCGCCCAGAACAGCTCGACCTCGTTGTCGTGGTCCACCCGAATGAGCTCGCCGTCGGCGGTGACCAGCTCGATGGCGGTCACGCTGTTGGCCTGAAGCCCGTGCTTGCGGCCGAGGAACCCGAGGCCGCCGCCGAGCGAGTAGCCGACGATCCCGATGTCGCGAGCGGAGCCGCAGAGCGCGGCCAGGCCGTGCTCGGAGGCGGGGTCGGAGACGTCCATCCACTGGGCGCCGGCCCGTACGCGGGCCTTGCGCTCGACCGGATCGATCTCAGCGCCCTTCATCGCGGACGTCTTGAGCAGCACGGCGTCCTCCAGCGAGGGCGCGAGCGGGCCCGCGTTGTGGCCGGTCCGCTGGGTCGCGACCTGCAGCCCCTCGGAGCGCGCGTACTGGACGACCGCCATCACGTCGACCTCGTGGCGGGGGAACGCGATCAGCGCCGGGCGCTGGTCGACGGTCAGGTTGAAGGCCTGGCGGGCGGCGTCGTAGCCGGTGTCGCCGGGGGCCAGGAAAGCTCCGCCGGAGGGCAGGGTCCGCGGTGCGAAATCGATGCTCATGGATTCCTCCTGTGGGTTCACGGCGCCGGGCGCGGCGGCCTGGGCTCCGCCCGGCAGCAGCGCGTCGATCGCCGCCATCAGTCCCAGCCAGCCGACGAAGTCCCTACGCCGGCCCGCAGCGGCGCTGGCGCGACCCGAGAGGGCGTCGTCCGCGAGCCGCAGCTCGAGGCTGATGGAGATCGTGTTTGCGTCCATGGCGACGACAATCGCTCGCCGGCGGCCGCGGGGCATCGAGGCGACCCCTAGACAGGCACCCCAGTCTTTGGGGGGCCACCCTTAGGTGGTGATTCGGCCGGCCGGCGCGGTTCGCGCCGCGGTCCGAAAACGGCGGCGACCAAGGGTGTCCGGGAGGGGGGCGACCGTCTGGGGGTGGGCTGGATTGCGACGAAATGCCGGACGGAAACCGGCCCACCCCCGACCCCACCCCCTGGTTGCCCGCCCTAAACGCCGGACCCGCCCCGGCGCCGGCCGCGAAGCACCCGACCGCCCGCGCCGGACCGGCCCCCGCGCCGGCTCGCTCTACCATGACCGTGCGGTGGGTCGAGACCACGAAGCGACGTGAGCGCGCCGGCGGCAGCCCGGATCGATCCCGCGACCACGCTCGGGGCGGTCCGGCTGACCGTGTCGGACCTCGACGGGATGACGTCGTTCTACGAGCGCGTCCTCGGCCTTCGCGTGCTCGAGCGCGCCGGCGAGCTTGTGCGACTCGGCCCGGAGGGCGGCTCCGCGCTCGTGGAGCTCGAGGGCCGGTCCGAAGCGCCGCCGCGACCGCCGCGGGCCGCCGGGCTCTTCCACCTGGCGATCCTGGTCCCGAGCCGCCCGGAGCTGGCCGCCTCGCTGCGCCGCGTGGCGGAGGCCGGCTGGGGACTCACCGGCGCGTCCGACCACCTCGTGAGCGAGGCGCTCTACCTGCGCGATCCGGAGGGCAACGGGATCGAGATCTACCGCGACCGCTCGCGCGAGGAGTGGCGCCGCACCAACGGCACGCTCGACATGGCCACGCTGCCGCTCGATCTTCAGGGCGTGCTCGGCGAGCTCGACGAGAGCCGCGCGAACGGGATGCCCGCGGGCACGCGCATCGGCCACGTGCACCTACAGGTGTCGGAGCTCGGCGCCGCCGGGACGTTCTACGAGGACCTGGTCGGGTTCGACGTGACCGTCCGCACCTACCCCGGCGCGCTGTTCCTCTCCGCCGGGGGCTACCACCATCACGTGGGGCTGAACGTGTGGGAGACGGACGGCGGCCCGGTCTCGCCCATGGGCGCGCTCGGGCTCGCCTGGTACGAGGTCGTGCTGCCGGGGGCGGACGAGATCGACGGCGTGGCGGACCGCCTCGCCGACGGTGGCGCGGAGGTGTCGCGCCGCGAGGAGGGCGTAATGGCGACCGACCCGTCGGGCAACCACCTGTTGCTGCGGGCCGGCTGAGAGGGCGCGCTCGGCGTGCCGACGCGGCGGCACGCGCGGGCGGTTGCGCAACGCCGCGGGTGACTAGTCTCGCGGGGCCGTGGCGCTTCGCTGGGTGCTCTTCGACCTGAACGGGACGTTGCTCGACCCCTCCGGCGTGGGCGCGCCGGCGGAGCTCGGCGCACAGGAGTCGCTCGCCTGCCTCGACGAGGCGGTGCTGCTCGCGATGGCGGAGACACTCACGGGCGGGTATCGGCCGTTCGACGGCTTCCTCCGCGCGGCGATCGCGCGCCGCGCGCAACTCGCCGGCGACCCCACCGGCGTCGATGCCGCCATGGAGCTCGCCGCCGAAATGCCGCCGTATCCAGACGCGGGCCGGGCGGTCGACCGCCTGCGCGAGGCGGGCCTCGAGGTCGGCGTCCTCACGAACAGCGCGACCGGCGCGGCGGAGCGCTCGCTCGGGGCCGCCGGGCTGCGCGACCGGATGGCGCTGGTGTCGGGCTCGGACCAGGTCCGCGCCTACAAGCCGCACCCCGACGTGTACCGCCACGGCGCCGAGAGGACCGGCGTCCCGCCGGACGAGATCTGCATGGTCGCCGCGCACGGATGGGACCTGCTCGGCGCCGGCCGCGCGGGGATGCGCACCGCCTGGGTGGCGCGCAAGGAGCGCGCGCTGCCCGAGACCCACCCGGAGCCCGACGTGCGGGGCGCGACGCTGGAGGAGGCCGCGGAGGGGATCGCGGCCGGCGGGTCATAGCTCCGGCGGCCCGCAAGGCGCGAGCCCGGCGGCGGCCGCGGCATCGACAGCGCGGCCGCGCCATCGACGGCGCGGCCGCGGCGCCCTGCCCCGGTTCGCTTCCCGGGACGTGATGTCGACTCAGTGGTGCTATAGCGCGCCCAGGTCGACATCACCCTCGCCCGCAGGCGTCGCGAGCCCCGCGGCACCACCCACGTGTGTAGCGGCGAACCGGGCGGGTAGACACTCGGCATGAGCGTCGAGACGGAACCGAGTCAGAAGAGCGACGGCCTGGCGGGCTACGCCCCGCCGAGCGAGCGGCCTCCGCTGGCGTGGTACGCGGGACTGGCCGGCGTGTTCAGCGCCGGCATGACGGGCGCGCTGGTGGCCGCGCGCGCGTCGGACCGGGAGCTGCCGGAGCGGATCGGCCCGGGCGACCTCGTGCTCGTCGGCACGGCGAGCCACAAGCTGAGCCGCCTGATCGCGAAGGACAAGGTGACGGCCTTCCTGCGCGCGCCCTTCACGCGGTACGAGGGGACCGCCGGCCCCGCCGAGCTGGACGAGAGCCCGCGCGGCACCGGCGCCCAGCGGGCGGTCGGCGAGATGCTGGCGTGTCCCTACTGCCTCGGCCTGTGGGCCTCGGCGGGCTTCCACGTCGGGTTGCTGTTCGCGCCGCGGCCCACTCGCTTCGCCGCGTCGATCCTCTCCGCGCTGACCATCTCGGACTTCCTCCAGATCGCCTACAAGGCGGCCGAGGACCGTGGGCTCGGCGGCAGCTGACTCAGGCGGCCCCGGGCGTGGGCCGCTGCTCGGTGCCCTCGCCCTCCCTCGGCAGGAGCCGCGCCGGCACCTGCGAGCGGAACAGGCGGCTCACCTTGCCGAGCTTCGCCCGGCAGCGAGGGCACTCCTCTGGGGTGACGGACAGGGTGGAGCTGTAGACGGTCAATCGACAGGTGGGGCAGTTCAGGTAGGCCAACTCTCCTCCTCGCGACGCGCTCCCCACGAGGTCCGTCCAGCCGCTCCCCTGTCGGCGGTCGTCCCGCGATACTGGGTGGCCGATCAGGGTAGCCCGTACGGGGGGCCGCCGTCAACATTCGGGGGCACACGGGAGATGTGTCCCAAATCGGCGCGAGCGTTCTTTGCGCCCGCGCCGGGTAAGAGTGGACAAGGTTGCGGGATGAACTCGGTCGGCGGGGATGAACTCGGAGCGGTATAGGGCCTACGCCCGTGTGCGCTACGCGCTCGGCGAGATCCGGGCGCACCTGCTCGGCGAGTCGCCGTGCGAGGTGCTGCGCGACGTCGCGGAGGGCTTCCTCCTCGCCGAGTCGGCTGAGGGCGCCGACCTGAAGGAGATGGAGTGGACCGCGGCCGCCACGCTGACCGCCCTCGTCGAGGGCGGGCGGCTGTCGGAGGTCGCGGCGGACTGGCTCTGGGGCCGGCTGCTCGCGTGCGGCCCGCGCGCCAAGGCGG
>DASXAA010000084.1:0-15689 GCA_036407035.1 Thermoleophilaceae bacterium | reverse complement strand
CGACCTGCTGCTGGGATCGCTCGCCGGCGCGCTCAGCGCGGCGGGGTCGACCCTTCCACCCAGCGCTCCTCCTCCTTCTTCCAGATAGGCGCCTCGGCCTTGACCCGGTCGATGATCTCGCGGGCGCCCGCGAAGGCCTCGCCGCGGTGCGGCGCCGACGCCGCCACGATCACGCTCGGCTCCGACACCGGCACCTCGCCGACGCGGTGCTCCACCGCCGCGGCGCAGAGCCCGTGGCGCTCGACCGCCTCGCGGGCGATCTCGGCCAGACGCTCCGACGCCATCTCCACGTAGGCCTCGTAGTCGAGCCGAGCCACCTCGCGCGTGACGCCCGAGAAGGTCACCACGGCGCCGGCGCGCGGGTCGCGCACGCGCTCGGCCAGCGACTCCAGCGACAGCGGCTCCTCGCTGACGCGCGCCCAGGGCTCCGACCCGCCGCTCACCGGCGGGATCAGGGCCAGCTCGTCGCCCGCGTCGAGCACCTGGTCCTCGGAGGCGTACTCGCGGTTGACGGCCATCACCAGCGGGATCCCCTCGGCCAGGTCGGCGAGCGAGTCGAGCGCGTCGCGCACGCGCGCGCCCTCGGGCAGCGACAGCGTCACGGAGCCCGCCCCGGCGCGCTCGCGCAGCATCGCGAACAGGCGAACGGTCACCTGCATGGAGGTGATGCTACGCGTCGGGCAGCGGGCCGAAGAACATCATCACCCGCGAGAGCCGGCCGTCGTCGGCGAGCTCGATCACGTTGAGCCCGTCGGTGCGCATGCTGCCGTCCGCGTCGAGCACGGTGAAACCGTGCCGCGCTACGCCGGCAAGCTCGTCGGCGCCGGTCGAGCGGATCACCCTGCAGCCGGGGATGCTGTCGTGGAAGGTGCCGATGCGGTCGCGCAGGACGTCGAGCCCGCGGTGGCGCCCGCGGCGGTCGATCAGCTCGCCGTCCGGGCTCATGCACTGGCCGAGGAGCTCGCGGCGGCGGGCGGCGTCCGGCTCGTTCCAGGCGGCGATGTACGTGTCGATGCGGTCCAGCATGCGGCCATCCTCCCGCGCCGCGCCGGGCGCGGGCAAGCGCGAAAGCGCCCGCGCCGGCGTCTCCGGCAAGCGCGAGGGCGGCCTCGCGCCCGTATCCTTGGCCCCGATGGCGACCACGCCGGAGCACAAGCCCAGCATCGGGCCGATCGTGGGTCCCGACGACCCGCGTCGCTTCACCGACTCCGGCATCGAGGTCAAGCAGGCCTACACGGAGGAGGACGTGGGCCCCGGCCTCGACGAGCGCCTCGGCTCGCCGGGCGAGTACCCCTTCACCCGCGGGATCCACCCGGACATGTACCGCGGTCGCAAGTGGACGATGCGCCAGTACGCGGGCTACGCGAGCGCCAAGGAGACGAACGAGCGCTTCCACTACCTGATCGAGCACGGCTCGACGGGCCTGTCGATGGCCTTCGACCTCCCCACCCAGCTCGGCCGCGACTCCGACGACCCCCTGTGCCTCGGCGAGGTCGGCCGCACGGGCGTCGCCATCGACACGATCGACGACATGCGTCGCGTGTTCGACGGGATCCCGCTCGACCAGGTCTCCACGTCGATGACGATCAACGCCCCGGCGGCGGTGCTGCTGCTGCTCTACGAGCTCGTCGGCGAGGAGCAGGGCGTGCCGGCCGAGCAGCTGCGCGGCACGACCCAGAACGACATCCTCAAGGAGTACATCGCGCGCGGGAACTTCATCTACCCGCCGGTGCCCGCGATGCGGCTTACCACCGACCTGTTCGCCTACTGCCGCGAGCGCATCCCGAAGTGGAACACGATCTCGATCTCCGGCTACCACATGCGCGAGAAGGGCTGCTCGGCGGTGCAGGAGGTGGGCTTCACGCTCGCCAACGCGATCGCCTACGTGCAGGCGGCGATCGACGCCGGCCTCGAGGTCGACGACTTCGGGCCGCGCCTCGCCTTCTTCTTCAACGGCCACAACAACGTCTTCCAGGAGATCGCCAAGTTCCGCGCCGCCCGGCGGATGTGGGCGCGGATCATGAGGGAGCGGTTCGGCGCCAAGGACGAGCGCTCGATGAAGATCCGCTTCCACACCCAGACCGGCGGCGTGACGCTCGCCGCGCAGCAGCCGCACAACAACATCGTGCGGGTCGCGCTGCAGGGGTTCGCGGCGGTCTGCGGCGGCACGCAGTCGCTGCACACGAACGGGTTCGACGAGGCGCTCGCGCTGCCGAGCGAGACCGCCGCCCGGCTGGCGCTGCGGACGCAGCAGATCATCGCCCACGAGTCCGGCGCCGCCGACACCGCCGACCCGTTCGCCGGCTCCTACTTCGTCGAGTCGCTCACCGACCAGATCGAGGAGGCGGCCCAGGAGCTGATCGACCGCATCGACGAGATGGGCGGATCGGTCAACTGCATCCAGTTCATCCGGGCAGAGGTGGAGGAGTCCGCCTGGGGGTACGAGCAGCGCTACAAGCAGAAGCAGGACATCGTCGTCGGCGTCAACGAGTACGTGACCGAGGACGTCGAGGAAGTGGAGATCCTGCGCGTGGACCCGGAGGCGGAGCGGCAGCAGGTCGATCGGCTGAAGGCGTTCAAGGCCGACCGCGACGCCGATGCGGTGGCTCGCCGCCTCGACGACCTGCGGCAGGCTTCCGCCGGCGACACGAACCTCCTGGAGCCGATGCGCGCCGCCCTGAAGGACCGCTGCACCCTCGGCGAGGTGAGCGGCGTCCTGCGCGACGAGTTCGGGGAGTACTCCGAGGCGTGATCGCGCGGGCCACGGCGCTGGCCCTGGCGGCCGCGCTCGCGCTGCCAGCCGCGGCCGCCGCGAAGGAGCGCCGCTTCCACACGCCGTCCGGGAACATCCACTGCCTGTACGCGTCGAGCGGACCCTTCCTGCGGTGCGACGTGCTGAGCCTCAACGACACCGCCTTCACGCTCGATCGCCGCCACAGGGGCAAGCGGGTGCACGTCACCGACAGCGTCTTCGGCTCGCACTCGCGCACGCTCGCGTACGGCGACTCGATCAGGCTCGGTGCGTTCAGGTGCACGTCGCGCCGCGCCGGCCTGACCTGCCGGAGCAAGCCGAGCGGGCACGGCTTCAGGCTGAGTCGCCATCGGCAGACGGTGTTCTAGCCCGTCCTCCCAGTCCGAGGGGAATCTGGTTGTGATTTAACCTGTGATTAGGGTGTACACTGGCCTCAGATAGGAGGCTCACATTTGGCCGTTCCGCCCGTCGCCCGACCCGAGCTCGCCCACGTGCAGGCGACCCGCGCGCCCTTCGATCAGGTCGCCGCCAGGCTGCGAGACCTGCTCGGCCCGAAGCTGACCGCTTACCTCGGCGCGGTCAAGGAAACCCGGGCTGTCAACCAGTGGGCCGCCGGCGACCGTGAGCCGAGCGAGGCGGTGCAGCTGCGCCTGCGCCTCGCCCTGCAGGTCGCGCTCATGATCGCGGAACCCGACGGCGAAGCCGTCGCGCGTGCGTGGTTCCAGGGCATGAACCCCCAGCTCGACGATCGCTCGCCCGCCCGGCTGCTGCGAGAAGGCGACCTCGATGAGGTGGGTCCCGAAGTGCTCCGGGCCGCCCGCGCCTTCCTCGTCGGCGGATGAGCTGACTCGCCTAGCTTCGACCTCGTCAGCGCGCCAATCGCCGCGCCAGGAACGCGAACTGCCCGCTCAGCACGAGCTTGGCGGTGTTGATGGTGCGGTGGTCCCAGCGGGAGACGCGGCCCGCGAGCGAGATCGCTCGGTTGCCCGGTGACTCGCGGGGTCCCCACCACCTGAAGAACAGGCGCGGCATCCCGAGCGCGCGCCACGAGACGAGCGTGAACGCGTCGATCACCGGGCGCACCTCGAGCAGCTCGAGTCCGGCGCCCTCGACCAGGAGTTGGAGCCCATAGGGGGTGTAGTTCCAAGTGCTGAGGGAGTGGAATGCCTCCAGGTGGGAGGTCGAGCCGGCGAACCAGCCGCCGGGCCTCAGCACGCGCGCGACCTCACCGATGAGCGGCTCGGGACGCCTCACGTGCTCCAGCACCTGCTTGCAGTAGACGAGGTCGAACTCGGCGTCGCCGAAGGGCAGGTGCTCGCCGTCGTAGGTCACGAAGTCGGCGTCGGCGCGGGTGCGCTCGTCCACCTCCGGCGAATGCTCGATGTCGACCCCGACCCAGCGAACGGCCGGGTCGAGCGAGCGGAAGAGGTCCACCGAGTCGCCCGCGCCGCAGCCGAGGTCCATCACGCGCGGCGCCTCGGGTCGGTCCGGGCGGCTCAGGAAGCGCGCCGCGTAGTCGTCGGCGAGCACCTGGCGGCTGTGGTCGGCGGGGATACGGTCACCGATGAGCTCCCGCAGGTCGTCGCCGAGCACGCCGGGATCGTGACAGGGGCGGGCGCCGTCCTGCACCGGGGAGGAGTCCGACGAACACGAGCGAAGCCCGAGGCGATGGCAGAGGTGACGGCGGAGCGGAGGCTCGTCAAGTCCCCACCGGAGCTGTGGAGCGAGCTGAGCGAGGTGGAGCGCCTGGCGCGGCACCTCGGCGCCTTCGGCGAGATCAGGATCACGAAGCTCGAGCACGAGCACGTTGTCGCCTGGGAGGGCGAACACGCGAGCGGCACAGTCTCGATCGAGCCCTCCGGGTGGGGGACCAAGGTCACGCTGACGGCCGAGCTGGCGGAGGCGGAGGTCGCCGCAGCGGAGGAGTCCCCGCCGAGCGAGCCGGTGGCGGAGGAGGGCCCGCCGAGCGAGCCGGTTGTGGCGGAGGAGCCTCGGCCGAGCGAGCCGGCTGCGGAGGAGCCGGTCGTGGAGGAGCCGGTCGTGGATGAGCCGGTCGTGGAGGAGCCGGTTGCGCAGGAGGCTGCGGCGGAGGAACCCACGGCGGAGGAACCCGCGGCCGAGGAACCCGCGGCGGCGGCGCCGGTGGCGGAAGACCCCGAACCCCCGGCGACTGCCCCGGAGCCCGACCGGCCCGGATTCTTCCGCCGGCTCTTCGGTCGTCGCAGGCCGACGCCGGAGCGCCCGGTGGTGGACGAGCCGGCTGTCCTCGAGGAACAGCCCCAGGCGGCCGCCGAGCCGCAGCCCGTCGACGCCGAGCCTCTCCCGGAGCCCGAGCCGGAGCCGGTGGAGCCCGAACCGATGGGGCGGGAGCCCGAGCCGGAGCCGGTGGAGCCCGAACCGGAACCCGAGCCCGAGCCCCCCGCCCAGCCCACGCTCGACGCCGACCGCGCCCACACCGTCCTCTCCGAGGCCCTCGACGCCCTCGGGTCCGCGCACCACCGGCCCTTCTCCCGCGGCTGACCTCGTCCGCCGGCCCGCGGCGTCCCTAGGATCGAGCTCATGCCTCGGGCGACCACGCGCCGCCGCTTTCTGACGTCCACCGGCACCGCGGCGGCCGCGGCCGCGGTCGCCCCGCAGGTCCAGGCGGCGGCCGCCCGCAACCGGCCGAACGTCGTCGTCCTGATCGTCGACACGCTGCGCGCCGATCACGTCTACGGCGACCGGGCCCAGACCCCGAACATGGACTCGCTCGTGCGGGCCGGCCTTCGCTTCACGCGCTGCTACCCCGAGGCGATGCCCACCGTCCCGGCGCGCAACTCGATCTTCACCGGCCGCCGCATGTTCCCGTTCACGGGCTGGTTCGACCGCCCGGGGCTGATCGAGTCGCCGGGGTGGGCGCCCTTCCACCACGTGGAGGCGACCTTCACCTCGGCGCTCAACCGCGCGGGCTACTTCACCGCCTACGTCACCGACAACCCGTTCTTCGGCTTCGCCCGCGGCTACCGCCGCCACCGCCGCTCGTTCGACCGCTTCATCGGCAAGGGCGGTCAGCTGGGCACGGTCGCGCCGCTGTCGAGCGTCTCGTCGAAGGAGCTGCGCCACTGGGTGCACCCGGCGACGGTCGAGCGGAACACCTACCTCCGCATGCGCCAGTACCTCGCCAACGGGGACTACTGGCGCGCCGAGACCCGCTCCTGGTCGGCGCGCGTGTACTCCGCCGCGGCCCGCCTGCTGGACGACGCCAAGACGCGACAGCCGTTCGCGATGGTCGTCGACACCTACGAGCCGCACGAGCCCTGGACCCCGCCGCGCAAGTACCTGAACCGCTACGGCGACCCCGACTACCACGGCCCCGAGCCCGCCAAGCCGCGCTACGCGCGCGTGAGCTACCTGAACGGCTACGACGCGCCCTTCCTGCTCCGCCGCATGCACGCGCTGTACGCCGCCGAGCTGACCATGACCGATCACTGGATAGGCGTCTTCCTCGACCGCCTCCACAGGCTCGCGCTCGACCGCAACACGGTGATCGTGCTCATCGGCGACCACGGCTTCCAGTTCGGCGACCACGGCTGGACCGGCAAGATCGCCGCCGAGCTGCACCCGCCGCTGACCCACGTGCCGCTCGTGATCGTGCACCCGGAGGGTCGCAAGGCGGGCGGGGCCAGTACGTACTTCGCGTCGACCCACGACATCGGCCCGACCGTGCTGGCGATGTGCGACGTCCGCGCACCGGACCGGATGAACGGCGTGAACCTCGCCCCGCTGTTCCACGGCAAGCGCCCGCGCGAGCGGAACTACGCCTACGGCGGATACGCGAACTACTTCTACATCCGCTCGGACGACTGGGCGCTGATGGGCGACAACCGCCCCGGCGGCCTGCGCCTGTTCGACGTCAGGAGAGACCCCGCCGAGGTGCGCAACGTGGCGTCGAGCCACCCGGGCACCGTCGACGCGCTGCTCGGCCAGGTACTGACCCGCACGGGCGGCCGGCTGCCGCTCTATCCCCACTAGGGGCCAGAATTGGCGCGAGTGACGTCCACTCGCCGGCAGTTCCTACGGGCGGGAGCCTCGGCCGCGGTCGCCGGATCCCTGCTCGACCCGCCGCTGAGCCGCGCGGCCGCCCGGGAGCGGCCGAACGTGCTCGTGATCGTGATCGACACGCTGCGTGAGGACCATGCCTTCGGCGACCGCGCGCGCACGCCCAACATCGACGCGCTCACCCGCGAGGGCCTGCGCTTCACCCACGCCTTCCCGTCGGCCATGCCGACCGTGCCCGTCCGCAACGCGATCCTGAGCGGTCGCCGCGGCTTCCCGTTCCGGGGCTGGCACGACCATCGCGGCCTGCTCGACTCGCCCGGCTGGGAGCCCGTGCGCGACGTGGACGCCACCTTCACCTCGGCCCTCCACCGAGCCGGCTACTGGACCGGCTACGTGACCGACAACCCCTTCCTCGGCTTCTCGTACCCGTACCGGCGCCTGCGCCGCAGCTTCGACCTGTTCGTCCGCAGGGGCGGCGAGATCGGCGGCACCGACAAGGGCGTGTCGAGCCGGGAGCTGCACCACTGGCTGCACCCGGCGATCGCCGACGCCCACAACGCCGACCGCCTCCGCCGCTACATCGCAAACGGGCACTACGACCACGACGACAGCCAGTCGTTCGCGGCGCGCGTGTTCACGTCGGGCGCCGCCGCCCTGCGGCGGGCGCGCCGCCACCAGCCGTTCGCGCTCATCGTCGACACCTACGAGCCGCACGAGCCCTGGACCCCGCCGCAAAGCTACATCGACATGTACGGCAGCCGCGACTGGCGCGGCCCCGAGCTCGGCACGCTCCGCTACGGCAAGGTGCACAACTGGCTGAGGCGCTCCCAGCGCGAGGCGGTGCTCGACCGCCTGCGCGCGATCTACGCCGCAGAGGTGACCATGACCGATCGCTGGCTCGGCGTCCTCCTCGAACGGCTCCACGACCTTCGGCTCGAGCGCGAGACCGTCATCGTGCTCGTGGCCGACCACGGCATCTTCCTGGGCGAGCGCGGCTGGACCGGCAAGATCTCCGTGGCGCTGCACCCCGAGCTGACCCATGTGCCGCTGGTGGTCATCGATCCGGAGCGGCGGCTCGCGGGACGCGAGAGCGACTTCTACGCCTCACCGCATGACGTCGGCCGCACGATCCTCTCGATGACCGGCGTGCGCCCGCCGGCGGGCATGGAGGGCGCGGACCTCTCGGCGCCGTTCCGTGGGAAGCGGCTTCCGAAGCGGCCGTTCGCCTACGGCGGCTACCGCAACAGCCACTACCTGCGCGACGGCCGCTGGGCCTTCTTCGCCGACAACCGCATGAAGCAGCCGCACCTCTACGACCTGCGCACGGACTCGATCGAGGGCAACGACGTGGCGTCGCGGCACCCGCACCTCGTGCGTGAGCTGCACGAGCGGGTCGTGGAGCAGGCCGGCGGCCGGCTGCCCTACTACCGGTTGTAACCTGCGCGCCCCATGCGCCAGAAGTCGCCGGAGACATACGAGGAGAAGCTCGCCCATCTTCAGGAGCTGCGCGAGCAGGCCGTCCACACGAACCCACAGGCGGAGGAGAAGCAGCACGCGCGCGGCAAGATGACCGCCCGCGAGCGGGTCGAGAAGCTGCTCGACCCGGCCTCGTTCGAGGAGCTCGACACGTTCGTCCGACACCGCACCGCGGACTTCGACATGCTCGACAACCGCCCCTGGGGCGACGCGGTCGTCACGGGCCACGGCACCATCGACGGCCGCCCGGTGGCGGTGTTCTCCCAGGACTTCACCGTGTTCGGCGGCTCGCTCGGCGAGGTCATGGGCGAGAAGATGTGCAAGGTGATGGACCTGGCGGCCAAGATCGGCTGCCCGGTCATCGGCATCAACGACTCGGGCGGGGCGAGGATCCAGGAGGGAGTCGTGTCGCTGGGCGCCTACGGCGACGTGTTCGTCCGCAACGTCAAGTCATCCGGCGTGATCCCGCAGATCTCGCTGATCATGGGCCCGTGCGCCGGCGGCGCCGTGTACTCCCCGGCGATGACCGACTTCATCTTCATGGTCAAGGAGACCTCCCACATGTTCATCACCGGTCCAGACGTGATCAAGACGGTCACGGGCGAGGAGGTGGAGTTCGAGGAGCTCGGCGGCGCGATGACGCACAACACGAAGTCGGGTGTGGCGCACTTCGCGTGCGACGACGAGGAGTCGTGCCTCGAGGACGTGCGCTACCTGATGTCGTTCCTGCCGCAGAACAACCTCGAGCTGCCGCCGCGGATGGACACGGGCGACGACCCCGACCGCCAGGAGGCCGACCTCGACGGCATCGTCCCCGACAACCCGAACAAGCCGTACGACATGCGCGACGTGGTGCACCTGATCGTCGACAACGGCGAGTTCTTCGAGGTGCAGGAGCACTTCGCGCGCAACATCGTGGTGGGGTTCGGGCGGCTGAACGGGCGGCCGATCGGGGTGGTCGGCAACCAGCCGAACCAGCTGGCGGGCGTGCTCGACATCGCGTCGTCGGAGAAGGCCGCGCGCTTCGTGCGCTTCTGCGACGCCTTCAACGTCCCGCTGCTCACGTTCATGGACGTGCCGGGCTTCCTGCCCGGGACCTCGCAGGAGTGGGGCGGGATCATCCGCCACGGCGCGAAGCTGCTCTACGCGTTCACCGAGGCGACCGTGCCGAAGCTGACCGTCATCACCCGCAAGGCGTACGGCGGCGCCTACGACGTCATGAGCTCGAAGCACATGCTGTCCGACTTCGTGTACGCGTGGCCGACCGCCGAGGTCGCGGTGATGGGCCCCGAGGGCGCGGTGAACATCATCCACCGGCGCGACATCCAGAGCTCACCCACGCCCGAGCAGCGCCGCGAGAAGCTGATCGGGGACTACAAGGCCCGCTTCGCGAACCCCTACTCGGCAGCGGAGCGCGGCTACATCGACGACGTGATCGTGCCGCACGAGACGCGGCCGAAGCTGATCCGCGCGCTGGAGACGCTGCAGACGAAGCGCGTGGACACGCCGAAGCGGAAGCACGGGAACATCCCGCTCTAGATGTGCGCTACGAGCCGGCCGTGAACTCGGCCAGCTGCTCGACCGCCGCGTTCAGCGCCGTCGCCTGCAGCGATCCGCCGAACGTCACGCGCGCAACGCCCAGTTCGGCCAGCTCGGCCAGCCGGAACAGGCCGCGCCCGGCGAAGATGTTCACGGGCGCGCCCGCCTCGGCGACGAACCGCCGCACCGCCTCGCGGTCGGCCATCAGGATCGGGTAGACGCAGTCGGCGCCGGCCTCGGCGTAGAGCCGTGCCCGGCGGACCGCCTCCTCGAGCCGCTCCTCCGGCTCGCCCGGGTGGAGATACGTGTCCACGCGCGCGTTCAGGACGACGTCGACGCCCTGGTCGCTCGCGGCCTGCTTGACCGCCGCGAGCCGCTCGGCGTTGCGCTCCGGGTCGCCCAGCTCGCCGCGCGAGTGGTCCGTGTCCTCGAGGTTGAGGCCCACGGCGCCGGTGCCGACGAGCGCCGATACCAACTCGTCGGGCGACAGCCCGTAGCCGGCCTCGAGGTCGGCGGTCACCGGCACAGAGACCGCGGCGACGATCCGGGCGACGGCCGCGAGCATCTCGTCCGCCGGCGCCAGCTCGTGGTCGGCCCGGCCGATCGAGGCGGCGACCGCCGAGCTCGTGGTCGCGATCGCCGAGAAGCCGGCCTCCTCGAAGCGCTTCGCGCCGGCCGCGTCCCACGCGTTCGGGAGCACCACCGGCTCGCCCGGCCGGTGGAGCGCCCGCAGCGCCGCCGCGCCCTCAGTCGCCGCCGGGCTCATACTCGCCGGCGACCATCCGCGTGGAGATCGCGAGCCGGTTCCAGGCGTTGATCACCGTCGCAGCGTAGATCAGTCCGGCCAGCTCCCCGGGGTCGAAGTGGCGCGCGGCCTCCTCGAACACGTCGTCCGGCACCTGTCGCTCCGACACGAGCGTGATCTCCTCGACCAGCGCCAGGGCGGCGCGCTCGCGCTCGGTGAAGAAGGGCGTCTCGCGCCAGGCGTTCAGGGCGAACAGCCGCTGCTCCGTCTCGCCGCGGGCGAGGGCGTCCTTCGTGTGCATGTCGATGCAGTACGCGCAGTGGTTGATCTGTGAGGCGCGGGTGCGCACAAGCTCGAGCAGCTCCGGCTCGAGCCCGGTGCGTCCCACCTCGGCGTCGAAGCGCAGCATCGCCTTCCAGAGGCCCTGCTGGTGGTCGCTCAGCTCCATGCGCGCCTGCGGCTTGACCGTCGTCGATGTCGTCATGCAAAGGAGGCTATTGCACCTGTGGATCGGTCGTAGGATCCAATTCGATGCCTGATTCCTGGTCCATTTTTCGAGAGGCCGGCGTCGACCTGCACCTTCCCGTCGACCGCGTGCGCGGCAAGCGAAGGGGCATCGAGCGGGCGCTACGAGACGCCATCCGCGAGGGTCGCCTGAACGCCGGCGACCGGCTGCCGTCCACGCGCTCCCTCGCGGCGGAGCTCGGCACCGCCCGCGGGACCGTGGCCGAGGCCTACGGCCAGCTCGTGGCCGAGGGCTGGCTGAGCGCGCGGCAGGGCGCGGGCACCGTCGTCGCCGACGTGGCGGGCGACCCGCCGGCGGCGTCCGCACCGGCCCGCGGGCGCGAGCCGCGGTTCGACTTCCGCCCCGGCACTCCCGACGTAAGCGGGTTCCCGCGGCCGCTGTGGGTTCGCGCGATGCGGCGAGCGATGACCGACGCGCCGGACGAGACCCTGCGCTACGACGACCCGCGCGGCCAGGCGCGGCTGCGCGAGGCGCTCGCCGCCTACCTGGCCCGCGCCCGCGGCGTGCGCGCCGACCCCGACCGCATCGTCGTCACGAGCGGCTTCCGCCAGGGCCTCGGCCTCGTCTGCCGCGCGCTCGCCGCGGAGGGCGTCCGCCGCGTGGCGTTGGAGGACCACACCGTGCCGACCCACCGGGACGTCGTGGCGGCCGCGGGGGTCGAGCCGACGGCGATACCGGTGGACGACCGCGGCGCCGGGGTCGAGGGCCTCGACGGCGCCGGCGCCGTGGTGGTAACGCCCGCCCACCAGTTCCCGCTCGGCGTCACGCTCGCGCCCGGGCGCCGCGCCGGGCTCGTCGCGTGGGCGCGCGCGAACGGCGGCTTCGTGGTCGAGGACGACTACGACGGCGAGTTCCGCTACGACCGCCAGCCGGTGGGCGCGCTCCAGGCGCTCGACCCCGACCGCGTCGTGTACGCCGGCACCGCCAGCAAGACGCTCGCGCCGGGCCTGCGGCTGGCGTGGCTCGTGCTGCCGCAGGAGCTGGTGGAGCCGGTCGCCGAGCAGAAGGAGGTGGCCGACGGCGGCAGCTCGGCGCCCGACCAGCTCGCGCTGGCGACGCTGATCGCGACCAACCGGCTCGACCGCCACCTGCGCGGCGTGCGCACGCGCTACCGGCGCCGCCGCGACGCGCTGGTGGCCGCGCTGGCCGAGCGGGCGCCCGCGCTCCGCCTGGCCGGGATCTCGGCCGGGCTGCACGCGGTCGTCAGGCTGCCTCGCGGCGGACCCGGCGAGCGCGAGACGCTCGCGCTCGCCGAGGAGCGCTCGCTGTCGTTCCAGACGCTCGGGGCCTTCCACCACCGCGGCAGCCGGGCAGGCCGCGGCCTCGTGATCGGCTACGGGACGCCGCCGGAGCACGGATACGGCCGCGCGCTGGGCGAGCTCGCCGCGTTCCTGGGGCAGGTGCACGGGTAGCCGCGGCTCCGGTCAGGCGACCTCCGCGCTCTCGCCCGCCGGGTACAGCGGCGCCCGCGACGGGGCCGGCTCGTCGCGGGCCAGCAGCGCGAGCAGGCCGCCCGCGACCAGCAGGATCGCCAGGACCAGGAGCGGCATCTCGAAGCTGCCGGTGGCGTCCTCGGAGATGCCGGTGAACGCCGGTCCCGCGAACCCGCCCAGGTTGCCGATCGCGGCGATGAGCGCGATGCCGCCGGCGGCGGCCGTGCCGCTGAGGTAGGCGGTCGGCAGCGCCCAGAACACCGGTATCGCGGACAGGAGGCCCACCGCCGCGATCGTGATCGAGATCGTGAGGGTGACCGGGGACTGCGCGTACGCGGTGAGCGCCGACCCCGCGGCCCCGACGAGCGCGCCCGCGAGCAGGTATCGCCTTCGCGAGCCGCCCCGCTCCGTCCGCCGGGCGACCCACAGCATCGCCGCCGTCGCCAGGCCGTACGGGATCGCGGCCGACACGCCGACCTCGAAGTCCGTCAGGTCGGTGCGGTCCTTGACGAGGTCCGGCACGAAGAAGGTGAGGCCGAAGCCGGCCGCCAGCAGGATGAAGTTCAGCGACGCGAACAGCCAGACCTGCCCGCTGGCCAGGGCGTCGCGGAGCGAGTCGCCGCGGGCGGTCTCCTTGCGCTCGCGCTCGCGGGCCAGCTGCTCGCTCAGCGCCGTGCGCTCGCCCGGCTCGAGCCAGTCCGCGTCGTCCGGCCGGTCGTCGAGGTAGTGGAACGTCACCACCCCGAGCGCGATCGCCGGCACGCCCTCGACCAGGAACAGCCACTGCCAGCCGTCGAGCCCGGCCAGCCCGTCCAGCTCGAGCAGCCCGCCGGAGATCGGGCCGCCGGCGACGTACGCGACCGAGATGGCGGTGAGGAAGAGCGCGAAGACGCGCGTGCGCTCCTGCTCGGGGAACCACCACGTGAGGAAGAGCAGGATGCCCGGGAAGAAGCCGGCCTCGGCGGCCCCGAGCAGGAAGCGGAGCACGTAGAAGTCGGCGGGGCCGTCGATGAACATCGTCGCCGAGGAGATCAGCCCCCAGACGATCATGATCGCGGCCAGCCAGCGGCGCGCCCCGACGCGGTTCAGCATCAGGTTGCTCGGCACCCCGAACAGCACGTAGCCGAGCGAGAAGATGCCGGCGCCGAGGCCGAAGATCGTGTCGCTGAAGGCGAGATCGTCCTCGAGCTGGAGCTGGGCGAAGCTGACGTTGACGCGGTCGATGTACGCCGCGACGTAGATCAGGAAGAGGAACGGCACCAGGCGCCGCGTCGCCTTCAACGCGGCGCGACCGACCGCATCCTCCTCCATGCGGCGACTCTATCCGGGCGGCAGCGCTCTCAGCGGACCACGCGGAAGGTGCTCTCGCCAAGCCGCTTGCCGTACCTGTGCTTTGACAGGTCCCCGTAGCCGGGCCACACGTACCAGTGGTAGAGGCCCGGCCTCAGCTTCCTGCGGCGGCCCTGGTACCCCCACGTCGACTTCAGCGCCAGCCGCGCCACCCGTGGCCAGCGGGTGAGGATCTTGGTGCGGCCGCGGTAGAGCTGGACGTTGTAGTAGCTCGCCCTCTTCACCGGCTTCCAGACGAGCACCGGCGGCGAGGACACCCGCGCCTTCGGCGCGGGCAGGATGAGCTTCGAGGAGGTCGGCACGACGTCGGCGGAGCCCGCGGCGCGGTTCCCCGCGCGGTCGATGGCGGCGACCGTGTACCGGTAGCGGACGCCGTTCCTGAGGCGCCGGTCGGTGAACTCGGGGGCGGCGCCTGTGAAGACGGTGACGGGACCCGCCCCGGGCGCCTGGCGCATCACCTGGTACAGCGCCGCACCGGCCGCGGGCGTCCAATCGAGCTCGGCGCCCGCGTTCGCCGGCATCGCCTCGACCGAGGGGGCGGCGGGCGGCGTGGCGTCGTAGTTCAGCGCGAACGACCCGGCGCCCACGTTGCCGGCCACGTCCCGGCAGGTGCCCGCGATGCGGACGCCCGCGCCCTCGGGGCCGCCGTAGGCGCCCGTGCCGCACGACGCGAGGCCGGACGTCGCGTCGGCGCCGTGGAACGCGAACGAGACGGGGTGGTTGTACCAGCCGCCGTAGTCGGGAGCGCGGGTGGGCGTGGCGGAGGTGACGGTGGGGGGTGTCTTGTCGAGGCGGATGAGGACCTCCGCCGTGTACTTCGGACTCTGCGCCGTCAGTGGCTTGACGGTGCACGATGCCCAAGTTCCGGACGTGTCGGACCTGAACCAACGGGGCGAACACTCCTCATCGACCGGAACCACCGCGTTCCCGTCCCAGTCCCAGCTCAACAGGACATCGCTTCGGTACCAGCCGGTGCAGTCTCCGGGCAGCGGCGAGCAGGCGAAGGTGGGGTACAGACCCTGCCCACTCGCCGCCTGCGGAGCCACCGCGACCGCCACGACAACCGCGACGATCACCGCGATCCGCCTCACCGCAACCGCCCCTCCCGGCGCATCGCGCGCATCGTCAGCGTCAGCAGCGAGCTGCTCGCCACGAACAGCAGGAGCAGCACCGCGGCGGCGGGGAGCAGGGTGCGGGAGGCGCCGTCGAGCGACGTCGTGCTCGACACGAACGCCTCGATGCCCGACGGGATGTGCGGCATCGGCCCCTCGCGGACGGGGCGGCGCTGCGGCTCGGCCTCACGGCGCGGGCGCGGGCGGTGCCGCGAGGGCCGGGGCCGGTCGCGCGCGGGCGACGAGTCCGAGGCGGGGCGCGCGCTCGTCGGCGCGGCCGGGTTCGCGGGTGCCTGCGCGGTCGGGGCGGGGCGAGTGGGCGCGGGTGCGGGCGTAGGCGCGGGGCTCGACTGAGGCGAGGCCTCCGCCTGCGGTGCGGGCGCGACCTCGCGGGCCGGCGGCGTCGCCGTCTGCTCCTCGGCCGACCCGGGCTGCGGCGCCGGGTCTGGCGAGACCGCGCCCGGGGTCGGGGCCGCGTCCGGCGCTGGCGCCGCCTGGGCGAACGCCCCGGCGGGACAGAGCATTACGAGAACCAGCGCGCACAAGCCCGCTAGGGAGGGACGTCTGCACCTGGGCTTGCCGCCGGCCGGTGATTGGCTCGACGGCGGGAGAACGAGCGCATCCATACGAGCACTCAAGCGATCTTGGCCAATGCTGAATAAACGACCGTAGACGCGTGCACCTTTCAAGTCAACGGCAACCCGCCGGTCGGCCGGAT
>DASXAA010000083.1:0-6318 GCA_036407035.1 Thermoleophilaceae bacterium | reverse complement strand
GCGCTCGTGTCGCGCCACGGCGACGAGTGCGTGTTCTCGGTCGACGCGCTCGGCCTGCGGCCGCTCTGGTCGCTCGAGACCGGCGACGCGTTCGTCTTCTCCTCGGAGCCGGGCGTGGTGCCCGTGGCCGACTGCGTCTCGGAACCCAAGCCGCTGGCGCCGGGCGAGAAGCTGATGGTGGAGATCGACCGGCGGGAGGGCGAGTCGCGGCTGCTCGACCACCCGGCGATGCAGCGCCTGTGCTTCCGGCGCTGGCTCGAGCGCACCGGCGCCCGCGGCCCCCACGCGTTCGCCGAGGCGATCCCCACCGGCGGCCCGCTCGAGGGCCCCGAGATCCCCGGCTACACGAGCGCCGGGCCGTCCGAGCCGGTGAAGGTGGACGACCGCGTGCTCGGCGGCTTCGGCTGGCACCGCGAGGACATGAGGCTCGTGCAGCAGATGGCGGCCACAGGCGCGGAGCCGATCGGCTCGCTCGGCTACGACGGCCCGCTGGCCTGCCTCTCGACCGAGCGCCAGAACCTCGCCGACTTCTTCAAGGAGTCTGTGGCCGTGGTGACCAACCCCGCGATCGACCGCGAGCGCGAGGTCGAGCACTTCTCCTGCCGCGCCGTGTTCGGCGCCCGGCCGGAGCTGGGCGAGATCCCCGCGACGCGCACCACCCTCGAGACCGCCTTCCCGGTCATCCTCGGCGGCCACGACGGGCTCGCCCCGCTGGGCGACTCCGTCTACCGCTTCGTGGCGCGCGAGCACAAGACGTACCTGCTCGAGGACCTGTGGGAGGAGTTCCGCGGGCGCTCCAGGGTGCTCGACCTCTCCTGCCTCGAGTCGGAGGACACGCGCGGGGCGATCGAGCGCCTGAAGCAGGAGGCGGCCACCGGCGTGCGCGGCGGCGCCGAGCTCGTGATCCTGTCCGACCGGACCGCCTACGAGGGCGACCGCCGCTACCTCGACCCGCACCTGGCGCTGGCGGCCGTGGACATCGCCCTGCGCGAGCACTTCGTCCCGCCCGGCGAGACGAACCTGCGCCGTCGCTGCGCGATCGTGCTGCGCTCGGCGGCGCTCCGCAACGTGCACGACGTCGTCGTGGCGCTCGGGCTCGGCGCCGACGGCGTGTGCCCGTACACGATGGTCGAGGTCGCGCTGCTGGACGACTACCGCAGCGACATCAGCGGGCTCGCGACCGCGCTCCGCAAGGGGATCGAGAAGGTGATCTCCACGATCGGGATCCACGAGGTGCGCGGCTACGCGCGCCTGTTCTCGTCGATCGGCCTCGACCCCGAGATGAGTGCCATCTTCGACACGCCCGCCTACTTCGGCTCGGCCGCCGGCGGCACCGGCTTCGCCGCCCTCGACGCCGACGGCGACGCCCGCACGCGCGTGCTCGCGGGCGACGAGGAGTCGAAGCCCGGCAAGACGTTCCGCTTCTACCCGAAGGTCTACAAGGCCGCCGTGGCCGCCGCGAACGGGTCGGGGGCCTACGAGGACTACTCGCGCAAGGTGCGCGAGCTCGAGCTCGAGCACCCGGTCTCGCTGCGGCACATCCTCGACCTGCGCTCCGACCGGCCGCCCGTGGCGAGCGCTGACGCCTCCGTCGGCCTGCACTCCTACCCGATCGTGATCTCGTCGATGAGCTTCGGCTCGCAGGGCGAGGTCGCCTACCGCGCCTACGCCGAGGCGGCCAAGCGCATCAACATCGTCGCGATGAACGGGGAGGGCGGCGAGATCCAGGACATGTACGGCAGGTACCGCTTGTGGCGCGGGCAGCAGGTCGCCTCGGGCCGGTTCGGCGTGACCAGCGAGATGATCAACTCGTCCTACCTGGTGGAGATCAAGATCGGCCAGGGCGCCAAGCCCGGCGAGGGCGGCCACCTGCCGGCGAAGAAGGTGACCGCCAAGGTGGCCGAGGCGCGCAACGCCACCGCCGGCACCGACCTGATCTCGCCCTCGAACAACCACGACCTCTACTCGATCGAGGACCTCGCCGAGCTGATCGATGAGCTGAAGACCGCGAACCCCGACGTGCGCGTGTCGGTGAAGGTGCCGGTGGTGCCGAACATCGGCACGATCGGCGTGGGGATCGCCAAGGCGGGCGCGGACATCATCACGCTGTCGGGGTTCGAGGGCGGCACCGGCGCGGCGCGCTCCCACGCCCTGCGCCACACCGGGCTGCCGTCCGACATCGGCACGCGCGCCGTGCACCTGGCGCTGATGGAGGCGGGCGTGCGCAACCGGGTGGAGGTCTGGGCCGACGGCGGCTACCGCCACGCCCACGACATAGTGAAGCTGCACTGCCTCGGCGCGAATCGCGTGGGGTTCGGCACGCTCGCGATGGTCTCGCTCGGCTGCACGATCTGCCGCGGCTGCCAGCTGGACACCTGTCACGTGGGCATCGCCACCCAGATCGAGACCGAGGAGGAGGCGCAGCTCAAGGGGCTCAAGAAGTTCACGCCACAGGTGTTCGAGCCGGCCGCCGCGAGCTGCGCCCGCTTCTTCGAGGCGATGGGCGAGGAGGTGCGGGCGCTCACCGCCTCGCTCGGGTTCGAGCGCGCCCAGGACCTCGTGGGCCGCAGCGAACTGCTCGTGCAGGCGCGCGGCGCGGGCTCGGTGGACCTGCGGGAGCTGATCGAGCCGCTCGACGAGATGCTCGACCTCGAGCCGCTCGACCTGCCCCAGCCCGCCGACGAGCGCGAGGCCGCCGGGCTGATCGCGGCGCGCCCGATCCGGATGATGCGCAGCGCCGGGTCGGACCGGGCGGCAGTGGCGCCGGGACCCGCGGCCGTCGCCGTGCTCGACGACCGCAGGATCGACGCCGAGGACCGCGTGCTCGGCACCGACCTGGCCGGCGAGCTCTCGCGCGCGCGCATCTACGACGGCGCGCCGCCGGGAGGCGGCGCCGCGGTCGCGCGCCTGTCACTGGGCGACGGCTCCGTGGGCGGCCAGGGCCTGGGTGCGTTCAACGTCTTCGGCGTGGACATCACGGTGGAGGGCGGCGCGCAGGACGGCGTGGCGAAGACGATGTACGGCGGCAAGGTCGCTGTCATGAAGGGGCTGAACCGAGCCGGACGGCGGGTGAACGGATCGGTCGGCAAGTCGTTCGCCTACGGCGCGCAGCGCGGCCGCCTGTTCGTGCAGGGGAACGCGGACTCGCGCTTCTGCATCCGGCTGTCGGGCGCCGACGTGGTGATCGGCGGCGAGCCCGAGCGGCCGCTCGACGACTCGCTCGGCTGCGTGGCCGACCGCGCGAACGTCAAGGGGTTCGCGTTCGAGTACATGACCGCCGGCCGGGCGGTGGTGCTGGGCGACCCCGGGCCGTGGTTCTGCGCCGGGCAGACCGGCGGCCGCGTGTACCTGCGTGTGAACGAGGAGTGGAAGCTGACCCGCGAGGCGCTCGAGCGGCGCAGGGGCAAGGGGGCGAAGGTCTCGCTCGAGGACCTGGACGCCGAGGGCGTGCTCGACGTGCAGGAGCTGCTCGGCCTCTACGCAGACGAGCTGCGCGCCACCGGCCAGGACGCGGAGGCGGAGCGGATCCTCGCGCTGGCCGCCGAGCCCGCCGCGCACTTCGTGATGTCCGTGCCGGAGTCGGAGCAGACGGACCCGTCGGTGTCGACGGAGTAGGGTCTCCCGCCGTGCCCGCGGCGTTCGTCACCGGCGGCTCCGGCTTCATCGGTCAGGCGCTGCTCCGGCGCCTCCGCTCCGAGGGCTGGGACGTGCGCGCGCTCGCGCGCTCCGACGCCGCGGCGGGCCTCGTCCGCGAGGCCGGCGCCGAGCCGGTGTCCGGCGATCTCGAGGACCGTGACGCCCTGCGCGGCGGCGCCGAGGGCGCCGACGTGGTCTTTCACGCCGCCGCCAAGGTCGAGGACTGGGGCGACCCCGCCGACTTCGAGCGGATCAACGTCGGCGGCACCGAGAACGTGCTGGCCGCCGCGAGGGACGCCGGCGCCCGCCGGGTCGTGCACGTGGGCACCGAGGCGGCGCTGATGGTCGGGCAGCCGCTCGTGAACGTGAACGAGGACGCCCCGCTGCGGCCCGACTCGCCGTCGCTCTACCCGGCCACGAAGGCGAAGGCCGAGCAGCGCGTGCGCGACGCGAACGGCGACGGCCTCGAGACCGTGGTGATCCGGCCGCGGTTCGTGTGGGGCCGGGGCGACACCACCCTGCTCCCCGCGCTCGTGCAGATGGTGCGCGCCGGGCGCTTCCGCTGGGTCGGCGGCGGCGGCCACCTGACGGCGACGACCCACGTGGACAACACGGTCGAGGGGCTCTGGCTCGGCGCGACGAAGGCGCCGCCCGGCGGCGTGTACTTCGTCACCGACGGCGGGGCGGTCGTGTTCCGCGAGTTCGTGTCGAAGCTGCTCGAGACCCAGGGGGTGGCGCCACCGGACAAGTCCGCGCCGGCAGGCGCCGCGAACGCTGGCGCGGTCGCGGCGGAGTGGCTCTGGCGGGTGCTGAAGCGCCCGGGCTCGCCGCCGATCACGCGCTTCGCGGTCTGGGTCTCGTCGCTCGAGTGCACGATCGACATCTCGCGCGCCGAGGGCGAGCTCGGCTACCGGCCGGTGAAGACGCGCGACGAGGGGCTGGCGGAGCTCGCGATCTAGCGACTCAGGACGCTAATACGCGAGCGCCGCCGGGACGCCGGCGCGCTTCTGGGCCTCGCGCGCCTTGTCGAGGTCGTCCACGCCGACGACCACGTCGCCGCTCAGGGTCACGTAGATCAGCTCGACGTTCACGCCCGCGTCCGCCATCGCGCGCGCCACGACTCCGGCGGCGCCGGGCTGGTCCACGATGTCCACGCCGCGCCTCAGCAGCAGCACCTCGCGGTGGCCGCCGACCCTGATCCCGGCCTTCTCGAGCGCCTCGCGCGCGGGCGCCGGATCGCTCACGAGGATGTGGAACACGCCGGTGTTCTCGAACGGCATGCCGCAGATGCCCTCGATGTTGATGCCCGCGGAGCCGGTCGCCTCGCCCAGGTCGGCCAGCGCGCCCGGGCGGTTCTCGGTGAAGACGGTCAGGTCGTGCACGGCGCGGGCTCCTTCCCTTCCGCGGGTTCCGCGCGCATCATGCCGCGCGCCGGGCTCGTGTCAAGCGACGGTCAGTCCCTGTAGAACGGCAGCCGCCCCCCGGTGCGCTCGACGACCACGTGGTACAGCTCGTCGAGCAGGTGCTCGTGCTCGCGGGCGACGTTGCGGCGCTCGTGCGGGTCGCGGTGGAGGTCGAACAGCTTGCGTCCGAGCGGGCGGTTGTCGGACATCATCGCCCAGCGGTCCGTGCGCACGTAGAAGTCGTTCGCGTAGCCGCCGTACGCGTAGCGCCGCCGCGGTGGACGCCCGCCGGCCAACAGCGGCGACAGGTCCACGCCCTGCATCGTCTCCGGGGCCAGCACGCCGGCCATCGACAGGAGCGTGGGGCCGACGTCGTGGGTCGAGGCGAAGTAGCTGCTCGACTGGCCCGCCCGGCGGCGCGCCGGGTCGACGATCACGAACGGCACGTGGATCAGCTCCGGGTGGAGCATCGACGCGATCTTGCCCGTCCAGCCGTACTCGCCCAGCAGGAAGCCGTGGTCGCTCAGCAGCAGGATCACCGTGCTCTGGTCGAGGCCGAGGGCGTGGAAGCGCTCGAGGAACACGCCGAGCCAGTGGTCGGTCTGGGTCACCTCGGCCGAGTAGACCTGGCGCATCCGGCGCACCAGTCGCTCGCTCGTGTAGTCGCGCGTGCGCATGTACCGCGCGGTCGCCGGCTCGGCGCCCTGGTAGGCCGGGTCGCCGTAGAGGTCCAGGTACCTGCGCGCGGGGGTCCACGGCTCGTGCGGGTCGTAGGAGTCGACCACGAGCGCGAACGGCTCGTGCATGCGCGCCTCGTCGAGCATCCGGGCGGCGGCCGTGTAGGTGCGGGCGGCGCACGACTGCGTCTCGTCCAGGCCGTTCCCCGTGCTGCCGAGGTAGTTCCCCACCCGCTTCAACGCGTACGGCGTGCGGACGTCCGGCGGCAGCCAGTGGTGAAGGGTCTCCTCCGACACCGGCGCCGGCGCCGTCCCCGTCCACACCTGCCCGCGGACCTTCTCGAAGCGGTCGAAGGTGGTGCGAAACCCGTGGAAGGAGCGCGTGAAGCCGAGGAAGGGGTTGTCGGTCACGTAGGCGGTCCAGTAGCCGGAGCGGCGCAGGACCGCCGGGAACGTGTTCGCGAGGTCGGCGATCGGCTCCCAGCCGGGCGTGCTGTTCAGGTCGGGGCGGCGGCGGTAGTGGCGGAAGGGGAAGATCCGCCGCCCGCTCATGATCGAACGGCGGGCCGGCACGGTCGCCATCGCCTCCGGGTACGCGCGCG
>DASXAA010000082.1:0-16061 GCA_036407035.1 Thermoleophilaceae bacterium | reverse complement strand
CTGCACGGCCGACCCGGGCACGGTGCCGAAGGCGATGGACGTGCTGACGCCGGCGGGGACGGAGCAGTCGGTCGAGCTGGACTACACGCTGGGACCGGTGGCGATCGCGCCGGTGACGGTGCCGTAGGGCTACGGCGGCAGCAGCTCGATGCCGCGGCTGCCCTCGTTGCCGTCGCGGTCGAGCCAATTGACGCGGCCCTCGACGCCGGGCGGGATCTCGAACAGGTAGAAGTCGCCCTGGCCCGGCGGGCCCGTCAGCGGCTTCATCCCCTTCCAAAGACCGCCCTTCGTCCTGAGGACGACCTTGACCTTGCTCGCGTCGTCCGGCACGCGGCCGAAGACGAGCACACTCGCGACGTGGCCGCCGTGGCCGTAGACCGAGTGCTGCACGCGGCTGAAGCCGGGCGTGCGCGGGAACTCGCCGCACTGGCCGCCGCCGAACGGCCGGCCGCTCGGCGGGTCGGACGAGAACACTCCCAGGCAGCGCAGGCCGGCGGGCTGGTACTCCTCGCCCGTGTCCGGGTCGGCGAGCCTCGTGCTGCGGTAGGTCTCGAGCTGCCACCGGCCGACCCGGCCCGACGTGCCGGTCGCGACCACCGTGTGCTTCTCGCCACCGCGCTCGATCACCGTGCCCACAGGCGGCACGCCCGGCGCGCCGCCCGCGACGCGCGGCTCGCGCTCGCCTCCGAGCACCGCGAGCGCCACCACCACCGCGACCGCGACCGCCGCGACGGCGACCGCGAAGGCCGGCCGCGGGCGCGGCACTCGCCGCGGGCCGCGGTCGGCCGCCGCCCGCAGCTCGAGCTCCAGCCGGTCGAAGAAGTCGCCCGCCGCTCGCTCGCTCATCGCTCCCCTCCGATCCGCCTGCGCAGTCCCGCCAGGCCCCTGCTCACCCGTTGACGGACGGCCGCCTCCGACACGCCCTCGGCGCCTGCGATCTCCGCGTACTCTCGCCCGTCGAGCAGGCGGGCGCGGACCGCGTCGCGCTGGTCCCCTGGCAGCTCCTCGAGGAGCTCCATCACGGTCACCTCGCCGGCGAGGCGCTCGAACTCGTGAACGTCGTCCTCCGAGAGCGGCACCCGCTCCATTCCGGCGCGACGCCGCGCGCCGTCCTCGGCGTACCCGCGCCGGCGCCAGTCGCTCAGCTTGTGCGCCGCGATGCCGTACAGCCACGTTCGCGGCGCCGCCCGGTCCGGCCGGTAGCGCCTGCGCGCGACCAGCGCCGCCGCGAACGTCTCGGCGGTCAGGTCGGCCGCCGCCTCCGCGTCCCCCGTCACCCGCATCAGCCAGCCCGCCAGCGGGCGCGCGTGGCGGCGGTAGAACTCGGCGAACGAGTCCGTGTCGCGCCGCCGGAGCAGCTCCGCGTCCGCGGGACGCGGGCCGTGTCCGTTGCCACTCAGCTCCACTACCCCGATTATTCGGGCATCGGCGACGATTGTGACCCCGTGCCGCTCGACGACGAGATCCGCGCCTACTACGACCGCGGCGACGAGGAGAGCCGTCTCGAGACGATCTCGCGCGTCGAGGCGCTCCGCACGCGCGAGCTGATCGAGCGCTTCCTGCCGCCTCCGCCGGCGACTGTGCTCGACGCCGGCGGGGGGGCCGGCGCCTACGCGCTCTGGCTCACGGAAAAGGGCTACGAGGTGCACCTGATCGACCCGGTGCCGCTTCACGTCGAGCAGGCGCGGGTCGCCTCGCGCACGGCCGCCCGCCCGCTGGCGAGCGCGGCCGTCGGCGACGCCCGCGACCTCGACCACTCAGACGACAGCGCCGACGCCCTGCTGATGCTCGGCCCGCTCTACCACCTCACCGAGACGGACGATCGCGCCCGGGCGCTGGCCGAGGCACGCCGCGTGCTCCGGCCCGGCGCCCCGCTCCTCGCCGCCGCGATCAGCCGCTTCGCCCCCGCGCTCGACGGCCTCGCCCAGGGCTTCCTGCTCGACCCCGCCTTCGAGGCGATCGTCGAGTCCGGCCTGCGCGACGGGCAGCACCGCAACCCGACCCGCCACCCGCGCTGGTTCACCACGGCGTACCTCCACCTCCCGGCCGACCTCGAGCGGGAGGTCGCGCAGGCCGGCTTCACCGACGTGCGCGTGCTGGCCGTCGAGGGACCCGCGGACCTCGTCCGCGACCTGGACGACTGGCTCGGCGATCCCGGCCGCCGCGAGCTGCTGCTGCGCACCGTCCGCCGCCTCGAGAGCGAGCCCAGCCTGCGGGGCGCGAGCCCGCACCTGATGGCGGTTGGCAGGGCCTAGCGCGCCCGCGGCCCGGACCCCTGCCCCGCCGCGTGGCGACCCGCCGCACGAACCCTCGCCCGCGGAGTGTGGCCCGTTTCGGTCAACCACTGGTTGACCCAGACCCGCCACACTCGGCCACAAGGCGCTCCCGTAACACTCCCGTGCCAATCGCGTCGGCCGCCCGTCACACAGCTGGCTCGCCCGTAACACGGCCACGCGGATCGCGCCGGTTGAGTGCCGCGACGAACCGGACACTCCTGGTTGCCGCCGTAAACGTCCGAGCGAACGCCACCGTGGAGGCCGAGCCGGCGAAAAAGCAGGCTCTTTACTCCAGCGCGCCCTCGAGCCGCAGGATGCGGCGCAGGATCGCCAGCGACGACGCGTACGTCGAGTCCATCCCGTAGTAGCTCATCCCGCGCGCGCCGAGCGTGCGCGCCTGCGTGTAGGGCGTGTCGGAGGCGTAGTGGATGATCCCGAAGTCGATCGGGAGCTTCGAGAAGTTCACCGCCTCGCCGACCGGATGGCGGTCGGCGTCGGCGATCTCGTAGATCGCGTCGCAGTACGGCCCGGCCTCCATCTCCACCACCGTGAACGCCTCGCGGTAGTAGAAGTCGAGGTAGGCGCGGTTCTGCAGGAACGTGCTCTTCACGGTCACCGCGCGCTGGTTGTCGAGCCCGCTGCCGAAGCGCAGGTCTCCGGCGAGGTCGTCCACGCTGAACGCGTTGTCGAGCCAGTAGGTCGAGCTCGAGTGCTCGTCGTGCACGACGCTCGAGATCATCACGTCGCCCACGTCGGCGTTCAGCGTCGCCGCCTTGCCGAGCACGTAGACGCCGGACAGCACCGAGCTCGCCACCGCCACCTCGCGCAGGATGTTGTACGCCGCGACCCCGAGCGGGTAGTCGATGTTCACCACCACCGCGTTGCTGGCGGCGAGCGCGTCGGGCTTCACGTCGCCGAGCCGCGGGTCGAGCCGCTCCGGCTTCAGCCGAGCCAGCGGCATGATCTGCGCCGACACGCGCAGCGCCGTGGAGCTCGTCAGGTGGGAGACGCCGCACTCCTGCTCGGCCTTGCGCCGCGCCTCGCGCCCCTCCTGGCCGTGCGAGTCGAAGTACAGCCGCGCGACGAAGTAGAGGAAGTTCTCCCACGAGCCCTCCGTGCGGCCCTCGCGGAAGGCGGCCAGCTCCTGGGGCAGGATGTCGTCCTCGGGCAGCTGCTCCACGAACTTCACGAGCTGCGCCTCGCGCTCGCGCGCCACGCCGGTCGCGATGTTCACGAGGCTGTGGGTGTTCGAGCTGACGAAGTAGATCGGGTGGTCGGCCAGGTCCTGCATCTCGAGCTGCTGCTGCACGGGCGTCCACCAGCGCCGCGTCATGCGCGAGTACCCGACCTGCGTGCCGCCGAGCATCCGCACGCGCAGCGACAGGCGGTGGTCCGCGATCAGCCCCAGCCGCTCGAGGAAGCGCTCGCCCCAGGCCTCGCGCAGCCGCACCCAGTCGTCGCCCTCGCCGCCGAGCGCCTCGGCACACTCGTCGGGATCGGGGTCGTGCTCGGGAGGCCACCCGGCCGCGCGCTGGCGGACCCGCAGCTTGTTCCACTCGATCTGGAACGCGACCAGCGTCGGGATCAGGTCGTCCACGTCGGAGGCGCTCGCCATCAGCACCGCCAGCGTGCCGTCCTGGCTCACGTGCCAGCGGCGGCGGCGCGCGGGCGACCCGGTCTCGTCCCACCCGTGGATGCTGATCCCGTTGGCGGCGAAGACCTCGAGGTCCTGCCCCATGACCACGAGGCTCGCGCCGACGACCGCGTCGGGCAGCCGCCGGATCGCGTACAGGAACGCGCCGAGATCGGGCTCGTCGCTGTCGGCCAGCGGGTGGAGGCTCGACCCCATCGCCCTGTGCGACGACTCGAGCACGCGCAGCTGGGTCTCGCCGCTCGAGCGCAGCAGAGTGTTGTAGGTCCGCTGGTAGAGCTCGACCTCGTCGCTGAGGCGACCCTCCGTCTCCGACGGGCTGGCGAGCACTAGCCGGGCGACGGTCACCGGCTACTCCTTCGAGTACGGGATGCCGTCGGAGGCCGGCGGGCGCGTGCGGCCGATGAAGCCCGCGACCACGATCAGGGTCAGCACGTACGGCAGCGCCTGAGCGAGCACGGAGAGCTCCTCGGAGAACGTCGGCAGACGCTGTGCCAGAGCGCTCGAGAAGCCGAACAGGAGGGCCCCCCCGAGGGCTCCCCACGGCTTCCAGCCGCCGAAGATCACGGCCGCGAGGGCGATGAAGCCGCGCCCCGCGGTGAGGTTCTGGCTGAACGAGCCGAGGAACGCGATCGACAGGTACACGCCGCCGAGCGCCGCCAGGCACCCCGAAGCGATGACCGCGGCGTAACGCGTCTTGAACACCGACACCCCGACACTCTCGGCCGCGCGCGGCTTCTCGCCCACCGAGCGCAGCCGCAGCCCGCGCGGCGTGCGGAAGAGGAAGATCGTCAGGGCCGGCACCAGCAGCAGGGCGAGCCAGGTGAGCAGGTTGGCCTTGCCGATCGCGTCGCCCACGAACGGGACGTCCTGGATCAGCGGGAGCGTCACGTTGGGCACGCGCGGCACGTTCTCGGGGGTGCCCTGGTCGCCGTAGTGGGCGATGAACACGTAGCCGGTGATCCCGAGCGCGAGCAGGTTGAGCGAGAAGCCGCTCACGACCTGGTCGGCACGCAGGTGGACCGACCAGACCGCGTGCACGAGCGCCAGCGCGGCGCCCGCGGCCATGCCGATGATCGCCCCGGAGATCCACGAGCCCGTCACGTCGGCTCCGTAGATGCCGAAGAACGCCCCCATCAACATCATGCCCTCGAGACCGATGTTGACCACCCCGCTGCGCTCGCAGATGACGCCGCCGAGCGCGGCGAAGATGAGCGGCGTCGCGAAGCGCAGCATCGCGGCGAAGAGCGCCGACCACACGAACACGTCCTCGAGGTTGCCGACCCCGGACTTGGTCGCCACCACCGCGCCGGCGCCGCCCACGACGCCGGCCGCGATCGCGCCGCGGCCGAGCCGCCTCTCCTCGCGATGGGCGAGCACGCCGGCCGCGACCGCGGCGACGGCGAGAACGAGCGATGGCACCGGCGTGCGCACGGTCGCGGGCGGCAGCGTGATGAACCACGCGAGCACGCCGAGCGCTGCGCCCACCCAGCCGAGCTGGCGCGCGCCGACGAGGGCGGGACGGACCGTCGCGACCGCCGTCGTCACGGCGACGCCTCCTCGGCCGCTGTCGGCGCCGACCGTCTCCGGCGCGGAATCAGGCCCTGCCCGCGGCGCAGCAGGGTGAGCACGACCACGTCCGCGCTCACGAACAGGACCACGAGGCCCTGGATGATGGTGGTGAGGTTGAACGCCAGGTCCGGCTCGAAGATCGTCGGGTCGAGGTTCCGCTGCGACGTGCCGCTCACGAGGGCTCCCCAGAGGAGCGCGGCGGCCACCGTGCCGCTGGCGGTGTTGCGGCCGAGCAGAGCGACCGCGATGCCGGTGAATCCGACCGTTCCCGCCTGGATGTCGTTCGTCGCCAGCCGGAACTGCCACCCGAGGATGTCGAGGGCGCCCGCCAGCCCGGCGAACAGGCCGCACACCGCCATCACCAGCACGTAGTTGCGCGCCACGCTCATCCCGCCGTAGCGGGCCGCCTCGGGGTTGAGCCCGACCGCGCGCACCTCGTAGCCCGTCGTTGAGCGGTTCAGCAGCACCCAGTAGACGACGGCCGCCAGCAGCGCGATGAAGAGGCCGATGTGGAGCCCCTGGAGCGCCGGGTCGCCCCAGAAGACCGGCAGCTTGGCGCCCTCCGCGATGTCGTTCGACACCGGCACGGACTTGTCCGCATCGTTCTGGAGCGGCCCGCTGAGGCTGAACGCCCAGACACCGACCCAGATCGCGATCCAGTTGAGCATGATCGTCGAGATCACCTCGTGGGCGCCCACGGTCGCCTTCAGGAGTCCTGCGATCCCGGCCCAGGCGGCGCCGGCCAGCGACGCCAGGACGATGCACAGCACGATGTGGGGCAGCGCCGGCATCCCGGAGAAGGACGAGCCCACCCACACCGCGATGACCGTGCCGACGATGTACTGGCCCTGGCCGCCGATGTTGAAGAGCCCGGCCCTGAACGCGAACGCCACCGCAAGGCCCGTCAGGATCAGCGGCGTCGTGATGATCAGCGTCTGCTGGAGGTTCAGCGCCGCCGTGACGCGGTCGTCCCCCGTCACCCACGGGAAGATCCACTGGATGCCGGTGCCCTCGAAGATCGCCTTGTAGGTGGCGAGCGGGTCGTGGCCCGTGATCAACATCACGAGGCCGGCGATCAGGAACGCGAGCACCGCGGTGAGCACCGGGACGATGACGCCGCCGCCGCGGACGTACGCCGCAAGCCGCGCCGCCGGCGTGGCCGCGACGGCCGCCGACTCGTCGCCCGCGAGCGCTGCGCCCGCCTCGGGAGCCTCGTCCGGTTCCCGCGTGACCGTCACGCCGCGGCCCGGTCCCCGCGGCCGCCGGTCATCGCGAAGCCCAGCTCCTCCTCGGTCGCGTCGGGCGTGAACTCGCCGACGATCTGGCCCTCGTAGATGACGAGGATGCGGTCGGCGAGCGATCGCACCTCCTCGATCTCGAGCGACACGAGCAGGATCCCACGGCCCCAGTCGCGTGCGGCCACCAGACGGCGGTGCACGAACTCGATCGCCCCGACGTCCAGCCCGCGCGTGGGCTGGTGGGCGATCAGCAGCTGCGGGTTGCTCGCGATCTCGCGCGCGATGCACACCTTCTGCTGGTTGCCGCCGGAGAGCTCGCTCGCGAGCTTGCCCGGCTCGCCGCCGCGGACGTCGTACTCGTCGAGCAGCTCCCGGGCGTGCGCGTCGATCTTCGCGATCGAGAGCAGCCCGTGCCTGCTGTAGGGCTCCGAGCGGTACTCGCGCAGCGCGAGGTTCTCGGCGAGCGTGAAGCCGAGCACCAGGCCGCGAGTGTGCCGGTCCTCGGCGATGTGGGCCACGCCCGCGTCGCACGTGGCCCGCACGCCCCGGCCGGTCACGTTCCGGCCCGCGACGACGACGTCGCCGGACTCGGCGTGGCGCAGCCCGGCGATGGCGTCCACCAGCTCGGACTGCCCGTTACCGTCCACGCCGGCGAGGGCCACGATCTCGCCGGCGCGCACGGTGAGGGACACGCCGCGAACGGCCTCCAGCCCGCGGTCGTCCCGCACGTGCAGGTCGCCCACCTCGAGCATGGGCTCGCCCGGCTTCGCGGACCCCTTCTCGATGCGAAGGAGCACGTCGCGGCCGACCATCAGCCGTGCGAGGCTCTGCTCGGTCTGGCCCGCCGTCGGCAGGGTCTCAACCTTCTTGCCCCGCCGCAGGACGGTCACGCGGTCCGAGATGTCCAGCACCTCGTTCAGCTTGTGCGTGATGAACACGATCCCGACGCCGTCCTTCTTCAGCGCCCGCAGCACCTCGAACAGCTCGGCGGCCTCCTGCGCGGTCAGCACCGCGGTGGGCTCGTCGAGAATCAGGATCCGCGCGTTCCGGTACAGCGCCCGCAGGATCTCCACGCGCTGCTGGGTGCCCACCGTCACGTCCTCGATCACCGAGTCTGGGTCCACGGCCAGGCCGTAGCGGTCCGACAGCTCCCGTACCCGCTTCGAGCCCTCGCGCACGTCGAGCAGCCCGCCGCGGCGCGGCTCGTCGCCGAGAACGATGTTCTCCATCACCGTCATGACGGGCACGAGCATGAAGTGCTGGTGCACCATGCCGATCCCCAGCTCGATCGCCCGCGAGGGCGAGTCCACCTGCACGGGCTCCCCGCCCTTGAGGATCTCGCCCTCGTCGGGACGGTAGAGCCCGTAGAGGATCGACATCAGCGTCGATTTCCCGGCCCCGTTCTCACCCAGAAGAGCGTGGACCTCGCCGCGCCGGAGGTCGAAGTCGATCCCGTCGTTGGCGACGACGGGACCGAACCTCTTCGTGATTCCGCGTAGTTCTAGAGCAGGTGCTTCTCCAGGCACCTACTTCACCGTGTCGGGGATGTCACTGATCTCACCGGACGCGATCTTGTCCTCGATCTCCTTGATCTGGTCGGCGTACTTCACGCCCTGCGGGCCGATCGTGCCGATGCCGACGCCGCCGTTCTTGACGGTGGCGATGACGTCGGTGCCGCCCTGGAAGGTGCCGTCCTGGGCCCGCTTGATCGCGTCGAACACCGCCACGTCGACCTTCTTCAGCGCGCTGGTCAGGATGTGCGGGCCCAGATAGGACTGGTCGGCGTCCACGCCGATGCCCTGCACGCCCTTCTCCTTGGCGGCGTCGAGCGCTCCGAGGCCGCACTGGCCGGCGACCTGGAAGACGACGCCCGAGCCCTTCGCGATCTGGTCGAGCGCGATCTCCTTGCACTTCGCCTGGTCGACGAAGTCCTGGGAGTAGCCGTTCAGCGTCTTGATGCTCGGGTTGGCCGCCTTGGCGCCCGCCTGGTACCCGGCGATGTAGTGGTCCACCGGCGGGATCTTCTGACCGCCGACGCTCGAGATCGTGTCGACGTTGTTGTCCTTCGCGTAGAGGCCGGCGAGGTAGCCGACGAGGTAGCCGGCCTCCTGCTCCTTGAAGAGGAGCCCCTGCACGTTCTTCGGCTTGGACTTCAGCGCGGTGGCCGAGAAGTCGACGATCGCGAAGTCCGAGGTGGTGATCTTGCTGGCGACCGTGTTGGTGGCGTCCGCCATCAGGAACCCGATCGGGACGATCAGGTCGTAGCGCTGCTGGGCGAGGGTCGTCAGGTTCGGGACGTAGTCGCCGTTCGACTTCGAGATCAGCACGCGGCCGTCGACGCCGAGCTTCCGCTTCGCGCGCAGGAAGCCGACGTTGGCGAGATGGTTGAAGGAGCGGTCGTTGAGGCCGCCGATGTCCGTGACGACGCCGACCTTGATGGCCTTGCCCTCGGTGGTGCTGCTGCCACCCCCGCCGCCGCCGTTGTCGTCATCGTCTCCGCCGCATGCGGCGATACCGAGCGCGAGCACGGCGAGGATCGCGATCACCGCGGTCCGGAACGTCCTCTCCACGATTGCTTCCCTCCTGGTAGACGGGCCACGTCCCGGGCCCTCCCAGGCCCGAAACCGACGCCACCCTACACCCTTTCCATTAACCCCTGTTTGAGCCCCTCCCCGCAGAATGCGGCCTCGATCGCGGTGCGGGTGAGGGCGGCGAGGCGCTCCTCGCCGAAGCCGAACCGGTCCCTGCAGACCTCGTACTCGCCGCCGATCGAGGCGCCGAAATATGGGGGGTCGTCGGAGCCCAGCGTGACCCGCACGCCCGCCTCCGCCAGGCGCGGCAGCGGGTGCTCCTCGTAGGTCGGGTAGAGGCCGAGGACGACGTTGCTGGTCGGGCAGCACTCGAGCACCATGCCGCGGCCGGCCAGCTCCTCGACCAGCTCGGGGTCCTCGATCGAGCGCACCCCGTGGCCGATGCGGCTGACCGGCAGCTCGAGCGCCTCACGGACGCTCTCCGGGCCGGCCCACTCGCCGGCGTGGACGGAGCAGCCGAGGCCGGCCTCGGCGGCGATCCGGAACGCCTCGGCGTAGGCGCCCGGCGGGTAGTTCTCCTCGTCGCCCGCCATCGAGAAGCCGACCACGTAGGGGTGCGGCCGCTCGGCCGCGTGCCGCGCCACGCGCAGCGCGGGCTCCACGCCGAAGTTCCGCACGCAGGAGATCAGGATGCGGGCGTCGATGCCGAAGTCCCGGCGGGCGTCGTCGATGCCGCGGCCGATGCCGTCGAGGTGCTCCTCGTCGCTCAGGCCGGCCAGGCGGGCGTGGTCGGGCGAGGCGATCAGCTCCACGTAGATCGCGTCCTCGCGGGCGCAGGAGGCCAGGTACTCGTAGGTGATGTCGCGGTAGTCCTCGCCGGTGCGGATCACGCTCGCGGCGCGGTCGTACGTGCGGAGGAAGTCGAGGAAGTCCGTGAAGACGAAGCGGTCGGCGAGGTCGAGCACGCCCTCCGGCACCGGCAGGCCGTTGCGCTCTGCCAGGCGGCGGATCAGGCCGGGCGGGGCGGTGCCCTCGAGGTGCACGTGCAGCTCGACCTTGGGGGTCAGCGCAGCACCTCCAGGACCGGGTCGTGCCGGAGCGGTGCGGAGTCGCCGAGCGTGTACGCGGCGCGCAGCCGGTCCGCCGCGCGGGCGGCGGCGTCCTCGTCCGCCGCGTGGACGACCGCCAGCGGCCGGCCGCCGGGCTCCACCCGCTCGCCGGGGGCGGCCACGTCGGTGAGGCCGACGGCGTGGTCGATCGGCTGGTCCTCGCGCGTGCGGCCGCCGCCGAGCGCGACCACCGCAAGCCCGACCGCCCGCACGTCGACTGCGGTCACCACCCCGGCCTCGGCGGGCTCCGCGGGCCTGACTACGAGAGCCTTCGCGAGGTGCCGGTCCGGGCTCTCGATCAGGTCCGGCGGCCCGCCGAGCTCCACGACCATCGCTTGGAAGCGCTCGGCGGCGGCGCCGCTCTGGAGCGCGCGCTCCGCCTGCGCGCGAGCGTTCTCCGCGACCGGCTCGACGCGCCCGAGCTGGAGCAGCTCGGCGCAGAGGGCGAGCGTGACCTCGACCAGCCGCGGGTCGTTCGCGGCGCCGGTCAGGTGGTCGATCGACTCGCGCACCTCCACGGCGTTGCCCGCCGTGCGGCCGAGCACGGCGTCCATGTCGGTCAGCAGCGCGACCGTCGGCAGGCCGTTCCCGCTAGCCACCTCCACGATCCGGCGAGCCCGCTCGCGGGTCGCCTGGCGCTCCGGTATGAACGCGCCCGAGCCGACCTTCACGTCCATCGCCAGCGCATCCAGCCCGGCGGCGAGCTTCTTCGACAGGATCGACGCGACGATCAGCGGCTCCGACTCGACCGTGCCGGTCGCGTCGCGGATCGCGTAGAGGCGGCGGTCGGCGGGCGCGAGGCTGGCGGTCTGGCCGACGATCGCGCAGCCGGCCCTCGCCACCGCGCGGCGGAAGGCGTCGGCGTCGGGTGCGGTGTCGTACCCCGGAATCGAGTCGAGCTTGTCGAGCGTGCCGCCGGTGTGGCCGAGGCCGCGGCCGGAGATCATCGGGACCGCTCCGCCGCAGGCGGCGACGATCGGCGCCAGCAGCAGGCTGACCTTGTCGCCCACGCCGCCGGTCGAGTGCTTGTCGAGCGCCGGGCCGGGCAGGCCCGCGTCCGACCAGTCGAGCACCTCGCCCGAGCGGGTCATGGCACCCGTGAGCGCCACGGTCTCGGCGCGCGTCATGCCGCGCAGGAGGATCGCCATCGCGAGCGCGCCGACCTGGGCGCCGCTGAGGGACTCGTCGGCGATGCCCTCGACGAGGAACCCGATCTCATCCTCCGTCAGCTCGCCGCCGTCGCGCTTGCGGCGGATCAGCTCGGGCACGTGCACGGTCAGTCGCTCCCCAGCCGCTCGATGAAGCGCACTATCAGCGGCGCGAGGTCGGCCGCGCCCTGCTTGGCGGCGGCGAGCGTCTGCTCGTGGCTGAGCGCCTCCTCGCTCATGCCCTCCGCCAGGTTCGTGATCGCCGACACGGCGGCCACGCGCAGTCCCGCCTGGCGGGCGACGATCGTCTCGTGCACGGTCGACATGCCCACGGCGTCGGCGCCGAGCGTTCGGAAGGCGCGGATCTCGGCCGGGGTCTCGAAGCTCGGGCCGCTCGCCGCCAGGTACACGCCCTCGGCGAGGTCGATCCCGAGTTCCACGGCGGCGGCGCTCAGCTCGGCCCGCAGTTCCGGATCATAGGCGTCCCTGAGGCTGGGGAAGCGGGCGCCGAGGTCGTCCGTGTGCGGGCCGATCAGCACGTTGGTGCCGCTCAGGTTGATGTGGTCCGCGATCAGCATCAGGCGGCCGGGGCCCACCTCCGCGCGCAGCGATCCGGCCGCGTTCGTCAGCACGAGGATCTCGGCGCCGGCGGCGCGCAGGGCGCGCACCGGCGTGCGCAGGGCCTCGGGGTCGCCGCCCTCGTACACGTGCGCGCGGCCCTGGAGCAGCGCGACCGGCACGCCGCCGATCTCGCCCAGCACGGCGCTGCCGCCGTGGCCCGCGACGGTCGGCCGCGGGAAGCCGGGCAGGTCCGCGTAGGCGATCGCGGTGGCGCCCTCCACGGCGCCGGCCACGGCGCCGAGGCCCGAGCCGAGCACGACCGCCACGCGCGGGCGCAGCCCCGAGCGCTCGTTCAGGACCGCGGCCGCGGCGGCGGCGCTCACCCCGGCGGCTCCAGCCGGAAGCCGAGCGGGAGGAGGCCGCCGACCGTCGTCGTCTCGCGCGGGCCGCCGGGGCGCCCCAGGTGCACTGGGGTGTCCGGCTGGGAGAACTCGGCGAGCCGCTGGCGGCAGCCGCCGCACGGGGGGCAGAAGTCGGCCTTCTCGGCCACGACGGCAACCTCGGCGATCTCGGTCTCGCCCGCCGCCGCGAGTGCGCCGATCGCGGAGGCCTCGGCGCACTGACCCTGCGGGTAGGCGGCGTTCTCGACGTTGGCGCCGGTGTACACGGCGCCGGCGGGCGTGCGCAGCGCCGCACCGACCTTGAAGCCGGAGTACGGGGCGTAGGCGTTGCGCATGGCGGTCTCGGCGGCGGTCAGGAGGGCCTCGGGGGTGTCTAGCACGAGGTCCGAGTAGCTGCGGGCGACGAGCGCGTCGTCGCCGATCTCGAGCTCGTCGCGGAGGCGGTCGACCTTCGCGCGCTCGGCTGTGAGGTCGGAGCCGGCGCCGGCCACGGCCTCGAGCTCGATGAACGCGCCGAGCCGCTCGACCTGGTCGAGATGGATGCGAACGCCCTCCCAGAGCAGCAACCGGCGCCGCTTCTCGACCACGACGACGGTGCCGAGGGAGGCGTCGAGCGCCTCGCGCAGCGCCTCGGGATCGCTCACCGGGACGACGCGATAGGCGCTCTCGCGGGGCTCGGCCGCGTCGGTGCGCTCGTAGGCGATCAGCTCGGCGCCGCCCGGCTCCTGCTCGCGCAGCTTGAGGCGGCCTCGCGCGCGCGAGAAGTAGGTGTCGCGCTGGACGATCTCGCCGCGGTCGTCGGCGCCGAGGGCGAGCGCCAGCTCGAGCGAGCGGCGCGGGTCGGGGTCGCGGGCCTTGAGCTCGACATTGCGTTCGGGAGGCGGCAAAGCGGCGTCGAGGCTATCGTGCCCCCGCCATGCCGCAACGCCTTGTGGTGGTCGACCATCCCGTCCTCGCCGACAGGCTCACGGTCCTCCGCGACCGCGAGACCGGGCACGCCGCCTTCAGGCAGGCGCTGTTCGAGGCGTCGGCGATCCTCGCCGTCGAGGCGGCCCGCGAGCTGCCCGTGCTGGATGTGCCGATCGAGACGCCGCTCGAGCCGACCAACGGCAGCCGCCTTACCAGCGACATCGCGATCGTGCCGGTCCTGCGCGCCGGCCTCGGCATGGTCGAGGCGTTCCTCCGGCTGCTCCCCGGCGCCCGCGTGGGGCACCTGGGCATGTACCGCGACGAGGAGGCGCACGAGCCGATCGACTACTACGAGCGGCTGCCCCCCGGCCTCGACACGGCGCACACCTTCGTGGTCGACCCGATGCTCGCGACCGGCGGCAGCGCCGTGCACGCGCTCGACCGGTTGAAGGGCGCGGGCGCGAAGTGGCTCGCGCTGGTGTGCCTGGTCGTGGCGCCCGAGGGCCTGGCCGCCGTGGAGGAGCGCCACCCCGAGGTCCCGATCTGGGCCGCCGCCATGGACCGCGAGCTCGACGAGAACGCATACATCCGGCCCGGCCTGGGCGACGCCGGCGACCGGGTGTTCGGGACGAACTAGTCCGTCCCGCCGGGCCGCCGATGAGTTCCGGCGCGCCGCCCGGTCTCTACTCCTGACTGGGAACGACAGGAGGCAATCGATGACTGCACAAGCACCGGAAAAGACCCGTTGGATGGCTCTCTACGTGCTCTGCGCGGGAGTTCTGATGATCGTGCTCGACGTGACCGTCGTGAACGTCGCGCTGCCCTCGATCCAGGAGGACCTCGGCTTCTCGCAGTCGAGCCTCGCCTGGGTCGTGAACGCCTATCTGATCGCCTTCGGCGGGCTGCTCCTGCTCGCCGGCCGCTTCGGCGACATCCTCGGCCGCAAGGACATCTTCCTCGCCGGCCTCGCCGTGTTCACCGCCGCCTCGCTGCTCTGCGGCCTGGCGCAGAGCCAGGGCATGCTCGTCGCGGCGCGCTTCGTGCAAGGCATCGGCGGCGCGATGACGTCCGCCGTCGTGCTCGGCATGATCGTGACGATGTTCCCGGAGCCCCGGGAGCAGGCGAAGGCGATCGGCGTGTACGGGTTCGTCGCGTCGGCCGGCGGCTCGGTCGGGCTGCTCGCGGGCGGCGTCCTCACCGAGTCGATCAACTGGCACTGGATCTTCTTCATCAACGTGCCGGTCGGCATCGCCACGGCGATCCTCGCCAACCGGCTGCTCGCCCGCGACGAGGGCATCGGCTTCGGCGGCGGCACGGACGTGCCGGGCGCGCTCCTGATCACGAGCGCGCTGATGCTGGGCGTGTACACGATCGTCAAGCCCGCCGCCGAGAGCGGCTGGGGCTCGGCGCAGGCGCTCGCGCTGGGCGCGGTCTCGATCGCGCTGCTGGCGGCGTTCATCGCCCGCGAGGCGACCGCGAGGAACCCGCTGATCCCGCTGCGGATCTTCCGGTCGCGCAACGTGTCGGGCGCGAACATCGTGCAGGCGCTGCTCGTGGCCGGGATGTTCGGGCTGTTCTTCATGGGCGCCCTCTACCTGGAGCGCGTGCTCGGCTACGACCCGCTCGAGATCGGTCTCGCGTTCCTGCCGACCACGCTCGTGATGGGCACGCTGTCCCTGCGCTACTCGGAGAGCCTGATCACGCGCTTCGGCGCGCGCCGGTCGCTGCTCTCCGGCATGGTGCTCGTGGCCGCCGGCCTCGCCCTGTTCGCGCGCGTGCCGGTGGACGGCGACTACGTCGTCGACGTGCTGCCGCCGCTGGTGGTGCTCGGGCTCGGCATCGGCGTGTCCTTCCCGTCGCTGATGACGCTGGCGATGTCGGGCGCGACGCAGGAGGACGCCGGCCTCGCTTCCGGCCTCGTCAACACGACCGCGCAGGTCGGCGGCGCGCTCGGCCTGGCCGTGCTCGCCACGCTCTCGACCACGCGCAGCGAGGGCCTGATCGACGGCGGCGCGTCCACCGCGTCGGCGCTCACGAGCGGATACCACCTGGCGTTCCTGATCGGCGCCGCGCTGGTGGTGGTCGCCTTCGTCGTCGCCCTCACCGTCATCGAGCGGCCGCAGCCGAAGCCCGCACCGCAGCGGGCGCGCGCCGAGGCCGCCTGCGCGGAGGCCTAGTTCCCAGTCCCGATCAGACGACCCGGCGCAGCGAGCGGGCGCTCAGCCCGATCGCCGCCGGGTCGTCGACCGGGGCTGCGAAGCGCTCGTCCACCGCCACCCCCGCCACCCACACGATCTCGCCGCCGCTCTCGACCACGGGCAGCGTATGACGCAGCGCGCGGGGGACCTTGCGGTCGGTGAACAGGTCCTGGAGGGTCTTGGTGCCACCGAGCCCGACGGGGCGCATCCGGTCCCCGTCGCGCCACGCTCGCACGGTCACGGCAGCCCCCAGCCGCCCGACGCTCACGTCGCCCGGCCGCCCGGGCGCCGCCTCCACCTCCCAGTCGCCGAACCGCGCGCGGCCCGGCACCGGCAGGCCGACCGGCTCCGGCGGGGCGGCCTCCTCCTGGGCGACCGAGAAGCGCAGCGTCCCGTACTCGGACACCGCGCGCAGGCCGTCGCCCAGGTCGAGCGTCCTCGTTCCGCCCGACTCCCCGAGCCGCAGC
>DASXAA010000081.1:0-3568 GCA_036407035.1 Thermoleophilaceae bacterium | reverse complement strand
CCCGACATCGACGGCGCGATCGCGCTCCTCTTCGGCGACGTCGGGATCGCCGATCTCGAGACCGACACGGGCCGGCGGCTCACGGCGGTCGTCGAGTACCGCACCGGTGGGCTCGTCACCGTCAGCACCGGCATCGGCCTGGCTCGCGAGGGTGCGACGCTCTTCGGCTCTGCCATCGACGCATCCGGCACGCCCTGGCGGATCGATCTCCTGGTGGAGTCCGAGCGCGATCGCGAAGGCTGCGCCCACCTCGCCCTGCGGCCCACCGCGATCGACCGTCTCGAGCGGCACACGCCCTTCCAGCTCGAGATCGGCGGATCCGCGACCCTCGAGGCGATCGAGTGCGGCGGCCTCCCGGAGGCTGCCGAGGTCCTGGGCCGTGTCGTCGGGCTCTCTGCGACCCGCGTCACCTTCGCGACGCTGAAGCCGCTTCGGACGGGCGACCGGCTGCGCTTCCACGGCCGCTTCTTCTCGGAGGAGGTGCGCGCCGGCGTCAGGGTGCTCTCCGTCGCCGCCGAGTCGGAGGCGGGCGGATTCATGGTCAGCTGCTGGTTCGAGGACATCGACGAGGACGAGCGCGAGACCGTCGACCGCGTGCTCGACCATGCGCTTCACCCGGAGGCTCCGATCAGCTACAGCCAGCTTCGGCTGCTCTCGCACGGGAAGCCCGACCAGCGCCGCGGCGTTCGCCGCCTCCTTCGCCGCGCCGGCTAGACCCGCCGGGGCGGGAAGCGGTCCGCGTCCTTTCGCGTCTGGTGTGTGGCAGTCGCGAAGGAGGATCGATCCATGCCGAACGACCCCACCATTCCGCTTCCCCGCATCGTCGGCGAGGGCGACACCGGGCTCGACGTGCTCGCCTACCGGCGGGCGCTCCACACGCTCGGGCTCGTTCCGCACGCGCGGCAGGGCCATTTCGAGGCCAACATGCTCGAGGGTGTGCTCGCGTTTCAGGAGCACGCCAACATCACGAGGACCGGAACGATCGGCAAGCGCACCTACGCGCTCCTCTTCCGGCACGTCGATGCCTCGGGGCGATCCAAGCTGAAGACGTTCGCGCGTCGGCAGAAGGTGCGCGACAGGATGGTCGCCGAGCAGCAGTGGGCGCTTCGGAACGAGGGGCAGATCCACTATCCGCTGAACGACGTCCGCGCGCCGGGCGAGACGGCGAAGGCGCTGCAGCGCTGGCAGGAGCACGAGCTTCCGATCACGCTCGACTGCTCCGAGTACGCCACGTGCATCGCTGCGGCGGCCGGCGCCCCCGACCCGACCGGCACGTCGTTCGGCCTCCGCGGCGGCGTCGTCACCGGCACGATGCTGAGCCACTCGCGCGAGATCGGACAGCACGAGCTGAAGCCGGGCGACTACGTCGTGCTCGGCGCGGACAGCGGCGAGCATGCGTGCGTCGTGCTCGCGGTCGACGACCCCGAGAACCCGATGCTGACCAGCCACGGCCTCGAGGCGGGACCGCTCGAGATCACCCTGACCGACGTCCAGCGATCCCACGACAACCCACCGGTCAGGTTCCTGTCCGCGGGCATCATGTAGGGGTGGAGGAGACCGAGTTCGCCCAGCTCGCGCACGTGGTCCCGGGCGCTGCGCTCGTCGTCACGGCCGCGGCCGGCGAGGACCGTGGGGGATGCCTGGTGGGGTTCGCAACCCAGGCCAGCATCCACCCTCCGCGACTCCTGGTGTGCCTCTCGGTCGAGAACGCGACATTCGAGGCGGCGAAGGCGGCGACGCACCTGGGCGTGCACGTGGTTCCGGCCGCCAGGCGCGACCTTGCGGAGCTCTTCGGCGGGCAGACCGGTGACGAGGTCGACAAGTTCGCCCGCTGCCGCTGGGAGGACGGGCTCGGAGGCGAGCCGCTCCTTCTCGACTGTCCCGTGCGGCTCTCCGGCCGCATCCTCGAGCGCCATCAGCTGGGCGACCACGTCGGCTTCCTGCTCGAGCCGGTCGCGGTCTGGGCGGTCGAGCCGTTCGAGCCGCTCGACATCCGCCGGGCCGGCGGCATCCAGCCTGGACATCCCGCCTAGGTGATGGGCGCGGCTGCGGCCAGCGCCTCGTCGAGCGACTCCGTGAGCTCTGCGGCGTCGGCGTAGATCGCGCAGCAGCCTGCATCGCGCAGCTCGTCCGCTCCGAAACCACCCGAGAGCAGGCCGATGGCGGGCAGGCCGGCCGAGTCTGCGGCCACCGCGTCCCACGTCGTGTCGCCGATGACGACCAGCCGCTGCAAGGATCCCAGCCGCTCGGCCGCTGAGGCGATGAGGTCGGGATGCGGCTTCGTGCGGTCCACGTCGGCGCCCGATGTCCAGGCGTCGACGAGCTCTCGGGCGTCGAGCAGATCCACGTAGTGCTCGACCTCTTCGAGCTTCGCGCTCGAAGCGAGGACGACTCGATGGCCGCGCCGGCGCAGGCCGATGAGCAGGTCTCGGGCACCCGGGAGCGCCTTCACCTCGCCGATCAGCTCGGCGTAGCGGTGAGCTTCGCTCTCGCGGATGTCGTCTCCCAGACGCGCCTCCACCGCGTCGCCGGCGACCGCGGCGACGAGCTGGTCGCCGCCCATGCCGTTGTGGCGATGCACCCCCCAGAGCGGCACGTCGACGCCGTGGTCGGTGAAGGCCCGCCCCCACGCGACCGTGTGGTGGTAGTTCGTGTCGACGAGCGTGCCGTCGATGTCGACGATCGCCCCGACCACGTCGTGGCCCTCATCGATCGGCCATGCGTCGAGCGGCTCGCCGGCGGGCGGCGGCGGCTGCCTCCGGGGCGTCTCCGATGTCATGCGCCGAGACCCGACGCGCGATCCATCCGCTCCCATGCCCTTATCACGATGCGCGCCACCTCGCCCAGCTCGTCGCCGCGACTGAGAAAGTCGGGGACGGTGAAGGCGACGTGCACATCGTCAGGGCCCGCGAGGGTCACGTCGAGCGCGCCCCCGCCGGCCGGGCGGATCGGCAGATACCGCCAGCCCTCCGCGCCGGGGACGCCGACGCGGCCCTCCGCATCGTAGGGCGACGCATCGAATTCTCGCTCGGGGTCGGCACACACGGCGGTTCACTGCCCGTGTACCGCGGGCGGCAAACCGCGGGCGGCTACTCCGGCTTCTGGTCGAGGAGCGCCAACGCCGCGCGGACATCGGCGAGCTCCTGGGCGTAGTCGGCTGCCCGCTCGACCTGGTCGGCAAGCCACCGAACGACGTCGTCGTCGTACGCCACCCCGTTCGATGCCATCGCCCGGAGGCTGGCTGCCACATCGTCGAGGAGCTTGATCTCTCCGCCCAGAGTCATGGTCCGCCCATCGGCCGGCGACGGGTATGGCGCCATCCCCGAATCGACGTAGTCGCGGGTCGTGCTGGGCCACCCTTCGGGGGATCGATCGCAGTGGGGCGACGCCGATATCTCACGTGAACGTGCCGCTCGGCGCGTCAATCCCTCCTGGAGGTATGTGTGATGGTGCTTCTTTCCTCGTCGGTGAGCGGCGGGGTCGTGTTGGCGCTGCTCGCCCTCATCGCGGTCGTGTACGTGCTCGGCGCCTATCCGCTCTACCGGATCGCGAAGGCCACGACCGATCG
>DASXAA010000080.1:0-22156 GCA_036407035.1 Thermoleophilaceae bacterium | reverse complement strand
CCGCAGCGCGTCGTTCGCCGGCTCGCTGCCGTCGAGGCGCAGCTGCGCCGCCAGGCCCTTCACGACCACCTGGCCGAGCACCCTGGTGACGTTCACCACGTCCTTCCCGTCGCTGCCGTTCGCGACGACGGTGTCGGCGGCGGCGTCGCCAACCCCGCCGAAGCCGGCCAGGTCGACGTCGACGTTCTTGACGCCGGTGCCGTCGAGGTCGTCCACCGTGAGGGTGTCGGCGCCTCCGAGGGCCCTGACGACCACGCCCTCGAAGTCGTTCAGGTCCATCGTGATGGCGGCGACGTCACGCGTGAACCGCAGGCGTCCGCCGTTCGCCGAGATCTCCAGGTGCTCGCCGATGTTCGAGCCGTTGAAGTCGAGGACGTCGTTGCCCGACCCGCCCTCCACGCTGTCGCTGCCGTCGCCCGGGTCCCACTGAAAGCGGTCCGCGCCGCCCCCGAGGTCCGCCGTATCGGCGCCGATGTTGCCGTCCACGAGGTCGCCGCCGCCGCCGCCGAGCAGCAGGTCGGCGCCGTCCCCGCCGCGCAGGGTGTCATCGCCGTTGCCGCCGTCGAGCGTCAGGTGAGTGAGTGCCCCGATGCCGTTGCTCGCGGACAGCGTGTCCGCGCCGCCGCGGCCGATCACGTCGAGGCCCTCGACGTTCGTGTTGAACAGGGCCGTCCCCGTCGCGAACGTCGTCACGGCCGTGCCGTTGCGGGCGATGCCGATCGTGTCGTCGCCAGAGGTGCCCTCGTAGGTGGCGGTGTCCGTGCCCTCGCCGCCGTTCACGGTGACCTGCGCGGCCGGCCCGGCGAGGCCGGAGCCGCTGGTGACCCCGTCGTCGCCGCCGAGCGTGTCGACATCGACGGTGTCGTTCGCCTGCTCGCCGCCCGCGACGCGCGTCTCGGCGCCGAGCCCGTCGACGACGATGCTCCCTTCCTCGCTGCCGACGTCCGCGCTGTCCGCCTCTGGCGTGCCGTTCGCGATCACGGTGTCCGCCGCCTCGTCGCCGGCGCCGTCGAACCCAGCCAGGTCCACGGCGGCGGTGTCGAGGCCGGTGCCCCTCAGGTCGCCGACCGTGACCGTGTCGGCCCCGCCGAGCGCCCGGACGTTGACCGCCTCGATCCCGCCGAGGTCCATCGTGATGGCCGCGACGTCGCGCGTGAAGCGCACGCGGTCGCCGTTGGCGGACACGTTCATGCGCTCGCCGATGTTCGAGCCGTTGAAGTCGAGGGCGTCCCGGCCGCTGCCGCCGTCCACGGTGTCGCTGCCGTCGCCGGGATCCCATTGAAAGGTGTCCGCGCCGGAGCCGAGGTCCGCCGTGTCGGCGCCGATGTTGCCGTCGACGAAGTCGTTGCCGGAGCCGCCGATCAGCCGCTCGGGCGCGTTGCTGCCCAGCAGCGTGTCGTTACCGCCGCCGCCGTCGACGGTGATCGCCTTGGTCGGGAGCACGTTGCTGTTCAGCAGCTGCACCCGGTCGTCGCCGCCGCCCGCCCTGACGTCGATCGCGGTGAACGCAGCGAGGTCGAAGCTGAAGTCCGAGGTGCCGTCGGCGCCGACGTCGAGCAGGAGCTGGTCGGCGGACGTCGCCAGCACGAGGGTGTCGCTGTCGGCGTTGCCGGTGATCCTGAGGGTGCCGCCGGCGTCGACCTGCGCCGAGTACGAAGCCGCCGCCGGCGACGCGGCGAAGGCGAGCATGGCGACCGCGAGTGCGCCGGTGACGGCGCTCAGCACAGTCCCACGGCGCCGCCCGCCTACGCGTTGAATCGATGACCTCATGTGGCTCGGTCCTTTCGTGGCATGGAGCAGCGACGGTAGGGCCGGCCCGCGCGCGCGGCATCGGGGGGTTCCGCACGGTTGCGCACGCTCGGCTACCGGACGATCGTGAAGCTGCGGTGGACCGCGGCGAGCGGTTGCCGGCGGCGTCGCGCGCGGTGAGCCTGAGCCCGGTTGAGACGTAGATGTCGAGGTCCACCGTGTTCGCGTCGGACCTCGCCCGTGACGAGCTCCGCGATCGAGAGGCGGAGGGCATGGCGCATGCCCGCGATGGTGGGCGACGCCGCGCCGCGCGGCGTCCGTTGAATCCGCACAACAAACGTCGCGCGCGATACTCCGGGTCGATGTCGCAAGAGAACGTCGACAAGACGCTCGACTACATCGACGCCTACAACCGCCGCGACTTCGACGCCGCCGTGCGGCACTTCCACCCCGACGTGGACTGGGTGCTGCCCGAGCTCCAGGCCGCCGACTCGGCCAAGGGCCCGGCCGCGATCATTCGCTTCTGGGACGGGCTCGACGACACGTTCGACGAGCTGCAGCTCAAGCCCCAGGAGGTGATCGACGCCGGCGACCGGGTGGCGGTCCGCCTCCGCCACTACGCGCGCGGCAAGGAGAGCGGGCTGGCGATCGAGGACGAGCTCTACCACCAGGTGACCACGTTCCGCGACGGCGTGATGGTGCGGATCGAGTACGTCGAGTCGTGGCCCGAGGCGCTGGCGGCCGCGCGCGTGGAGGGCTAGCGCAGGCCCGGCCCGGTCACGCGCCGGGTGCCGTTCGGCGTGCGCACGTATACCTGCCACGCGTAGTAGGTGAGGAACGCGCGCTCGTCGCGGCGCACGCGAGCGGCGAGGCGCCGGACCGCGCGCACGTAGTGGGTCGAGTGGTTGTAGGCGAAGAGGGCGCGCGCGTAGTCGCGCGGGGCGCCTGACCGCCGCAGGTAGTTGGCGGCGGCCATGATGGCGTCGCGCGGGTCGTCGATGTCGCCGCCCATCCCGTAGACCCGCCACGTGGACGGCAGGAACTGCATCGGGCCGCGGGCGCCGGCCTCGCTTGCGCTCCGCACGCGGCCGAAGGCCGACTCCACGAAGTTCACGGCGGCCAGCACCGACCAGTGCACGCCGAAGCGGCGCTGCGCCGCGCCGTAGAACTCGCGGAGCCGCGCCGCCGGCGCGGCATCGGCGATCCGCACGCGCGGCAGCCTGCCGGGCGAGCGCGGGATGGCGGCCAGCTGACGGCGCGCCGCGACGGTGTCCCGCGCCTCGGGCCCGACGTCGCGCGGCAGGCGCCGCACCGCGGCGTCGCCGAGGGCGCGGCGCGCGGCCAGCGTGCGCAGGATGCGCTGATGGTGGAGCGCGAGCAGGGTCACGTCCTCGGGGACCGGGTCGGCGGGGTCCCAGCGCGTGAGCGCCTCGCGCAGCCGCCTGGTCGTGGCCGTGAGGGCGGTCGCGAGCCTCCGCGGGTCGCGCGGGATCGCGACGTCCGGCGCCGGCAGCGCCGGCTCGGCCGGTCTGGTGGTGGCGGCCGGCGGCGGACCCGCGTCGTCGTTGTGTACCGCCGCCACGGCCAACCCGGTCGCCGCGGCCACGGCGAGCGCGGCTGCGATGAGGGTGCGCACGACTGCGAGGCTAGCCCGCGCGCGCCGGGTGCCCGGCGCGGGGCGCTTCCGCGCCGCCCCCCTCAGGCCGTGTGCACGATCAGCACGTCGCAGGGCGCGTGGTGCGAGACCTTGTTCGGGACGCTCCCCAGCAGCCGCCGCTTGCCCTGCATCCCGACGCTGCCGAGCACGATCAGGTCCGCCTTCTCGCGCGTCGCCACCTCGACGATGCCGTCCGCGGGATCGCCCTTCGGGGCGTGCTCGCCCACGTCGATGCCGTTGTCGCGCAGGCGGCTCGCGGTGCGCTGAAGGACGGCCTCCGCGTTGTAGTCGGCGCCGATCGCCCAATCCTTCGCCTCGGGCTCCGCCCCGCCGCCGACCTGCACCGGACCGCCGCTGTAGGCGCTGACGACGTGGAGGCTCGCTCCCGTCAACGAGGCGATCTCCGCCGCCTTGCTTACCGCCCGCTGCGCTGTGTCGGAGCCGTCGGTGCCGACGACGATGGTCTTGAACATCCAGTGCCTCCCTCGGGGATGAGAAGTCCCCGCCACCGTATCCAGCGCCGCCGCGGCGGGCAAGCGCGCTACTTGTCGCGCTCCACCGCGAGCAGCGCCCGTTCGGAGGCGGGCGCCCGGCGCCGGGCCGACCGGGCCGGTCTCCGTCAACCGGGGGTTGACCTGAACGGCACCTGACGAACTTTGGCGATTTTTCCCCCTCCTAGGGGGGCAAAGTCACCAAAGTCCTCGAATCCGGGCGCGCCCGCACGGTCTAGCGGGCGATCGTGAAGCTCAGCCGCCGCGACGTGGCGTGCCGGCCGCCGCTGTCGGTCGCGGTGATGCGCATCGTGTAGCGGCCCGGCCGCAGCCGCCCCTTGCGCGACAGGCGGCCCTCGAACCGCACCCGGTTCGCGCCGGCGCGCCCCTTCACACGCAGACTGCCGGCCGGCCGCCGCTTGTGCCGCCCGGACAGACGGCTGAACGAGAACTTCAGGCCGGCGCGCTCGTTGAGGCGGAACGAGAAGGTGGTGCCGACCGGCCTCCGGTGCCTGCGCGCGGCGCGGGCGAGCTTGCGCCCCCGGCGCCAGACGCGCGCGGACTGGCGGAGCCGGGTGATCGACGGGCCGGGCGCGACCACCGTGTACGAGACGCTCCGGCTGACCGCCACGCCGTCGCCGTCGGTCGCGGTGACCCTGAACGAGTGGGCGCCGACGCCGCTCGTGTCGACCGGCGCGCCGCTCCCGACCGGCCCGGCACAACCGGTGACCCTCTCCCCTGGCGCCGGGCTGCACGCGTACGCCGCCGCCACCCACTGGCGGCGGGTGTAGGTCGCGCCGTTCGCCGGGGCGGCGATCGCGACGGCAGGCGGCTGGCTGAACACGTAGACCTTGCCGCGGAACCGGTCCGTGCCGACCGTATGGATCGGCGCGGAGGCGGCGACTGCGTTGCCGGAGATCGCCACCGCGTCGCCGAGGAAGTCGCCGGCGGTCCCGTCAGCGGCGGTCAGCTCCTCGGCCTGGCTCGTGTCCCGCCAGACCGTCGGCGGCTTGGTGAACAGGTAGGCCGTGCCCTGCGCCACGTTCGAGCCGACCTGGTGGAGGAGGGCACCGACCACGACCCGGTCGCCGGACACACCGACCGTGGCGCCGAACCTGTCGTTCGTGGCGCCGTCGGCGGCGGTCAGCTCGGCGTTCTGCGCACCGCCCGCGGTCTGCTCCCAGCCGCTGACCGGCTCGACGTAGACGTAGGCGGCGCCCTGGCGCGTCTGCCCGATCTGGTGGAAGGGCGCCCCCGCCGCGACCGTGCGGCCGGAGATCGACACCGCGAAGCCGAAGTGGTCGCCGGCGGCCGCGTCGGTGGGCTCGAGCTCGACGGGCACGATCGTGTCGACCCAACCCGTGGGCGACTTCGTGAACACGTAGACCGCCCCCTGGTCGACGTTCCCGCCGTGGTCGTGGTTGGAGGCCCCGACGACGATCGTGTCGCCGTCGATGGCGACGCCGCCGCCGATGCCGAACGCGTCCTGCGTGGCGCCGTCGCGAGCCACCAGCGTCGCCGTCTGGGTCGCGTCCTTCCAGCCGGCTGCCGGCTCGACGAAGACGTAGGCCGCTCCCTGCTGCACGTTGTCCCCCACCTTGTGGGTGGGAGCCGAGGCCACAATCGTGTCGCCGGAGATGCCGACGGCGGTGCCGAAGGCGTCGTTCACGCCGCCGTCCGACGCCGTCAGCCTGGCGGTCTCGTGCACGTCGGCCCAGTGGTTCCCCGGGCGCGTGAACACGTAGGCGACGCCCTGCCCGCCGTTGTCGCCCACCTTGTGGTTCGCCGCGCCTACGACGATGGTGGCGCCCCCGGCCGTCATGGCGACCGAGCCGAAGGAGTCGCCGGCGGCGCCCTCGGAGGCCGTCAGCTTGGCGGTCTCGCGCGCGTTCGCCCAGCCGGACGCCGGCCGCTCGAACACGTGGACGGCGCCCTGACCGGTCGCGGCGCCGACCTGCTCGACCGGCGCACCGACGGCGATCGTGTCGTGCGTGACCGCGAGCGAAGCGCCGAACAGGTCGTTCACGCCTCCGTCCCCGCGCGTCAGCTCGGCCTGCTGCACGAACGGATCGATCCGCACGGGGTACGCGGCGCGACGGTCGTCGACGGCGATCTCGATCCGGCCGCGGCGCAGGTGTAGCGCCGACGGCAGCGTGCGCCCGCGGGCGTCACTGGCGGAGAGGCCCCCGTATCGGAGGCCGTTGCCGAGGTCGACCGCGCCGTGAGCGCGGCGGGCGGCCGGCGCCTCGAGCGAGATCCGCAGCGGGCCGCGCCCGGTGGCGGGGCGCTGCGCGACGTCGAAGCCCTGCTCGAGCCCCAGCGGGCCGTTCGCGTACCACTCCCTGAGTCCCCCGCGCGCATAGTCCACGCGGTTCGATTTGACCCGCGGCCGGGCGGCCTGCGCGGGTTGGAGCGCGCCGGCGCGCCCGTAACCGGCCAGGCTCAGGCGCACGTGCTCGTCGCCCGAGCCGATCGTCACGCCGGTGGACGAGAAGCGCGCGTCGAGCCGCTGCGACGGGTTGTGCGCGTGACCCCCCGCAACGCGGTAGCGACCGTCGTCGCGGCCGAGGGCGGCGGACAGGGGTCCGCGTGCCTCCACCGGAATGGCCCGGGCGGCGAAGGCATGAGCTGGAGTATCCGCCGTCCCTCCGGACGGCCACGCGACGACGGCGACCGCCGCCAGCACGAGGGCGACGGCGGTGGCGAGGCAGAGGCGGAGCGATCGGCGGACGGGCATCCGCCGAGCGTGACCGGCGGGTGTGGGCGCCGCATCAGGGGTTACCGCAGAACAGGGGGTCGCCCCGAACTTCTCAATGCCCGGACGGCGCTCCGTTCCGCCCGCAGGGCGCGGCTCCCGGACGGCGCGGGCGGTTTCTCGAACCCACGCGCCGGGCTACGCACCGGCGGTTTCTCGTCGCGCGCCGGTCTACGCGGCCGCGGGCAGCGCCCGCGGCTCCTCGGCGACGCGCGCGATCCGCCCGGCCGCCTCCTCGAGCGCGCCGGCCGCGAGCAGTGCCGCGGTGGCGTTCGCTATCAGCCGCCCGGTGATGCCGCCGCCCTTGCGAACGGCCACTCTGGCGTTCAGCGCAGCGCCGACCTCGTCGGGAATCAGCTCGTAGAGCACGTCCAGCCCGACGGGGCCGTCAGCCGACAGCTCGAGGCGCCCGTTCTCGGCGGCGTGCACCTCGAGGTCGAACCCGACGGTCACGCCCGCGAGCTTCCCGGTCACACGCCCCCGCGTCCCCGCGGCGAGCCGGCGGCCGTCCAGCTCATCCAGCTCGAAATCGATCGGCGACCAGGTGCGGATCTTCTCGGGATGCGTCAGCACCTCCAGCACCCGGCTGGGAGTGGCATTCGCTCGAACTGTCGCCGTCCACTCCGACATGGAGACAGAATCGCATTCGGCCCCTTTGTGCTGTGAGCGATAGCGCACACATGGAAAACGTCCGAAGATCCGCATGCTTCCGGGCGCGTCCGTCACACTCATTCCCGTGTCGGACTTGGCTCTGGACTCGATGTTCGCCGGTTGCCGCATCGAAGGCGTTGCGGCGCGCGGCGGCATGGGCATCGTCTATCGGGCGACCCAGCTACCGCTCGGACGGGCGGTGGCGCTGAAGCTCGTCTCGCCCGACCGAGCCGCGGATTCGACCTTCCTGGCCCGATTCGAGCGGGAGGCGCGGCTGGCGGCGTCGATCGAGCACCCGAACGTGATCCCCGTCTATGCCGCCGGCGAGGAGCAGGGACGGCTCTACATCGTGATGCGATGGGTCGAGGGCACCGATCTTCAGACCCTGATCGCGGAGTCCGGCGCGCTCGACGCGGTCTCGGCGGCGAGGATCGTGGAGCAGGTGGGCGCCGGTCTAGACGCCGCACACGCGGCGGGCCTCGTCCACCGCGACGTGAAGCCGGCGAACGTCCTCATCGCCTCCGACGACGGCCACGTCTACCTGACGGACTTCGGCCTGACGCTCGAGGTCTCGGCCGACACGCGGCTGACGGAGAGTGGCGCCTGGCTGGGCAGCGTCAACTTCATGGCGCCGGAGCAGTTCGAGGCCGGCCGCGTGGACGTGCGCACCGACGTCTACGCGCTCGGCTGCCTCCTCTACACGGCCCTGACAGGAGAACCGCCGTTCGCCCGCCGCACCGTGGCGGCGACGATGCGCGCCCACCTCGACGAGCCGCCGCCGAAGCCCTCCGAGGTGGGGGGCGTGCCGGCGGCCTTCGACGCCGTGGTTGCACGCGCGATGGCGAAGCGCCCGGAGGACCGCTACCCGTCGGCCGGCCGGCTGGTCGAGGCCGCCCTGGCGGCGGCCGGCGCCCCGGAACGCTTGCGAGGGCCGAGTCCGACGCGGACGAACGGCAGCGCTGAGGCGGGCAAGATCGGCCTGTGGGCCGAGCCGCCGGCGGACGCCCCCACATCGCGGCTGCAGCCACCGTCGGAGGCGGCCACGTCCCGACTGCCGTCGCCGGAGGGGGAGAAGGGGGCCGCCTCGGGCGAGCGGGACGCGCCACCGCGGGCCGTCGTGGGTGACGCCGCCTGGGCAGCCGCCGGCCGCGACGCGCCACCGCCGGCCGCCGGCCGCGAGGCGCCACCGCGGGCAGCCGCCGGCCGAGACGAGCCACCCCCACGGGCGGATGCGGGCGGCCGCGACGAGCCACCCCCGCGGGCGGCTGCGGGCGGCGCCAGGGCTTCGCGCAGGCAGGCGGCCGCGCCCGGTCCCACTGCCCGGCTTCGCCGCGCGCGCCGGCGTCCCGCGAGCGTCGCCCTCGTGATCGCAGCCGGGGCGGTGTTCGCCGCAGCCGTAGTGATCGCCGTGCTCGCGCTGCTCGACCCGTTCGGGTCGGACGGCTCCACCGGGCGCGTGTCGGACTCGGAGGTGCGCTCGGCCGTGCAGGACTTCGCGTCCGCGTACGCGAAGGAGGACCCCGCCGCGCTGGCGGACGCCCTCACCGCGAACGTCACCCGCGTGACCCCGGGGGACACCCAGCACGGCCGGGCATCGGTCGTGCGCCAGTACCGGCGCCAGTTCGCGGCGAACGCCACGGAGGACTACGAGCTGGACGGCCTGAAGGTGCAGCCCGGATCGGCCGGCCGCGCCACGGCCCGCTACACCGCCAAGATCGCCGACGACGATCCGCTCACCGGGACCGTCGTCTTCGGCGTCCGCCGCGACCACGGGGACCCGAAGGTCGGTCTCATCGCGCTGACGCCGGACAGCTGACGGTCAGCAGGCCCGGGAAACGATCAGCTCGACGGTGGTGCCCCGTCGGACCCGGGCGCCCGCGCCCGGACGCGACACGCACACGACAGGATCGCCACCGAAGATCTCGTCGAGGATGTCGTCCGACTCGTGCACATCGGCCTCGAGCCCGTCGTCCTCGAGCCTGCCCACGGCGTCGTCGCGAGCCAACCCGGTGAGGTCCGGCACGGTCATGAGCACCTCGCGCGCGATGCGGACGGTCACCCACGACGACCGCGCCCCCGACGCGGAGCCGGCGAGATCGATGACGTTCGAGCCCGGGTGAAGGGGCACGACAGCGCTGAACTCCCGGCCGGAGACCGTGGCGGGCCGGCCCATGACGGACACCCGCGCCCCGGCGGGCCGGACGATCCCGCGCACCTCCACGCTGTCCTCGTGCACCACGGTCGCATCGACAGGCGAGCTGACGTCGAGCCGCACCGGCCGCGGATCGGCCTCGTCACCGCAGCCCGCGACGACACCTCCCACGAGAAGCGACAGCAGCAGGCACCCGGCCCGAGCGACCAGTCGGGAGTTCGGCAGCATCGCGGGTGGAGGCTAGCGATCGCCTGTCGACCACCGGGTAGGCCGGGCGCCGTCGGATCAGCGATGCACAGCGGCCAGCAGCGAGGCGTACGAACGCACGAGCAGCACGCGCTCATGCGCGAGCAGCGGGTCGCTCGGATCGCAGCCCCTCCCGACCCAACGATCCGATATGTCCATCGCCTCTGCCCGGAGGGCGGCTGCCTCGCGAACGTGGTCCGGATCGGCGCCGTACGTGTAGGCGTAGAGGTCACGGAGCGCGTTGATGAGCTCTTCTTCGCCGTGCTCACCGTGCTGGTTCGCGCGGTGCGCTCGCCACCATTCGACCTCTAGCACCGCGGCCCGTCCCGGATCGAGGTCACTTCCCTCGCTCACCTTGACCAGCCGGTAGAAGCGTGCCATCAGAGCGCGCGCGGCGTCCGCGTCGTTTGCCGGAAACGGTGCCCACTTCTGGTTGGCGCGCAGCACGAGCCACGCGCCGACGATCGTTCGCGCCCAGTTCATCCCGAAGGCGGCCCGTACCAGCCCTATGGACGCAGTCAAGAACGCGACCCACTTGCGACGGTAATAGGTCTCCCAAGCGCGGCTCTCCAGGCGGCCAACCCTTCGTGGATCGAAGGCGCGGCTGCGGCTAGGCCGCGGTGGGCGGGCTCGAAGCGTCATCGCTCCACCGTACGGACATGGGAGGGCGCCCGGATCAGTCCGATGCTTGGATCAAGACCAGCTCGGCTGTCAACGGCCGGACTCACACATGTCCGCGAGGACTCCAACCCCTTGGCCGAGACGGCAGCGCGGCTCCCGGCCGCTCAACGCCAGCCGCGCGCCCGTTCGGCTCTCGGGCAGCGCGATGGTAGCTGTCGAGTGCCAGTTGCCGCCGTCCGCCCACGCGCCCTCGCTCTCCGCCACCGACCTCCCGCGCGCGCGTGTGACCACGACGAGCGGCTCCGGACCCACCCGCTCCACGCATCGCGCGGCCACCGCCGCGAGTGCCGGCTCGAGGTCCGGCGTCGCGACGAGCACGACGTGGTCCGCGATCGAGGCCGGAACGCCGCCTATCGAGGCGGAGCCGGCGTCGATAACGAGCGGCGCGTGGTACCTGGCGGTGTCCGCGAGTGCGAGTGGCTCGGTCCGGGCAACCAGGCACAGCCGCCCGACCGCCCGGGTGACCGCGCCCGGCAGGTCGTCGAGCACGCCGGCGAGCCGGGCCGCGCCCCCGGACGCGAGCGGCAGGCCTCTCGGCGCGTCCTCGCACGAGACGGCGGCCGCCCCCTCGGGGTCCCGAACCGCGAGCTCCACCGCCAGCGCACGGGCGACGACGGTCGCGCCGCATCCACGGGCGAGACCGAAGACCGCCACGACCGGCCGCGGGCGGGGCGGCGACGGCGGGGCGGCGTCATCAGAGGTCTCGGCCGGCTCGAGGAACCACTCCTGGAGAGTGTCGAGCGCGCCGGCGACGAGGCCGCGGCGGGCGCCACGGAGCGCGTTGTCCCGGCCGGCGCGCGGCGTGCGGTCGGCGGCGGTCCCGAGCGCGGGATTGGGAACACGCCGGCCGGCGCGCGGCGTGCGGTCGGCGGCGGGCTCGAGCGCGGGGTTGGGAACACTCTCGAGCACCCGGTCGAGCGCGTTGCCGAGCGCGCAATCGGGAACAGCATCACGGGGCGGTCGCACGCCAGTCGGGGATGTACCGAGGTCGGGGGCGGCCTCCGTGTGGTCGGGCACCACGCGAAGCTTTGGCCGCCACGGCTCTCCGGCATCGAGCGGAGATCCAGCCTCTTGGGACACCAGCCGAAGCCGGCGTGGGCCTGCCGACGCCTCTCCGAGGGCTCGGCGTGGGCCTGCCGGAGCCGGCCCCTCTCCGAGTCGGGCTCGGTGCACCACATCGCGCGCCACGAGGCCGGTCACGGCCCCTCCACGCTCGCCTTTGCCGACACTTCGAGCCGCTCCGCAAGGGCCGGGAACAGCGAGGGTGGGCGCAGGTGCACGTTCACGTCGCCGCCGCCGACGGTCACCTTCGCGCCGGCGCGCGACCATCCAGGCAGCGCTGCGCGCGCGCCCTCCTCGGCGTTCGCGCCCGCGGCGAGCGCCAGCGCGCCCGCCTCCGCGGCGCTGCCGGCCAGCACGCTCGCGTATCCGACCGCCAGCAGCTGGAGCACCACGAGCGCAACGACCGCGACCGCCGGCACCATCGCCACCGCCTCCACCGACGCCTGTCCGGTCTCCCGTCGCACTGGGGTCAGCTCCCCGGGCGGCCGAGCGAGGTCGCCGCCGACACGCGGATCGGCGCCTTCCAGCTCTCCAGCAACACCGGCAGCGCGACGGACACGCGTACCGCCCCTCGCTCCAACCGCTTGACCTCGAGTCCGCGTTCGAGCGACTCCGGCAGTGCGCTCCGCGCCGCCGCCGCCGGGCTCCGCCCTACGACGTCGGCGCGCGCGGCCGCTCTCGCCGCGCTTGCCGCCAGCCACATCGTGTGGCCCGCCAGCGCGAGCTGCCATGCCACGAGGCCCACCGCCAGCACGATGGGCACCGCCCCCACCAGTTCGATTGAGGCTTGACCGGACTGCGAACCGTGACGGGGGGACACGCCCGGAATGTCCCATCGGGCGTGTGACGGGACAACGCGGCTGCGTTACAAGTCAGTGACGATGGGGCGGCGGGACGGGCTACCCGTACGCGCGGTAGCGCGTCCAGACCCAGAACAGGCCATACGACGCGAGCACGAGCAGCGCCAGCCAGACCATCACCCCCGCGCCGCCCGCATCGAACAAGCGGTTGGTGGCCGTGAACGTGAGCACGGCGGTGCCGATCGAGCCGTAGAGAACGAACCGGTTGAACGGCGGCAGCGACTCCAGCTCGAGCCTGAACTGGCGGTACAGGCGGTAGCCGAGGAAGGCGATCGCCGCGAAGAAGATCATCGACAGGAACGTGATGACCACGTCCAGCGCGGAGCCGCCGCCGGGCAGGACCACGAAGACGAGCGCCACGACGGCGATGAGCCCGAACTTCCAGAGCTTGTCCACCAGGGACAAGGCTAGGCGATCCCGGAGCGGAAATGGCCAGGCGAGCCCGGCGCGGAGGCCTGCTGGTTGCGAGGGGCGGCGAAGCTTCGCACGGCGCCGGCCCCGCGGCCCGGCCCCGCGCCCCACGGCCCAGACCCACGCCCCACGGCCCAGACCCACGGCAGCGTCGAGTGTCGAGTTAGTCCCGCTGAGCGGGACTAACTCGACAGTGGACCGATGCCGGGGGATTCACCGGGGGGTGAACCGGATTCCGTCCGACATTTCGTCGCAAACCAGCCCACCCCCCCTCGGACCCCTTTGGTTGCCCGCCGTAGACTCGGCGCGAGCCGGGCGACCCAGCGCGAGCCGGGCGACCCAGCGCAAGGCGGGCGACCCAGCGCAAGCCGGGCGACCCAGCGCAAGCCGGGCGACGCAGCGCGGAGCCGGCGAGCCCGGCGCGGCGCCCCTACTTGATCGCCCCGCCCGCCACCAGCGCCAGCACCAGCACGCCCAGCGCCACGCGGTACACCACGAAGACCACTATCGAGTGGCTCGTCAGATACCGGAGCAGGAACGCGATCGACCAGTAGCCGACGACGAACGCGAGCAGGGTCGCCACGATGAGGCCGAAGACTGATCCGCTGTCGCCCTCGTCGCCGCTCAGGAACGAGCGCAGCTCGAACAGTCCGCTCAGGACCACCGCCGGCACCGACAGCAGGAACGAGAAGCGCGCGGCCGCCGTGCGGTCGAAGCCCATGAACAGCCCGGCGCTGATCGTGGCGCCCGACCGCGACACGCCGGGCACCAGCGCGAGCGCCTGCGCGAGCCCGATCACGAACCCGTCGCGGGTCTCGATGTCCTCGATCTCCCGCCGCCGTGTCCCCACCTTCTCCGAGGCGAACATCACGAGCCCGAACACGATCATCGTGGTGCCGATCAGGTAGAGGTCGCGGGCGCCGTTCTCGATCTGGTCCTTGAAGAGGATCCCGAAGATCCCGATCGGCACGGTGCCGAGCACGATGTACCAGCCGAGCCGCGCGTCGAGGTCGCCGCGGCGCTCGCGGTGCCGCACCGACCCGAGCCACGCCCGCGCGATACGCAGAAGATCGTCCCGGAAGTAGAGGAGAACCGCCGCCATCGTGCCAAGCTGCACCACGGCGGTGAAGGCGGCGCCCGGGTCCTCCCAGCCGGCCATGGCGGGGACGATCCGCAGGTGCGCGGTGCTCGAGATCGGCAGGAACTCCGTCAGCCCCTGCACGACCCCGAGGACGATGGCCTCGAGGACGGACACGGCGGGGAACCCTAGTCACGCCGCCGCGGGCGCGTTCAATCCGAGGAGCGGAACCGCTCGCGCGAGTTGCGGATCTCCTCGATCGCGTCCTCGCGCGAGTACCAACCCTCCACCCTCACCTTCTTGTTCTCGAGGTTCTTGTAGATCGAGAAGAAGTGGGCGATCTCGTTGCGGAGCTGCTCGGGGATGTCGTCGAGCGTCTCGAGAGTGTTCCAGCCCGGGTCGGTGAGCGGCACCGCGAGGACCTTGTCGTCCAGGCCCGCGTCGTCCTCCATCCGGAACAGCGCGATCGGCTTCACGTCGATCATGCAGCCGGGGAAGGTCGGCTCAGAGACGCACACCATGACGTCGAGCGGGTCGCCGTCGAGCGACAGCGTCTCCGGCACGAAGCCGTAATCGGTGGGGTAGACGACACTCGAGAAGAGGAACCGGTCGAGCTTTATGACGTGGCGTTCGTGGTCGAACTCGTACTTGTTACGGCTCCCCTTCGGGATCTCGACGATGCACGCGAAGGACTCGTCGGTCACGACTGCGCACAGGGTATCGTTCGCCTTCGATGCGCCTGATCGCCCCGATAGCCGTCTTCGTGAGCTCGCTCGTGCTGGTTGCTCCCGCCATGGCGAGCGACAACGGCGAGGGCCTGCTCGGCGAGACCGACGACAAGCTCGTCACCTACTTCTGTCTCGGCGTGATCATCTTCTTCGCGCTCGCCGTGATCCTGCTCTCGGCGCTCCAGGGCGCGCTCGACCGGCGCAAGGAGCAGCGCAAGGCGGTCGAGTTCCGCCGCCGCGTCGGCTGGTAACGCCGAGACTTCTCAGCCTGTTCACACCGAGGCCGCCGAGGCAGGCGAGCATTCGCGGTGCAGATCCCTCCGCACGCGGCCCCGACCTCCCCGCCGGGGCCGCGTCTCTTTCAGGGGACGTCGGCCCGGATCGCCCTCCAGACGAGCGTGGAGGCGTCCTCCCTCAGCAGGAACCCCTGGCGGACGAGGCGCGCCGCGGCGGCCGCCACCCTCAGCACGTAGGAGCCGTGGCTGCGATACAGCGACGCCAGCTTCTCCGGGCTGTACGGCTCGTGCGTCCCGTACAGGACGCAGAACGCGTTCAGCGGGTTCGTCAGGTTCGCGGGCGCGTTCTCGCCGTTGTTGAGCGCCACCGGCACGGTCACGCTCGGCAGACGGATGCCGCCCACCGCGAAGCCGTCGGCGTCGCGCACGATGTTCCAGGTCGTGCCGGTCATGCCGTTCACCTCGATCGGCTGCGCCGTCGGCGGCGCGATGCCGCGGGTGACCCACCGGTCGAGCGCGTCGTAGGCGGTGTGCGCGACCGCCCACACCTCCACGTCGCTCGGCCCCGGGTTGACGCAGTCGAACGGGGCCTGCGGCCCGATGTCGCGCGTCTGGATCCCGCCGAGGATCGCCCGGAAGTCGTTCGGGTCGGGCGAGACCGCCGACGCCGGGACGTGCGAGCCGCCCGCGATCTCCCAGGTGTGGACGTAGCGGGTGTCGCCGATCCGGATGGCCGGGTCGCCCTGGCCGCGCCAGACGTCGTTCTCCGTGTTCACGCGCAGCATCCTCGTCCGGACGTCCGTGCGCACGCGCGGGCCGCCGAGCCCCGGTAGGAAGCCGTCGTAGACCCGGGCGAGCGGCTGGACGGTGTTGTAGTAGAGGAGCAGGAAGCGGGCCGACTGAGACACGCCGCCCGCGTACACGCGCCTGACCTTCAGCCCCTTGAACGGGCCCGCCCCGTGGGCCGGGTGCTTTGCAAGCTGCGCGATCTGCGAGTAGATGTCGAACGACTGCGAGTCGTCGACCACGGTTCCGCCGTTCGTCACGTCGAGTGACGCGTAGCGGGTCGGGTTCCACTGCTTCAGGCCGCGCCCTGCGAGCGGGCTCGGCGGCGCGAAGCCGTGCACTCCCACGCGCTGGACGGAGGCCCCGACCCAGGCCCAGCCGTGCCGCACGAAGTAGTCCCCGGACGCGCCCCACTCGGTGTCGATGTCCTGCCCCGCCGTGACGTTCTGCCAGTCGACCACCACCACGCCCTTGAACCGCTTCGGGTTGGCCGGCCGGCGGACGACGATGCGCGTCTTGTAGGGCATCGTGCCGATCGGGGTGGCGTCGGCCAACGGGTCGGCCGGGTTCGACGGGTAGCGCGTCGCCGTGCCCGAGATGAAGTACTCGTTCTCCGTGTAGCCGGCCCGCCGCAGGTCGAGCGGCGTGGAGTAGAAGACGTAGTCGTGCGACGGGTCGCCGGGCTGCGCCGTCGAGGGGATCGGGCCCTCCACGCTCGGCGTCGGGACGCTGCCGGCCGCGGGCGCCGCCAGCGCCGCGGAGACCGCCAAGGCGCAGCCCGCCGCTCCGCGAATCGCCCTGAGCTGCAGTCGCATCTACGCCCTCCCCTTGACCGCTGGGTAAAGTTGCGGCGGAACTTTACCTGCGGGTAAAGTGGTCGTCAACTGGCCGGGCCGTCCCCCACACCGCGGTACAGGCTCTCGGACGACGAGCTGCTCGACGCCGCCTGCGCGGTCTTCGCCGCCCACGGGTTCGACAGGGCGAAGATGCACGAGATCGCCGCGCACGCGGGGACCACGAAGCCGACGCTCTACGCGCGCTTCGGCTCGAAGGAGGAGCTGTTCGCGGCCGCGCTGCGGCGCGAGCACAGGCTGTTCACCGAGCGGCTCTTCGCCGCCTACGACAGCGGCGCCGACGAGCCGTTCCGCAAGCGCCTGCACCGCTGGAACGCCGCCGGCTTCGACTTCGTGCGCGAGCGGCCCGACGGCTTCAGGCTGATCTCCGAGGGCGAGCGCTACCCGGCCGCGGCGGAGATCGTCCAGCACGCGATCGACGAGCGCATCGACCGCATCGCGAAGCTGGTCGTGGAGATATCCGGCCGCCCGGAGGGCTCCGGGCCGCGTCTGGTGGCCGCGATGATCGTCGGTGCGCACAGGTGGTGCGCCCGCGAGGCGGTGCGCGACCCCGACCTCCGCGTCGACGACGCCGCCGCGCTCTGCGAGTCCTTCCTCCACGGCGCGCTGCGCAACCTCGACGCGGATCTGATGGACGCGCTCGCACCAGCGTCGGCCTGAACGGCGCCGTTTGGCAGAGTTCTCGGCCGTGGAACAGGTCAAGTACGAACGCATCGGCGCGGCCTCGGTCATCACCATCGACCGCCCGGAGCGGCGCAACGCCGTCGACGGGCCGACCGCGGACCTGCTGTCGGAGGCCTACGACCGCTTCGAGGCGGACGACGACGCGCGCGTGCTCGTGCTCACCGGCGCCGGCGGCGTGGCGTTCTGCGCCGGCGCCGACCTGAAGGCGATCGAGACCTTCGGCCCCCGCCTCGACGACCCGCGCGGTCCGCTCGGCTTCACGCGGCTGACGCCGTCCAAGCCGGCGATCGCCGCGATCTCGGGCTGGTGCCTCGCCGGCGGGCTCGAGCTCGCCCTCTGGTGCGACCTGCGGATCGCCACCGAGGGCTCGGGCCTCGGCTTCACCGAGCGCCGCTTCGGCGTGCCGCTCGTGGACGGCGGCACCCAGCGGTTGCCGCGGATCGTCGGGCTCGGCCGCGCACTCGACATCATCCTCACCGGCCGGATCGTGCCCGCCGAGGAGGCGTTCGAGCTGGGGCTCGTCAACGAGGTCGTGCCGCCCGGTCGCCACCTCGAGCGGGCGCTCGAGATCGCCGAGGGGCTCGCGCGCTTCCCGCAGCAGACCATGCTCGCCGACCGCCGCGCCGCCATCGAGGGCATCGGGATGCCGTTCGCCGACGGCCTCAAGCTCGAGGCGGAGAACGGGCCGGCCACCCGGGAGACCGCCTGGCGCGGCGCCGGCCGCTTCGCGGCCGGCGAGGGCCGCGGCGGCGCGGGCGCCGGGGTCTAGCCGTGTCGGCGATCGAGGTCTCCGACCTGAAGAAGTCGTACGGCTCGGTCGAAGCCGTGCGCGGCATCTCGTTCCAGGTCGAGCGCGGCGAGGTGTTCGGGCTGCTCGGGCCGAACGGCGCCGGCAAGACCACCACGGTCGAGATCCTCGAGGGCTATCGCAGCCGCTCGGCGGGCGAGGTGCGCGTGCTCGGCCGCGACCCCGAGAGCCGCGACAGGGAGCTGCAGGAGCGGCTCGGGATCGTGCTCCAGAGCTCCGGCCTCTACCCGCGCATCACCGTGCGCGAGGCGCTGCGCCACTTCGCCAAGCCCTACCCGCACGCGCGCGACCCGGAGGAGACGATCAGGCTCGTCGGCCTCGAGGAGAAGGCCGACGCGCGCACCAACCAGCTCTCCGGCGGCCAGCGGCGGCGCCTGGACATGGCGCTGGCGCTGATCGGCGACCCGGAGCTGATCTTCCTCGACGAGCCCACCACCGGCTTCGACCCCGCCGCGCGGCGCACGGCATGGGACGCCGTCCGCGCCCTCAAGGAGCTCGGCAAGACCGTCCTGCTCACCACGCACTACCTGGAGGAGGCGCAGACGCTCGCCGACCGCGTCGCGATCGTCCAGGGAGGGCGGATCGTCGCCGAGGGCCCGCCCGACCAGCTGAGCCCGGAGCGCTCGCGCTACCGCGTGTCGTACCTCTCGAACGGGCGCCGCGTGGAGCACGAGACGGACGACCCGACCGAGCTGCTCAACCGCCTGACCGGCGACGCGCTCTCACGCGGCGAGCGGCTCGAGGGGCTCGAGGTCTCGCGGCCGACGCTCGAGGAGATCTACCTCGAGCTCACCTCGGAGGCGGGCGAGTGAGCCCCGTCGCCCTCGCGTGGGAGCAGTTCCGGCTCGAGCGCAAGCTCTTCTGGCGCAACCCGAGCGCGGCGTTCTTCAACTTCGCCCTGCCGATCCTGTTGCTCGTCCTGATCGCCTCCGCCTTCTCGAGCGACGCCGACGAGCTCGAGGTGCTGATCCCCGGCGTCGCGGGGATGGGCGTGCTCGCCACGACCTTCAACGCGCTCGCCTTCAACCTCACGTTCCTGCGCGACGAGGGCGTGCTGAAGCGGATCCGCGGCACCCCGATGCCGACCGCCTCCTACCTCGCCGGTTTCATCGGCTCTACTGTCGCAAACGCGTTCGTCCAGGTCGCCCTGGTGGTGGTGATCGGGCACGTGGCGTACGGCGTCGAGTGGCCGCAGGAGCCGCTCGTGCTGGTCGCGTTCACGGGGCTCGGCGTGATCTGCTTCGCCTCGCTCGGCGTGGCGTTCGCGCACGTGATCCCGAACGAGGACTCGGCGCCTGCGTACACGAACGCCGTGTTCCTGCCGCTGATCTTCATCTCGGGCGTCTTCTACTCGAGCGACGACCTCCCCCAGGCGCTCCTCTCGATCGCCCAGGCGCTGCCGCTCAAGTGGGTGATCGACGGGCTGTCCGCGGGGATCACCGGGGCGAGCATCGACGAGGGCACCGCGCTGGCGGTGATCGGCGGCTGGTCGCTGTTCGGCATCTTCGCGGCGGTACGCTGGTTCCGCTGGGAGAGCCGATGACCGCCTGCACGCACCTCGATCACGTCCGGGTCCGCGAGCTGCCCGAGTCCGTGGAGGGCTGCGCCGACTGCCTCGCCGCGGGCGGCCAGTGGCTGCACCTGCGCATCTGCCTCGAGTGCGGTCACGTGGGCTGCTGTGACGACTCGCCGAACCGCCACGCCACCAAGCACGCCGAGGGCTCCGGCCACCCGCTCATCCGCTCGCTCGAGCCGGGCGAGGACTGGTCGTGGTGCTTCGTGGACGAGGTCGCGTTCGTGGTGCCGGACGTCACGGGCGAGACGCGCATCCCGCCGTCGCCGCTCGGTCTCTAGTCAGAGACGCAGCGCGTGCCCGTGGCGGCGCAGCCAGCGCTCGTGCTCGCGCCAGCCGGGGCAGCGTCTGGCGAGCAGCGACCAGAAGCGCTCGGAGTGGTCGTGCACGTGGAGGTGCGCCACCTCGTGCTCGACCACGTAGTCGAGGATGGCCGCCGGCGCCAGCATCAGGCGCCAGTTGAAGCTCATCGCCCCGGTCGACGAGCAGCTCGCCCAGCGGCTGCGCTGCCCGCGGATCTGGAGGCCGGTGTAGTCCGTCCCCGCGCGCGCGACGGCGGCGTCCAGGCGGGCGGCCACCTCGTCGCGCGCCCGGCGCCGGTACCAGCGCTCGAGCGCCTCCCGCACGGCCTCCTCGCCGCCGTGCCCGACCCGCACGTACAGCGTTCGGCCCCGGCGCGCCACGTGGGCGCGGGTGCGGCCGAGCTCCACGCGCACGCGCAGCGCCAGGCGCTCGCCCAGGTAGGGCACCCCGCCGCCGTCCTCGAGCCGGGCCGGAGGCAGCTCGGCCTCCGACTCTTGCATGCGCCGCAGCGTCCGCTCGATCCACGGCCGCTTCTCCTCCACGAACGGCTCCACGGCGCGCAGCGGGAAGCGCCTCGGCACCACGACCTCCACGCCGTCGCCGTCCACGAGGATGCGGGCGTGGCGGGCGCGGTCGGAGCGCCTGATCCGATACGGCTGCATCGGCGTCCAGAGTAATCGCGGCACCGGCTGCAAAGGGGCCTTAACCCGGCCCGCCGACCCTCGGACATCCGTCCAATTACCTCAAAGAGGGGAGGGCGGAAGCCGACAACTTGCCGGGCGGCGTCGGTGTTCCCCCCGGCTCCGCCCCCAACCCAGACCCAGGCCACGAGCCTCGCGCCCTGGCCACGAAGCAAAGGACGAACACGCCATGACCAAGACCAGGAAGGTCCTGCGGACCCTCGTGGCGCTCGGTGTGGTCGGAGGGATCGCCACGGTCGGCGCGTTCTCCGCCTTCTCGAGCCAGACGGACAACCCGGGCAACACCGTGACCGCGGGCACCGTGGTGCTGGCGGACAACGACGCCGGTGCTGCGCTGTACACGATGCCGAACGCCAAGCCCGGCGACCAGGTGCAGTCGTGCATCCGCGTGAGCTACACGGGCTCGCTCGGCGCCGACGTGAAGCTGTACACGCCGAGCACGATCGGGGCGCTCGGCCAATACGTGAACCTGCAGATCGAGCCGGGCACGCAGCCCAGCCCCTCGTTCCCGAGCTGCACGGGCTTCGTGCCGGACTCCGGCGGCCCGCTCTTCAACAACACGCTCAACACCTTCCCGACGACTTACGCGTCGGGGGTCTCCGACTTTCCAGGTGCGGGGACCAGCTGGGTGAACGGCAACTCGGTCGTGTACCGGGTGACGGCCACCCTTTCAGGCAGCGCGCCCGACGCGGCCCAGTCGCTCACGACCGGGTCGCACACCATCCGGTGGGAGGCGCGCAACCAGTAGCCCCAGGGGGGCATCGGCAGACGGCGGCGGGGTATTCCGAGGGGGAGCCCCGCCGCCGCCATTTCTGCGGCCGGTTCGCGACATGATGAGCTCACGACACAGGGCAACGCGCGCGATCGGGCTCGCGACCGGGCTGGCGCTCGCCGCCCTGTTCCTGCTGGCGTTCAGGGTGCCCGCCCACGGCGGCACCCTCGGCGCCGACGTGCGCATGGTGGCGGTGCCGCCCGGCGAGGTGGAGGTGGAGTCGGACGGCGACTTCCTCACCGCCCGCGGGCTGGCGCCGGGCGGCCGCGCCGCGCACGGCACGCTGCGCGTGCGCAACGTGACCGGCTCCGACCTCCGCGTGCGTCTGCGCGGGCTCCCGTCGAGCCGCGACCTCGACCGGATGGTGAGGGTCGAGCTGCGCACGGACGACCGCACCTTCTTCCGCGGCTCGCTCCGCCGGCTGCGCCACTGGACACGCGCCGTGCCGCTGCGTGTGCGCGACACGCTGACGGTCTCCGCCCGGGTGTGGATCCCGGAGGGCGCCACCGGGGACTACGAGGGCCGCGAGGCCGACGTGACCGTCGAGACGCGCGCGAGGGCACGGCGGTGAAGCGGGCGCTCGGCACCCTCCTCCGCTGGCTCGGCTGGACGGCGGCCGGGGCCGGCTGCGGGATCGCCATCGCGCTGCTGGCGCCGTTCGCATTCGGCGGCCACCCCGTGACCGTGCTGTCCGGCAGCATGGAGCCCGCGCTCGGCGTCGGCGACGTGGTCGTCGTCAAGCGGATCCACCCGCTCGACGCCCGGCCCGGCGACGTGGTCACGTTCCGCGACCCCGAGCACGCCGGCCGGCTGATCACCCACAGGGTGCGGCGCATCCACGCCCGCGGCGACGACGTCACGTTCGTTACCCGCGGCGACGCCAACAACGCCTCCGAGCGCTGGCGGATCCGCGCCGAC
>DASXAA010000079.1:0-98133 GCA_036407035.1 Thermoleophilaceae bacterium | reverse complement strand
GACCGGCACGACCTGCACCGCGACCCGGTCGGCCTCGTGCTGCCGGCCGACCACCCGCTGGCCCGCCGCCACCGCCGCGCGGTGCCGGTGCCGGCGCTGGCCGGCGAGGTCTGGACGACCGGCCACCGCGGCAGCCCCTGGGAGGAGATGGTCGCCGGCACATGCCGGCAGCTGGGGGGCTTCGAGCCCGACGTGCGCCACCGCACGAACGACGCCGTGGTGAGCCTCGCGCTGGTCGCGAGCGGCCAGGCGGTCACACTGCTACCGGAGTTCGTTGCCGCGGCCGACCACCGGGGAATCGCGGTGCGGAGACTCGCCGGCGACGCCCCGCACCGCACGATCTTCGCCGCCACCCGGCGCACGGACGCGAGCCGCCCGTCGGTGCAGACGGTGCTCGGCACGATCCGCGCGGCCGCCGAGCGGCTCGGCTGGAGGGCGTAGCCCCCGCCCGCGCCTGGTCACGCGTCGCAACCCGCGCGCCGCGAACGCCGCGCGGCGCGGGAGCGTGGCAGCTTTCAGTCAACCAGGGGTTGACTCAGACGCGCCACACTCGCCGGACGCGGGGGGTGTCGCGGATCGCCGGCGCGCGCCGGCCGCCCGCCGCTGGAGCCTCGGTCACCGCTCGGGATCGCACTCGAGGTGGCCGTTGCGCGGGTTCGTGTAGCACCACGGCTCCCGGTAGCGGTGCTGCGCGGACGGCGATCGCGGGGCGCGTGCCAGGTGGCAGAAGCGGCGGCCCGAGCGGCAGTCCTGGCTCCCCCAGAACCCGGTCGCGGAGTTCCACGACCCGCGCGGGAGCGGGAGTAGGCACGGCTCCGGCCCGCCGCAGGCCGCCTCCGGGTTGCGACCCCAGTCGGCCTCGCCGTTGGTGTTCGTCTCGGGGAGGTGCACGCCCAGGATCCGATTGACCTGCGGGCACTCCCGGGGGCACCTGTGGGGGTAGGACGCGTGGCTCCCCTGGGCGACGTACACGACCGGTCGCTCGCCGCGGTGGTCGAGCTCGTCCAGGGGATGCCGGAAGACGGCCTCGTGCTCGGCGTAGCCGACGAACTCGAGGCGCTCCGGGTCGCCGGCCGCCGTGACCGCGACGACCCCCTCCCAGTCACCCTCGTGCTCCGAGCAGATCTCCCCGGCGATCACCTTGACGGCGCGGTTCCGACACAGCACCTTGGCGTCGTAGCGCTGGAAGTGGTTGTAGCGGAGGAACCACCAGTAGTCGACGTACACGCGGTCGTTGGCGGCGGTCGCGCGGTAGTAGATCGCCGAGCGCTCGCCGCGATCGCAATCGTGGAGCTGCCGCGGCTGCGACGCGGGACAGCTGTCCGGGCCCGAGAAGTCGCTGCCGCCGAGGTCGTCGCCGGCGAGGTCCAGGTTGTGCCAGCGCGAGCCCGCCCACTCCCGCGGGTCCTCGAGCGGCTCGCACGTGGCATCGCAGACTCGGTGCGCGGGCTCGCCGCCGCGGCGCTCCGACAGGAGCGTGTCGATGTTCAACGGGCGCCAGGCCTCGAGCGAGTCGAACTCGAGGATCGGCCGGAACCTCTCGGCGAGGACGGCGGCGCGCCGGGCGGGCAGCGGGCGGGCGTGCCGGACCCGGAGGTCGATCGGGCCCTCCTCACTACAGGGGGCGCGGGCCCGATGGGGCGCCAGCCCGTCCTCCACGCGCAGCTCGTTCAGGAGGCCGTCCGCCCGCTGGAACACCCGGCCCAGACCGGCGCCGGACCCGACCCGCTTCGTCCGGATGTCCGCCTGCGAGACACGGATCACCTGGCCGGTGCCGGACAGCGGGCGGCCCGGCTTCAGCACCAGGTCGCGCGGGTCGCGCCGGCAGCGCCGGACGGTTCCGTAGTAGAAGGCCCGCGGCCCGTCGGCGACGTAGAACCCGACCCGCTCCCCACCGTCGTCCAGGAGCAGCGCGACGGGCCGCAGGTCCGGCTCCCACCACGTGTTGAGCGCGCTGAGGGTGCACGCGAACACCAGGACGGCCGAGAAGACGCACACGGCGTACCAGCGGAAGGTCCTCCTCCTCGGCAGGAAGGCCAGCAGGGCGGCGACGAGCAGTGCGGCGAGCGCGATCAGCAGGGGGACCGCCCAGTTGCCGAGCAACAGCCAAACGAGGCCCGCCACCAGCAGGACGGCGATCGGCGCCGCGACCGCGCGGAGCACGACTCCGGGGGTCTCGAGCAGCCTCCGCAGCCACCCGGCGCGGCGGCGAGGGCGGACGAGCGCGAGGGCGAAGAGACAGGACGCCACCAGCCCGAGCACCAGCACGACCACCGCCGCGATCCGCTCGTCGACGACCCAGAACACCAGCGCGCACGCGAGGGCGAGGCCCGCCAGGCCCGCGGGCATCACCCATCGGCGCCCGTCGAGCCAGTCGTGGACCGGATTGTCCGTGGTCGCGAGCCCGATCAGGCCGGCCAGCACGCCCGCCGCGACGACCACCACGGTCGCCGCCACGCGGGCCTGGGCCGAGGCGTCGAAGCGCGCGATCGCCACGAGCACCCCGATGACCGCCAGCAGGGTCAGCGCGACGGCGTGGCCGAGCTCGGTCGCCCTGTGGTCGATGAACCAGGTGAGCAGGACCGCCGCTGCCGCGATGAGCGCGAACAGCGTCAGGCGGCCGCCGCCGAGCAGGAAGAGGTCGCCGAGCGAGACCGCGTCGAGCACGTCGCCGGCGGGGATGCCCGCGCCCGTGAAGCGCAGCCAGACGATCGCGATGCCGACCAGCACCGTCAGGCAGACGACGATCACCATCACCATCAGGGCGGCGCCGAGGCGGCCTGGAGCCTGCCTGGGCGCCACGATTTTACGCCGGCGCCGCCGGCGCCTCGGCGTCGAGCCTCGCCACCGCCTCGCCGACGGTCGTCGTGACCGGGACGATCCGATGGAAGCCCGTGATGTAGAGCACGCGCGTGCCGAGCGCCTCGGGTGGCGCGACCACGCACAGGCGCTGCTGGCGGAGCTGCAGCGAGCGGGCGAGCTCGAACAGCAGGTGCACGCCGGAGCTGTCCAGGTGGAGCACGTCCGTCAGGTCCGCGACGAGCCCGGTGGCGTGGTTCGGCACGGCGTCGAGCAGCCGGCGCCTGACCTGGCCGACGTTTGCGAGGTCGATCTCGCCGCTCACGTCCGCGACGATCAGGTCGCCGCGGTCCTCGATCTCTATCAGCGCGAGCTCGCTCATCTCCCCTGGCGGTCGCCCAACGTGCGTCGCATCAATACGTTAGTTCCTTCCGCCGTGGAGTCCACCTCGACCGCGTCCATCAACTCGCGCATGACGGGCAGCCCGCGCCCGCGCCGCGGGTCGCGCGGCGGCCGCCAGCGGCCGCGGTCGCGGATGCCGACGGTCACGTCGCCGCTCGTCACGCGCACGTCCAGCTCGAACGCGGCTTCGCCCGGCCCGTAGGCGTGCTCGATCGCGTTGGCGGCCGCCTCGCAGGCGGCGAGCACGATGTCGTGCGACTCCTCCGCGGAGGCGCCGGCGTGCCTCAGCCAGCCCTTCAGCGTCCGCCGCAGCCGCAGGAGCGTGGCCGGGTCGGCCGGCAGCGTCAGCAGGAGCGGCTCGCTGACGAGCGGCAGCGAGTGCACGGCCAGGAGGGCCACGTCGTCGCCGGCGGCGCCGTCCACCAGCTCGTCGAGCACGCGGTCGCAGAGCAGGTCGGGCTCGTGCGACGAGTCAGCGACCACCGAGCGCAGCCGCTCGAGGCCCACGTCGATCGGCTGGCCGCGCTCCTCCACCAGGCCGTCCGTGTAGAGCAGCAGCGTCGATCCGGGGGCGAGCGTGACCGACGCCTCGGTGTAGACGGTGTCGGCGATAACGCCGAGCGGCAGGCCGGGATCGCCCTCCAGGTACGTCGCCCGGTTGTCCGAGCCCAGGAGCAGCGGCGGCGGGTGCCCGGCGTTCGTGTAGCTCAGCAGGCCGCTCTCCGGCTCGAGCACGGCGTAGACGCAGGTCGCCATCTGATTCGGGTCGATCGTCTGGAAGAACCCCGCCAGGCGCCGCGCCACCACCGCCGGCGACTCGAACTCGAGCGCGTACGCCCGGAGCGCCACCCGCAGCTGGCCCATGATCGCGGCGGCGCGCACGCCGCGGCCGACGACATCGCCGATCGCCACCCCGACCTTGTCGCTGGCGAGCGGGATCAGCTCGTACCAGTCGCCGCCCACCTCCACGCCGGCGCCGCCGGCCAGGTAGCGCGCCGCCGCGCCCACGCCCGGCACGTCGGGCAGCCCGGACGGCAGCAGGTTGCGCTGCAGGGTCGCGGCGATCCCGCGCTCGTGCTCGTAGAGCCGCACGTTCTCGATCGCCACCGAGGTCATCTGGGCGAGCTGCACGAGGATCGACTCGTCGTCCTCGGTGAAGTCACCCTCCCGCTTGCCGGTGACCTCGATCGAGCCGAAGGGGCGGCCGTCGCGGTCGATCAGGCGGGCCACGAGCCGGTCGGGGCCGCGCTGCGGCGGGTTGTCCTCGGGCGCGTCGCCCAACTGGGCGATCGCCCGCACGGCACCGATCACCTCGCGCGCGCGCCGGCTGACGAGGTCGAGCATCTCGTCGACCGACAGCGTGGAGTTCACGGCAAGGGCGGCGTCGGCGAGCCCGCGCAGCTGACTCGCGTGGCGCTGCTCGAGCTGCGCCGTCTCCTGCGCCTCCAGGAAACCGCGCTGGGTCATGTCGAAGGTCGCGAGCGCCTCCCTGAAGAAGTCCGCTCCGGCGGCGGAGACGCGCTCGATCTCCTGCGGCGACGAGGCGCTCGTGAGGCACTGGGCCAGCACCGCGTGGTGGATGCCGGAGAGGTCCAGCAGGCTGAGCTCGCCGGTCACGGCGCTGCGCCCCAGCTCGTACGCCGACTCGAGCTCGGACTCGCCGGTGGCGGCCAGATAGCGTATGAACGCCGACGCGTACTCGCTGCGGAAGCGGTCCAGCTCGGGGGTCATGCCTCGTCGCCGGTGTAGCGCGCCACCAGCACCAGCGCGTCGTCGTTCGACTTGGCGAAGCCGGCGAGGATGCCGTTCGCGACCTGCTGCGAGGGGGCGCCGGTGTCGATGCCGTCCAGGTAGCCGGCGCGGACCCCGTCGGTCGACATGACGAGCAGATCGCCGGGATCGAGCGTGCTCGTGGACGGCCTCAGGCGCGGCAGCTGGTACCCGACCACGCCGCCGAGCAGCAGGATCGACTCCGTGCGCGGCCGTCCCGCCGGCTCGGCCCGCACGAGCGTGCCCTCGACGTTCCCCACGCCCAGCCAGGTGAGCCGCGCGTCCGCCTCGCTGACGGCCGCCAGGCTGATCGCCGCGCCGCGCGTGCGCGCGAGGCGCCCGTGCGTTCGCACGAAGAGATCGGAGAGATCGGATCGCGGGTCCTCGGCGAGCGACGCGCGCGCGGCGCGCGCGGCCTCGGCCGCCTCGAAGCCGTGCCCAAGCCCGTCGATCCCCGCCACCAACACACCCCCAGGGTACGAAGCGACGAGGTGCAGGTCCCCCGATTCGACCTCGCCGGGCATTGCGCGCCCGGCCAGGCCGACCTCCAGCAGGGGGGTGTCAGGCACTCGAGGGGCTCCACTTCTTCATGGTCACGGTCACCCCCTGTCCGGCCTTCGAGCGGATGTCGAACTCGTCCATCAACCGGCGCGCGCCCGGCAGGCCGAGGCCGGAGCTGCCGCCGCTCGAGTAGCCGTCCTGCATGGCGAGCTCGATGTCCGCGATGCCGGGGCCCTCGTCGCGCGCGACCACGATGATGCCCTGCCGCCGCCCCTCGTCCACGAGCTGCAGCTCCACCTGGCCCTCGCCGGCGTAGAGGCGGATGTTGCGCGCCACCTCGGAGATCGCGGTCGCGATCAGCGTCAGGTCCGTGCTCGTGAAGCCGAGGTCCGAGGACAGCCGCCGGCCCTGCTGGCGGGCCGTAACGATGTCCTCGTCGGTGGTGATCCGTACGACTACGTCGTCAGTCGCCACTCTCGCCCGACTCCTTCGCCGTTATCTGGTCGAGGAAGGCGAGGCCCTCTTCCAGGTCGAGCGCCGTGTGGACGCCCTCGAGGTTCAGCCCCAGTTGGACCATCGCGAACGCCACCTCGGGCTGGATGCCCACGAGCACCGTCTGCGCTCCGCGCAGCCGCGCCATGTGGGCGATGGCTCTCAGCGAGCGCGAGGCGAAGGAGTCCATCACGTCGAGCGCGGTGACGTCGACGATGATTCCCCGCGAGCGCAGAGAGCCGGCGCGATCCAACAGGTCGTCCCGCAGCTGCAACACGTCCGTGTCGCTGAGCGCGGTCTGGATGGAGGCGATCAGGTAACCGCCCTGCTTGAGAATGGGAACTGCCACGAGCCCGGCGCGGCGCTAGCGAATCTCCGCCGCCTCTTCCTCTCCCTTCGTGACCTCGTATCCGAGCAGGCGCTCCGCCTGCTCGATCCCGCCCTGGAGGTCGCCGACCGCCGTCATCTTGCTGAGGTCCACGCCGATCGTCACGAGCGTCTGGGCGATCTCCGAGGAGAGGCCCGTGATGATCACGCTGGCGCCCATCAGCCGGGACGCCTCCACGGTCTGGACGAGGTGGTTGGCGACCGTCGAATCGACGGTCGGGACGCCGGTGATGTCCATCACGACCACCTTGGCGCGGTTCGACCGGATGCCGCGCAGCAGCTGCTCGGTGACCTGCCGCGCGCGCTGGGAGTCGAGCACGCCGATGATCGGGAGGATGAGCAGCCGCTCACGCACCTGGAGCACGGGCGTGGAGAGCTCGCGGATCGCCTCCTGCTGCTGGCGGATGATGCGCTCGCGCTCCTGCACGAAGCTCACGCCCACGGTGTTGGCGATCCGGTTGGCGGCCGGCTCGTAGGCGTCGAGCACGCGGTTGAGCAGGTCGAAGTCGGCCTGGTACTTCTCGAACAGCGAGCGGGCGAGCACGTCGCGCAGGAGGAGCACGATGCCGAGCACCTCGTCGGTCTCCACGCCCCTGGGGATGATCCGCTCGGACAGGTTGCGGGCGTAGTCCTGGAGCGCCTCGACGCTTCCGGTCTCCAGCACCTCGACGTAGTTGTCGTAGACCGAGGTGGCCTCGGAGAAGATCTCCTCGGGGCTCATCGCCGTCAGGAGCTGGGCGTCCGTGATCCGGCGCGCCCACTCCTCGCGCAGCTGGCTCCGGTTCTGGCGCAGGTGGCCGACGAGCTCCCTCAGCAGGACCGCACTGCCGTCGCCCGCCTGCGCGTCGACCGCCCGGCGCGCCGCGGCGCGGGTGGTCCTCGCGGGTGACTTTGCGGCGCGCTTGCCCTTCCCCGAGGAGTCCTCGGTCTTTCGTGCCATACCCGTTCTCCCCCTTTGCTGTCCCGCTCTGACCCTACATGGTGGACCGTCGTCACGCGCGCCGCTCGCGCACCCCTCGCAGCAGGCGGGCAACCACGACCGGCGACCCGCCGGACAGCTCCGCGGCGAGCGCCGCCGCGGGCCGCCCGCCGAGCGCGGCCGGATCGCGTGACAGGTCGATCGGGCCGGCGGCGAGGATCGCCACGTCGCCGCGCATGACCGGCAGCGTCGCGGCCTGTAGGGGCGGCAGCGACGCGCCGACCGAGCCGCGGAGCGCCGGGGCGAGCCGCACGGCGAAGTCGCGCCGCGCGCCGGACCTCAGGAGCAGCGGCGGGGCCGTGCCGACCGCGAGCCACGTGAGCGTCGCGTCGAGCTCGTGGAGCGACGCGAGCGCGATCGCGGCCCCGCGCGTGCCCGCGAGCGCGGCGTGGCACTCCTCGAGCAGCGCGATCGGCGAGCCCGCAGCGCGGCGCTCGAGCAGCCCGGCGGCCGCCTCCGCGGCGCGCTCGCCGTCGGCCCCCGGCGCCGCGCCCGCCACGGCCGCGAGCAGGATCCCGCCCGCGAACGGGGCGGCGACGGCGCGGCCGGCGCCGGGCTCGCAGCCGAGCTCCACGAGCGGCGCCGGCTCGCCGCCGGGCGCGGCGCGCCAGCGCACCATCGTCACGGTCGTGCCCCGCCCCGCCTCGGAGGCGATGCTGAACTCGTCCACGAGCCGCCGCGCGCCGGGCAGGCCGAGCCCCATGCCGCCGTCCGTCGAGAAGCCGTCGCCCATGGCGGCCTCCACGTCGGGGATCCCGGGGCCGTCGTCGCGCGCCCGGATCGCGATCCCGGCGCCGGGCGGCTCGCCGGCGGGCGCGACCAGCACCTCTCCGCGGCCGGCGTGGCGCCAGATGTTCCCGGCCACCTCCGAGATCGCCGTGACCACCTGCACGAGCGCCGAGCCAGAGAAGCCGAGCCGCTCGGCGAGCGCGCGGCCCTCCTGGCACGCGGTCACGACGTCGGCCTCCGAGCGGATGTCCACCCGCACCTCGGTCACGGCGTCGTCAGCGACGCGAGGTGGAGGTCCGGCGCAAGGCTCCGCAGACCCGGCTCCGGCGCGGGGCCCTCGCCGGAGAGCGCGCGCAGCGCCTCGAGGTTGCCCGCGTCGTGGGAGCGGGACCGCTTCCAGCCGTAGTCGGCCGCGAGGCCGCGCGTGACGAGGAAGGCCCAGTCGCTCGACTGGAGGGCGAGCAGCTCGCGCGCCGCGCGGGCGAGCGCCTCGCGCGGGCGCGGGTGGAGGGCGGCCGCGGCGACCGTCCGCAGCTCGGCGCTGCGCGCCGCGAAGGCGATCTCGGCGACCGGCGGCGAGTCCCAGGTCGAGAGGTCCTTGCCGGTGCCCCAGGTCGAGGCCTGGAGCGGCGCCGGGGCCGCCTCGACCTGCTCGAGCCCCTCGGAGACCGTGACCATCTCGAGGCCCTGGTCGCGCGCCTCCCTCAGCACGGCCGCCAGCCAGGCGGGCCCCTCGTACCACCAGTGGCCGAGCAGCTCGGTGTCGACCGCGCAGCACAAGAGGCCGCCGTCCGCCACGCGCTCTCGCGCGCGCGAGACGAAGTGCCGCGCGTGCTCGCGCGCCGCCGCCAGCGCGGCGTCGCGGTCGTAGGGGCGGCCGGCGTTGTCCCAGGGGCGGAGGTCGTGGACGGTCCGCTGGTGGTAGTTGCGGTAGCGGCCGTCGGCGGGGTAGCCGTTCTCCGAGTGCCAGACGAGCTCCACGGTTTGCCAGTCGATCGGCACCGCCACCGGTCCCGCCTCGGTCTGGACGGGGCGCAGGTGCTCCGGGGCGCCCAGCCCCCAGGCCGCGGTCTGGTCGACGCAGAACGCGCGCACGCCGTCGTCGGCGAGGTCGTGCTCGAGCCCGGGCGCGTAGGCGCACTCCGGCAGCCACAGCCCGCCGCCCCAGGCGCCGAAGCGGCGGGTGTGGGAGGCGATGCCGGTGGCGAGCTGGAGCCGCAGGCCGGCGGTCGTCGCCATCAGCGGCAGGAGCGCGTGAGTGGCCGCCGAGGTCCAGAGCTCCACGCGCTCGAGTGCGGCAAAGGCGTTCAGCACGTCGAGCGAGCGGCGCTCGAGCTCGCCGGCGGCCGACTCGTAGTCGGCCGCGGCGCGGCGCAGCTCGGCGGCGAGCCGTTGCTCCCCCTGTTCGTCGAGGGCCGCCGAGTCCAGCTCGTGCACGGTCCTTCGCATCTCCCGCAGGAAGCGCATGCACCGCTCGCCGGCGCCGTCCGGCATCGCCTCCAGCTGATCGCACAGCACCGGCGTGAGGCCGAGCGTGAGCGGCGCGCCGTCCAGCACCTCGAGCAGCGGCAGGTACACGCACGCGACCGCCTCCCACAGCCACTCCTCGCCGAAGGGCCAGGTGTCGAAGCCCTCCACGTACGGCATGTGCGAGTGGAGGACGAGCGCGAGCGCGCCGGGCCGCGCGCTCATGCCGCCACCGGGGACGGCCGGCGACCGGCGAGCCGGGGCAGGAGCAGGCAGCCGAGCACCACGAGGGCGCCCACCACCAGGGCGGGCACGGGTGCGACGCCGACGGTCGCGAAGGTGTTGAAGCAGGCGTGGATCGCGATCACCGCGAAGAGGGAGCCGGTGCGCTCGTAGACAAGGCACTGTCCCACGCCGAAGACCGCGATGACCGGGAGGACCGGCAGCGAGTCGACGCCGTCGAAGTGGAGCGCGCCGAAGATGAGGCCGTCGATCAGCGCGCCGGACCACACCGCCAGCCGTGTGCGCAGCGCGCGGTAGAAGAAGGCGCGGAAGAAGAACTCCTCGGTGACGGGCGCGACCACGATCACGGCCAGCGCGACGGCCGTCTCGGCGACCGCGCCCGTGTGCTCGAGGTCATCGACGTTGCCCTCGTCCACGCCGAGCAGGGCGATCCACGCGAGCTCGAACCCGAGCATCAGGGCGATGGCCAGCGCCGCCCAGCCGACCGTCGGCCAGAGGCGTGTGGCGCGGATGCCGAAGTGCCAGGGTCGCAGGAGCCGCCGGCCGCCGAGCGCGAAGAGGAGCGCCGTGCCGACCAGCACGCTGTCCTGCACGAGCAGCAGGATCAGGAGGGCGACCGCGGCCGCCGTGTCCGAGAGGCCGGAGATCAGCAGCACCGGCAGGAACGGCGCGACCAGGACCGACACCGCGCCGAAGGCCGCCACCAGCGCCACCGGCGCGTACCACGCGGGCCAGCGCGGGCGGGCTGCCTCGGGGAGCTCCGGCGGGTCCGGGGGCGGCCTCACCTGAGCACGGCGAGGAAGTCGAGCGCCCGCTCGAGCCCGCTCCGCCTGAGTGTGAAGTCGCGCGCCGAGATCGCCGGGGTGAAGCGGTCGTAGAAGGGCTTGGTGATCCCGAGCGCGGCGTGCACGCGGTCCCACCCGGCCCGCAGCGCCAGCTCGTGGGCGCGCAGCTTGCCGGCGTGGAAGAGGCCGTACAGCTCCACGCCGTCGAACACCTCGCGGCAGACGGCCTCGAACTCGTCCACCCTGTACTCGCGGACGTGCCACGGGTTGCCGGAGCGCTCCGCCCCCGGCGGCGCGAGCGTGAGCACGTTGGGCGTCGACACGTAGGCCGTGCCGCCGTCCCTCAGCATCTCCTTGAAGTGGCGCAGCACGCCGGGCGGGTCCTGCACGTGCTCGATCGTCTGGAGGAACACGACCGCGTCGCAGGGTTGGTCGTACAGCTCGACCATGTCGCGCTTGAACTCCACGCCCGGGCGTGTGTAGCGGGCCCGGGCGTGCTCGTAGGCGTCCGGGTTGGCGTCGATGCCCGTGACCCTCCTGGCCGTGGTCGCGAGGACGGCCGAGCCGTAGCCCTCCCCGCAGGCCATGTCCACGACCTCCATCCCCCCCACGCGCTCGGCGATCCACTCGTACACGACCAGGTGGCGCCTGAACCAGTAGTTCTCGGCGGGCACGTCCGGCAGCGTGCGCTCGCCGGTCAGCTCGAGCGGCGGCACGCCGTCGGGCTGGTTCTGCTGCACGACGTCGATCACGGGCGGGGGAGTCTAGGCCCGCGCCGGTCCCGTCACGTAGCCTTCCCGGCCCGTGCACGCCCCCGACCGCATCCGCGAGGCGAACGTCCGCTACCACGACCTCGCGGCGTCGCACTACGACGACAAGTGGGGCATCAACTACGGCGAGGTCGGCCGCGGCCAGGTGCTCGGGAAGCTCCGCAAGGCGCTCGGGCGCGAGCCGGAGCGGTTCGGCCGGGCGCTCGAGGTGGGCGCGGGCACGGGCTACTTCACGCTCAACCTGATGCTCGCGGGCGTGATCGACGAGGCGGTGGCGACCGACATCTCGCCCGGCATGCTGGAGACGCTGGCGCGCTCGGCCGAGCGGCTCGAGCTCCCTGTGACGACCGCCTGCTGCGACGCGTCTTCGCTCCCCTTCGAGGACGACTCCTTCGACCTCGTGTTCGGCCACGCGGTGCTCCACCACCTGCTGGACCTGGACGCGGCGTTCCGCGAGTTCCGGCGCGTGCTGCGCCCCGGCGGCTGGGTGGCCTTCTGCGGCGAGCCCTCCTATTACGGCGACCGCCTGGCGGAGCTGCCGAAGCGGAGCGCCGCCTTCGTCGCTCCGGTCTGGCGGGCGCTGATGGGCGCGGGCCCGCGCGCGAACGGCGCCGGCTCGGCGAGCGAGGAGGACGAGCTGGAGCGCTTGGTGGACGTGCACGCGTTCACCCCCGCCGACCTCGGCGGCCACGCGCGGGCGGCCGGGTTCGAGTCGGTGCGGGTGCGGGGCGAGGAGCTGGCGGCCAGCCTCTTCGGCTGGGCGAACCGGTCGCTCGAGGCGACCGCCGACCCCGACGACGTCCCGTGGGCCTGGCGCCAGTACGCGTACCGCGGCTACCTGGCGCTCCAGGCGCTCGACCGCTCGCTACTGGAGCCGCGGCTGCCGGCGGCGATCTTCTACAACCTGCTGATAGCGGCCCGGGCGCCGGCTTAGCCGGCCGCCAGCGCCAGCGCGGGGGCGGCGGCCAGCACGACCATCGCGACGTCGGCCGCGTGGAGCGCGAGCCGCGGCGGTTTGCCGGGCGGCTCGGCGCGAAAGGCGCCCGCCTCCCTGGCGACCCAGCCGAGCACCGCGTCGAGCACCGGCAGCGGCCGCCTGCGGACGTCGCGGAGCGCCGCCGTGAGGGAGCGGCCGGCGCGCATGAGCCGGCCCTCGGAGGAGAGCGTGTCGAGCACCTCGACCGCCTCCGGCACCGACGGCACGCGGCGGAACCGGCCGAGCGCCCGCCGGGAGACCTCGCGCAGCCCCTCGGCGCGAGCGGCGGCGCGGAGCCAGGTCGCGACGAGCACAAGGAGCGCGGCGCGCAGCGCGCGCCGCAGCGCCACGTCGAGCCCGAGCCCGCCGCCGAGGCCGAACACGAAGGCGCCGCCGGCGAGCAGGGCGGCGAGGACGAGCCCGGTGGCGAGCGGGCCGCGGTCGGGGCGTGAGAGGAGCCAGGCGCCGGCCAGCCAGGCGGACGCGATCGCGAGCAGAAGCCAGCTCGTGCCGGAGAGGAGCAGCGCGAAGGCGATCGCGGCGGCGAGGGCGACCGCGCGGGGGTCGAAGCGGCCGAGGGTGGGGGCGGCGGCGGGCTCCGCCCCCGGCGGGGGCGCCTCCGCTGTCCCCGGCGCGGGCGCTTCCGCCCCCCACCCGCGCAGCCCGCGCAGGTACACGAGCACCTGCACCACGCTTGCGAACGCGGCCCATGCCAGGAGGCTGACCGCGGTCAGGACCAGTGCGTCGGCCGTCCCGATGTCGATGCCGATCCGGCGGCCGATGGCATCGTAGGTGCCGGCGTATGCGTCGAGCCCGCCGGCGATCACCCAGATGAAGAACGCGGTGGTGGCGGTGTTGTGGAGCAGCCGCACGGCGGCGCAGGCGAGCACCTGCCACGGCGCGCTCACCGAGCGCGCGGTCAGCCGGCCCAGCATCGGCGCGCTGACCGCCTGCGTGAACGGTACGCCGAAGCGGGCCGGGCCGATGATCGCGACGGTCTCGAGCACCGCGGCGAGGCTCGCGCCGAAGCCCTGCCGCGCCCCGCGCCGTTCGGCCACGCGCGCGAGCGCGACGCCGCCCGCGAGCGAGATCCAGAAGCCGCCCGTAGGCGCTGCGCGAGCGGCCAGGAACGAGACCACGGCCACGTGGGCGGGGCCCGACGGGGTCGCGGCGCCCGGACCCTCCGCCACGCGGGAGCCCGAAGACGCGTGAGAGCCCGCGGTCGCCATCAGGCGACCGTAGCGGGCGCTCGACGCTATGGATGGGCTATGCCTGGGTTCCCGAGTACCGCCGCACCCCGGACTCGGCGATGCGCCGGCCCAGGTCGGCCACCTGCTCGTCGCTCAACTGGTCCGTGGGGAAGCCTGCGAGCTCCAGCTCCTCGCGTACGCGCGCAACGCCCTGGATGAAGTCCAGCTTGGAGCCGAGCTTCACCATCACCGACTTCGCGTTCTCGTCGTCGATGGCGGCGCTGCCGTCCGCGGACGGCTTGAGGAGCCAGGTCTTTACGGCCTCGGCCTCGGCCAGGGTGAGCTCGAGCACGATGCTGTTCTCGAGGACGGCCTCAGGGAAGCCGTTGCTCACTTCGGTCGACATGTTGCGCCTATCGACCACCCTGGGGCCGTGCTTGAGTCGTGCACACGGGGGTTGGACGCTCGGGCCCGCGTGCTCCGATGCGACTAGCCTTCGCGCTGGTGCCGGACACGCTCGAACGCTTCCCGCTGTTCCCGCTCGGCCTCGTGCTGCTCCCGCAGGAGCTCGTGCCGCTCCACATCTTCGAGGAGCGCTACAAGCTCATGATCGGCGAATGCCTCGAGCAGGAACGTGAGTTCGGCATCCTGTGGCTCGCCGACGGCGGCCTGCGGGAGGTGGGCTGCTCGGCGCGCATTGCGCGGGTGATCGAGCGCTTCGACGACGGCCGCATGAACATCCTCGTGGAGGGCGCGTCGCCCTTCCGGTTGCTGCGCCGGATCGAGGACCTGCCCTATCCCGCCGGCGACATCGAGCTGCTCGAGGACGACTCCGAGGAGCCGACGGAGGGCGGGCCCGCCCGTGAGCGCTACGCCGACCTGGTCGAGCGTGTGACCGACGAGCGGCCGGAGCCGGCCGACCTGCAGGCGCTCGACGCGTACGGGATGGCTGCGACGCTGGACGTCGCCCTGGACGCGAAGCAACGCCTGCTCGAGCTGCGCTCCGAGCGCGGCCGCCTCGAAGAGCTGGTGGACCTGTTCGCGGCGACGCTGAAGCGGATCGACCGCGCGGAGCTGGTGGCCGAGCGGGCGCGCGGGAACGGAAGCGTGCGCGGGTAGGCGGGCGGCGCGGCCGGCTTGCTCCGGCCTTGACAAGTGATAGATCGATCAATAACCTGATGGCCATGGCAGTCACCAGGATCAGCTCCGAGGAACGGCGTGCCGCCGTCATCGACGCGGCCGTCAAGGAGTTCGCCGCCGACGGCTTCCACGGCGCCAGCACCACCAACATCGCCAAGCGGGCCGGCATCTCCCAGCCGTACATCTACGCGCTCTTCCCCAACAAGCACGAGCTGTTCCTGGCCTGCCACCGCCACGTCGTCGGCCGCATCCGCGACACGTTCACCGAGGCTGCCCGCGGCGCCAAGGACCCGGAGGACGCGATGCTGCGTCTCGGCGGCGCCTACCTCGAGCTGCTCGAGAACCGCGACGAGATCCTGCTCCAGATGCAGGCCCACGCCGCCGCCGGCGACCCCCAGCTGCGCGAGGAGGTCCGTGAGGTGTTCATCGACCTCTTCAACGCCGTGCGCGGCCTCACCGGCGCCAGTCACGAGCAGGTCGTGCAGCTCTTCTCGGCCGGGATGATGCTGAACGTGGTCGCGGCGCTCGAGCTTCCCGACAAGTTCTGCCCCCAACTCGGTTGATCTCTTTTTTTCAGCCGCAATTGATAGGTAACTCAATAAGGAGTCAGTCAACATGACGAAGGCAAGCGGAATCACCCTCGCGATCGTCTCGATCGCCCTCTTCATGGTCACCCTCGACAACCTCGTGGTCACGAATGCACTCGTGAGCATCCGCGAGGACCTCGGCGCCACGATCGAGCAGCTCGAGTGGACGGTCAACGCCTACACGCTCAGCTACGCGGTGTTCCTGCTCACGGCGTCGGCGCTCGGAGACCGCCTCGGCCGCCGGCGCGTGTTCGTCGCCGGGCTCGCGATCTTCACGTTCTCGTCTGCCGCGGCGGCTCTCGCCCCCGGTACCGACGCCCTGATCGCCGCGCGCGCCCTCCAGGGCATCGGCGGCGCGATCATCACGCCGCTCTCCCTCACCCTGCTGAGCGAGGCGTTCCCCGCCGACAAGCGCGGCCTCGCCCTTGGCATCTGGTCCGGGGTCGCCGGCCTCGGCGTGGCACTAGGTCCGGTCATCGGCGGCGCCGTCACCGAGGGCATCTCGTGGCACTGGATCTTCTGGCTGAACGTGCCGATCGGCCTCGCGATCGTGCCGCTGGCCGCGGCGAGGCTCAAGGAGAGCCGCGGCCCGAACGCCCGCCTCGACATCCCCGGCGTCGCGCTCGCGAGCGCGGGGCTCCTCGGCGTGGTGTTCGGCATCGTCCGCTCGCAGTCGCTGGGCTGGACGAGCACGCCCGTGATCGCGGCGCTCGCCGCCGGCATCGTGCTGCTCGCGGCCTTCGTGGCCTGGGAGCTGCGCGCGCCGGCGCCGATGCTCCCGATGCGGTTCTTCCGCAACCGCGCGTTCGCGGCCACCAACGGCGTGTCGCTCGCGATGTACTTCGGCACCTTCGGCTCGATCTTCCTGCTGGCGCAGTTCTTCCAGACGGTGCAGGGCTACTCGCCCTTCGAGGCCGGGATACGGACGCTGCCCTGGACGGCCATGCCCGTGCTCGTGGCGCCGATCGCCGGCGTGCTCTCCGAGCGCATCGGCAGCCGCCCGCTGATGGCGGCCGGACTGGCGCTCCAGGCGTCCGCGCTCGCCTGGCTGGCGGTGTTCAGCGAGACGACCGCGGCGTTCGGGTCGCTGCTGCCGGGCCTCGCGATGGGCGGCACGGGGATGGCGCTGGTCTTCGCCCCCGCCGCGAACGCCGTGCTCGGCGCAGTCCGCCCCGCCGAGGCCGGACAGGCGTCCGGCGCGACCAACACGATCCGGGAGATCGGCGGCGTGCTCGGGATCGCCGTGCTCGCCACGGTGTTCACGAGCGCCGGCGGCTACGGATCGCCGGCGGCGTTCGTCAGCGGGCTCACGGCCGCGCTGTGGGTCGGCGCCGCCGTGCTGGCGATCGGGACGATCGCCGCGCTGCTCGTTCCCGCCAAGGCGCGCGAGCCGCGCACGGCGCACGCCGCCGAGCCGGCCGCGGCTCGGGCCTGAACGAAGAGGGGAAGCGGAGGGGGCCGGTCCAGATCAACCAAGGGACCGGCCCCCTCCGCCGGGGAGCGCCGGTGGACCGCTGCGGAGGGGGAGGGAAGCCCTCTTAGTGCAGCGGTCAGGCGCAGATGGAAGCTGTGCGCGGCACGGAGCCCAGCTCCGCGAGCGCGGTCTGGAGCCGCCCGCGCGCGCGGTGGTGGAGGCCGTGCACGGCCGACTCGGTCTTCGACAGGCGGTCGGCGATCTCGCTCGGCGAGAGGCCCGCGATGTGGCGCAGCATCAGGACCTGGCGCTGGTCCAGCGGCAGCAGCCCGAGCGCCGCGACCAGGGCGCGGCGGTCCTCGTCACGGTCGCGCTCGCGCTGGTCCTCGCTCAGCAGCACCTCGGCCACCGGCACCTGGCGCTGGGCACGCATGTGGTCGAGGGCCGTGTTGCGCGCGATCCGCAGGAGCCAGGCGGCGAACGGCACGCTGCGCTGCTCGTAGCGGCGGATCGCCGGGATCATCTTCGCGAACACGGCGTGGGTCACGTCCTCGGCATCGTGCGGGTTCCGCACGATGCTCCTGACATAGCCCTGGACCTGGTCCGAGAAGCGGACGTACAGATAGTGCACCGCCGAGTTGTCGCCCTCCTTCGCGCGGGCGACTGCGAGGTCCAACCGTGCGTCGTCTGCATCCATGTGGCGGCGATTCCTTCCTTGAGTGACACCTGCCGGGGGGCGCGGCCCTCCGGCCTCAACGTCTAGGCGTTCACTTCGAGGGAACGATGTTCACCGCCCCCAGAGGACTCGGCCGCGATCGACCGTGAAGTCCATTTTCACGCGAAAACAGGGGCCCACGGGGCCGCTGCGCAACCCCAGCTGCTCGCCGAGCGGATGGCTGTCGAGCTGGTTCAGGGTCAGCCGGTGGGTCCCCAGCACCTTGGCCGAGAAGCTGTCGAGGTCCACGCGGGCGGGCGCGCAGACCACCTGCAGCTGACTCGCCCCTCCCCCGGCCGGATCGCGGAACTGGCGCAGGAAGATCTGGTTCACCTCCTGCTTCAGCATCGAGCGGATGGCGTCCAGCGACTCGCCGAGGTCCTCGAGCTCGTCGCGCGCGAAGCCGAGCGCGTTCACGGCGGTCCGCGCGGTGTCGAGGAGGTCCTCGAGGTGGTCGGGCTTGAGCCAGTCGGTGACGGTGCCGAGCACGCCGGCCGACCCGAACGGGCCGGTGGTGCCGAATGGGCCCTCGCGGGTGATCTCCATCAGCCGCCTGAGACCGGGGTGCTCGCCGGTGCCGAACGAGCGGATGCCCCACGCGTCGAGGGAGAAGCGGTTCGGCTCGCCGGGCGGGGGCACGCGGCCCTTCACACCGCCCCGCCTGTCGCCCGGGAAGCGCGGCTCGCCCCAGTTCTTCGCATAGCCGTACACCTCGCGCCCCGAGGCGATCGAGATCGGGTCGTCGAGCCACAGGTACGGCAGGAACACGCCGATCTGGGGCGTGCCCTCCGGCCCGCGTAGGCGGATCGGGACCCACACCGCCGCGTGCCGCTCGGTGACCTCCCCCATGCGGTTGAACGGCGGCGTCTGCGGGACGATGCTGTCGATCACGCCGAACGTGATCACCGCGTGGTCGAGCAGCGGCGTGGCGCTCACGGCGCCCGCGGTCGGCTCCTCGATCACCTGGCGGCAGAGCGCCTGGAGCCGGTCGCGGTCGCAGGGCGCCCAGAAGCCGTAGAGGGTCGTGCCCGCGCACAGCAGCGGCCCGGGCGCGTTGGTCAGCCCGCCGTAGTCCACGTAGGCGCGCTCGCCCGCGCGCCGCGGCGGCCCCTGCCGCGCCGGCGCCTCGGCCATCAGCGCGGCGGCTGCGATCCGGCCGGACTGCACCGCGGCCTCCACGCTGCCGGCGTTGATCGTCGTGCGCGTCCAGTCGCCCGCCAGCACGAGGTTCTCGAACCCGGACTCGCCGGGCGCGAGCCGGTGCTTGACGCTGCCCGCCGTGGTCAGCACGTAGCGCTCGCCGCCGACCGTGTTCACGCGCACGTACCGGTCCGCGACGGCGCCGGCCAGGCGCTCCCCCACCACGCGCTCCGCCTCCTCGGTCGCCGTCGCGAGGTCGGCTCCGGCGGCCTCGTTCAGCGTCCCGCACAGGTACGCGATCTGGCCGACGTCCGAGCCCGCCGGCCAGCGCTCGCGGTGCACGAGGTGGGTCATGTCGCAGTAGGTGTCGAACGGCTTCGACAGGCCACCCGCTATCGACGGCCGCTCGGGGGCGAGCCCCGGCTGCGCCTCGTCGCCCGCGATCCAGAGCTGGAGCGCCTGGGTGGCCACCGTGCTCGAGTTCTCGAGCATCGCCTCGAAGCGCGGGTTGGCCTCGGCCAGCTCGCCGCAGATGTCGTCCAGCGCGCCGACCGGGATGCCCAGCACCACGGCGTCGAAGTCGTCGCCGCGCCGCAGCGTCGTCGTGCCGCGCCGGAGCGGGTCCGGCGCGAGCTCGAAGTCCGCGTTCTGGTCGCGGTCCTCCTCCTCGAGCTGGTCGAACAGCGGCCGGCTCGGCCAGCACCACTGGTCGCCCACCTGCACGAGCGGCTCGTACTCCGCGCCGCCGCTCACGCGCGCCTGCTCCACGAGCTCGATCGTGTCGATCGCGCGCCGGTCCGCTGACAGGCCCAGCCCCGTCACGTGGCTGAAGAAGCGGAACCTCACGCCGCGCTCGTGGAGCGCGCGGTAGAGCGGCGCGAACACCACGTCGCCCATCCCGCCCTCCATCCGCAGCATCAGCGAGCCGCCGTGCTGGAAGAGGATCCGGAACAGGTTCTGCACGGCCATCCCGGCGGCGACGTTCGGCCGCTCCGGCTCGCCGTCCTCGTACGCGAACGCGAGGTCGTAGAGCACCCGCACGAACGACATGTCGAGCGTGTCGTCGAAGCGGGTGCGCGGGCGCAGCCACTCGCGGAGCTCCAGCTCGTCGAGGCGCGCGATCGCGTCCGGGTCGAACGAGCCGGGCGGGCGCAGCACGTTCTCGTCCACGAGGCCGCTGAGGAGCGCCGACCAGAGGTCGAGCAGGCGGTTCAGGCGGCGCAGCTCGAACGGCGGGTCGAGCGGCCCGATGAAGGCCTCCTCGCCGAGCCGCTGGAGCTCCACGGCCGCGCGCAGGAGCCGCGCGGTCTCCCGCAGCGCGAGCAGGTCGTCGGCCGGCGACGCCTCCGCGACCGCGACCGCAAGCCGCAGCGGGTTCGGGATCGCGATCCCCGGCACGCCGAGGTCCTCCAAGGCGTCGCGCCAGACGCTGTCGAGCCAGCGGGTGGTCGCCGCCGCCGGGTCGACCGGCGCGGCCGGGCCCGGGTCGAGCTCGGCGGCGGGCAGCGAGAGCTCCCACGGCCGCATCTCGTCGCCGTCGCGATCCCACAGCACGAGCTTGTCGATCGGGCTGAACGCCCTCGTCCACGGGACCGCCGGCGCCCCGTCGCCGAGCGCCTCGTAGGCGCGGCGGAGGAGCCAGAAGGCCTCGTTGTAGAACCCGAACCACACGTGCAGGCCATGCTCCTCGATGCGATCGCAGCGCTCGGCGTTGCGCCCGCTCGCGCCCTTGCCGCCCAGCCGCCAGCCGGGCACGTACACGGTCACGTCCGTGAAGCGGTCGCGCCAGTCGTCGGCCGACGTGAGCTCGAACGCCGCCGCCAGCGCCCCCGCGCCGCCGCCGAGCACCGCCACGCCGCGCGGCTCCGTCATCGGTCGAGCTCCCACGCCACCTCGTCCTGCGGCGAGGGGTCGTAGGCGCAGAACGTGCCGGTGCGCACGGCCCGGTCGAGGTGCTGCCCGAGCGCCGAGTCGCACTCCTCGATCCGGCCGATTGCCTTGCGGATTGCCCGCGTGGCGTTCACGCGCGCGCGCTCGGCGGTCGACGCCGCGCGCCGGTCGCGGCCGCCGAGGCCGAGCGCCGCCGACAGCTCGTGCGCGATCGCCTCGCGCTCCTCCCGCGCGCGCGCGGCGCGCTCCGGGTCGCCGAACCGCTCCGCCTCGGCGATCTCCTCCTCGAGGTCCTCCAGCCGCTGCCGGTACGCCTCCTTCGCCTCCGGGTCGAGCACTGCGCCGGCGTCGTCGGCGGCGAGCGCGAGCTCGCTGACCTCGGCGGGCGCCGCGGGCGCGGCCACGGGAGCGCTTTGCAGGTCGAGCACGTGCACCTCCTGATGCGGGTCGGCGAGCAGCCGCGCCAGGTAGGCGAGGCCCTTGGCGTCCTTGAGGTGGAACGTGCCGGCGGGGCTGCGGAGCGACCACACCTCGCCGTCGCGCCGCAGCGAGGCGGTGCGCTCGCGCGCGGCCGCGACCGGCTCGCGCGGCAGCGGAGGGGGCGGCGCCGCGGTGCGGGCGGTGGCGAGCACGTCGACCGCCCGCTCGCGCTCGCGCAGCACGGTCGCGCGGCGCTCGAGCTGCCCGGCGCCGAGCCGCCGCGACTCGGTCAGCGCCGTCTCCACCAGCGCCCGGGCGCGCTGGCGGTCGCCCGCAGCGCCGCGGGCGAGCCTGAGCGACGCCTCGTCGAGCGCGACGTGGGCGAGCCAGAGCGGCGCGCCGCAGGCCGCGTAGCGCTCGCTCGAGGTGACGAAGTGGCGCTCGGCGTCCTCGTGGCGCCCCAGCACGGCCGCCAGGCGGCCGAGCGCGTGGTCCACGTCGCCCCAGATGCTGATGCCCGTGTACACGAGCTGGCCCGCGTACGGCGAGAGGCGCTCGTAGAGGAGCGGGGCCTGACGCTCGTCCGCCACGCCTGCGGACACGTGCGCCCAGAGCACGTTGGCGGCGAGCCAGGTGAGGTCGCGCGGCAGCAGCTCGAGCCGCTCGGCGGCGAGCAGCTCCGCCGCCTCGGCGTCGAGATCGCCCTCCAGGCACGCGAGCGCCAGCAGGCCCCTGAACCCCGGGATGCCCGGGTTGTTCGCGACCGTCTCGGCGATCATCGGCTGCAGCTCCGCCAGGCGGCCCTGCTCGTAGCGGATGTTCGTGAGCTGGCTCGCGTAGAAGGGCCCGGCGTCGGGCTGGCCCGACTCCATCCCGATCGCGAGCGCGTCGCCCGCGAGCCGCTCCGCCTCCTCCAGCCGGCCCGCGATGATCGCGAGGTTGGCGCGGTCGTAGGTGGCGAGCCAGCGCGCCGTCGGGTCGCCGAGGCGGTCGGCGAGCGCGGCCTCGCGATCCACGGCCCGGCCCGCCTCGTCCGTGCGCGCGGCCTCCACCAGCGCCACGCCGTGCCAGTGGATCGAGCGGAACTGCGCGACCGGGTCCCCGAGCTCGTCGGCCAGGCGCACGCTCTCGGCCGAGTCCTCGAGGCGCTCCGCCAGCGTGTCGGGGCGCCATACCGGTACGAAGCGCGCGCTCAGCACGTGGCAGAGCGTGCGGGCATCGCCGACGCGCCGCGCCGTGGCCACCGCCTCGTCGCTCAGCTCCTGACGCCGCGCCGGGTCCGGGTCGAAGCTCAGCTCGGCGGCGAGCGTGGCGAGCACCATCGCGCGCTCGGCCGAGTCCTCGTCGCCGAGCGCCTCGAGGGCGGCCTCCTGCAGCGCCACGCGCTCCTCGTCCACCACCCCGGACGCGGCGACGAACCCGCGCGTGTTGGCGAGCGCCGCTTGCACGAGCAGGTCGGTCTCCCCGAGGCGGTGCGCGAGCCGCGCGGCGGCGAGCAGCGTCTCCCTGAAGCCGGCGTCGCCCTGACGGCGGCGGGCGATGCCGAGGCCGATGAGCAGCTCGCAGTGATCGCGGTCCTCGGTGCCGCCGAGCGCCCCGCGCAGCTCGATCGCGCGCGCGTACCAGCGCGCCGCGGCGCCGGGCTCGTGCTGACGCAGCGCCCGCCGCCCAGCGAGCTCCGCGTATCGCAGCGCCCGCTCGCGGTCGGCGGGAACGGCCTCGTTCCAGTGCCGCGCGAGCTCGGGTGCCCGCGCCTCCGGGTTGCCGCTCGCGAGGCGCTCGAGCGCCTCGGCCACACGGCGGTGCACGAGCCCGCGCTGGGCGGCGCCCTGCTGCTCGTAGAGCGTGGTGGCGATCAGCGGGTGCGCGAACGCGAAGCGGCCGGGGGCGGCGGGCACCGGCGCGACGAGCGACGCGCGCTCGGCGTTGTCGAGCGCGGCGGCCAGCTCCTCGTCGCCGAGCGACACGACCTCGCGCAGCACCTCGAGCTCGAACTCGCGCCCGCTCACGGCGGCGGCCTCGAGCGCGGCGCGCACCTCCGCCCCGAGGCCCGCCGCGCGGGCGGCCAGCAGGTCGCGCAGCGTCGCCGGCACGGGCAGCTGCTCCCCGAGCGGCGACGGCCCCAGCTCGGACGCGGCGCGCCGGATGTCCACCTCGTCGCCGAGGCTCCTGAGCACCTCGGTCACGAAGAGGGGGTTGCCGTCCGTGTCGCGCTGGAGCGCGAGCGCGAACGCGCGGCCGAACTCGTCGAGCTCGCCGCCGGAGGCCGCCTCGACCACGGCGAGCACCTCGCTGTCGCCGAGGCCGAGCAGGTCCAGGCGCGTGACGCGGCCGTCGCGCCGGAGCGCAGCCTCCGCGGTGGCCAGCTCGCCGTCCTGGGCCAGGTCGCCCGGCCGATACGTGCCGATCACGAGCAGCGAGAGCGGCCCCGGCACCACCAGCAGGTGGCGCAGCAGCACGAGCGTGGGCGGGTCGACCCAGTGGAGGTCGTCCAGCACGAGCACCACGGGCGCGCGCGACGAGACCGCGCCGAGAAGGGCGCCGACGGCGGAGAAGAGCAGGTAGGGCTGTCCGTCGCGGCCGGTGGCCGACGCCGCGCCGTTCCGGATGCGCTCGGCGAGCCCCGGCACGAGCGGCGCCAGCTCGACGAGGTCGCTGCCGGCGCTCGCCAGGGTCTCGTCGGTCACGTGCGGCACGAGCTGCGCGAGCGCCTCGGCGACGGGCTGGTACGGGATCCCGAGGCCCTCGTCGGTCCGCCCGTAGAGCACCACCGCGCCGCTCGCGTGGGCCGCGGCGGCCGCCTCGCCGGCGAGGCGTGTCTTCCCGATGCCGGGCTCGCCCGCGAGCAGGACCACCCGCCGCTCGCCCGCCCGGGCCGCCGCCAGCGCCTCGCGGATGCGCGCAAGCTCGCGGTCGCGTCCGACGAACGCCCACTGCGGGCCGTCCGGCTCGAGCGCCACGGGGAACGGCACGCCGGGGCTCTCGTCCCAGACGAGCTGCCAGGCGGGGCCGAGCGAGTCCTCGGCCGGGCCGGCGGGGACCATCGCGTGACCGCCGTCCGCCAGCACCCTGACCACCTCGCTGGTGAGCACCTGGCCGCGCTCGGCGTGCTCGGCGAGCGCGTACGCCTCGTCCGCGGCGCGGCCCCGCACCAGCTCGTCGGAGTGCGCTACGTCGCCGTGGGAGATCCCGATCCGCGGCGCCCGGCCCTCGGCCGCGCGGCGCTGGGCGAGCGCGGCGGCGTCGAGCGCCGCGCCGATGCTGTCGAACACACCGAGCAGCGCGCCCTCCCTCCGCGCGAGCGTGCCCTCGTGCCCCGCCAGGGCCGACCGCAGCGCGGCCGGGGAGCAGTCGATGAAGACCGACAGCACGGTCGCGGTGAGGCGGCGCGGCGGGGACCCTTCCCAGGCGGGAGCCGGTCCACGGTCATATTCGGTGCTCACTTATGCCTTAAGCCGGTGCGCGGAGGGCACCAAAGGGCCTCCCTGAAAGCTAGGTGTGGTCGATCCGCCAGTCAAGCACGCCCCACCAATGACGCGTCGGCCGCCCCGAGGTTCACTCCGCCACGCGCGCCGTGCCGCCGCGGCGCGGGTCCCCGCCGCCGGTGATGCTCCCGTCCTCGCTGCGGGCGACGGCCTGGACGCCGCCGAAGAACAGGTTCTCCTCGGCCCAGCGGCGCACCGTCCAGCCGCTTCGCTCGAGCCGGTCGAGCGACTCCTCCTCCACCCCCGGCTCGGCCTCCACCACCTTGCCCTCCACGTGCACGCGCGGCCGGCGCACCGCCTCCTCGGCCGACAGGCCGGAGTCCACCACGCCGAGGATCGTCTGCAGGATCGCGGAGCGAATCCGGTTGGAGCCGGCCGAGCCGAGCGCGACCTCGGGAGTGCCGTCGCGCAGCACCACGGTCGGCGCCATCATGCTCGGCACCCGCTCGCCGGGGCGGTGGCGGTGGTAGCCGAGCGGGTTGAGGTCCTGCTCGCCGAGCATGTTGTTCAGGTGCATGCCGGTGCCGGGCACGACCACGCCCGAGCACGAGCCGTTCGAGCACGTGACGGTCGCGCACCCGCCGTCCGCGTCCATCACGGCGATGTGGGTGGTGTTCCCGAGCCGGGAGCGGACCTCGGTGGCGACCGAGTCGAGCGCGTCGCCGCGCAGGAAGCGCTCCAGGTAGCCCTCGGTGGAGAGGCCCTCGAGGAACTCCTCGTCGCGCGCGCGGTTCGTCGACGCGATCACCTCGGCGATCACCGCCGCATCGTGCGGGCGGTCGAGCCGTTCGAGGATGCCGAGCGCGTCGGCGATCAGGATGCCTCCCGACGACGGCGGCGGGTTGGTGAGCACCTCGCGCCCCTGGTAGCGCACGCGCGCCGGCTCGCGTTCGATCACCCCGTAGCTCGTGAGGTCGTCCGGCGTCACGAGCCCGCCGCGCTCGAGCACCCAGTCGCTGGCCGCCCTGCCCACGTCGCCGCCGTAGAGGAAGCCGGGCCCCTCGGCGCCGAGGCGGTCGAGCAGGTCGGCCACCTCGGGCAGGTGGATCGACTCGCCCTCCTTCAGCAGCGTGCCCCCTGGCGCGTAGAGCTCGCTGCACTCCGGCGAGGAGCGGAGGATCGGCTCGAGCACCTCGAACAGGAACGCCTGCATCGGCACGACCTCGACGCCGTCCCGGGCCGCCGCCGCCGGCGCGGCGGTCAGGTCGCCCAGCCGCACGCTGCCGAAGCGTTCGAGCGCCTCGGCGAGACCGAGCGTCGTGCCCCACACGCCGCACGAGGACGGGCCGACGTTGAAGCGCTGGACGGCGTCCTCCGAGAAGCGCACGTCGATCGGCATCAGCTCGGCCGGCTCGACCGACTCGAGCCCGTGGCCTGGCGCGGCGACGAAGAAGTCGATCAGGTGGTTCTCGCCGCCGGCGGTGTGGATCAGCATGAAGCCGCCCGCGCCGGGGCCCGTGAGCGGCGACTCGGCGACGAACGACATCAGCACGGCGCCCACCGCCGCGTCCACGGCGTTGCCGCCGCCGCGTAGCACGTCGGCGCCCGCGTCGGCGGTCAACGGATGGCCGGCTGCGACCACCCCTTTCATGCGGCTGACCCTACCGCTGGGCGCGAGAACCGAGCAGCGCAAGGACGCAGGGAGCGACGCGTGCTTGGCACGCGAGCGACTGAGGACGCCGCGATGCGATGGTTATCGCGCTCAGCGGCGAGGGACGAACTCGGGAACGTCGATGTCGTCGAGGGCGCCGGCGGGCCGCGAGCGCGTGTTGCGCCTCACCCGCGGCTCGGCGTCGGCCGGGATCGTCGACTCGCCGCGCGGGGACGCGCGGAACAGCGGCCGGTCGCCGTAGCCCGTGGCCACGACCGTGACCCACACCTGGTCCTCGACCTTCTCGTCGACCATCGCGCCGAAGATGATGTTCGCGTCCGGGTGCGCCGCCTCCGACACCGCCTTCGCCGCCTCGTTGACCTCCCACAGCGAGAGGTCGCGGCCGCCGGTGATCGAGAGCAGGATCGAGCGTGCGCCCTCGAGCGAGGTCTCGAGCAGCGGCGACTCGATCGCGTGCTCCACCGCGTCCATCGCGCGGGTCTCGCCGGTGCCCATCCCGATGCCGAGCAGCGCCTGCCCCGCCTCGGACATGATCGTGCGCACGTCCGCGAAGTCGAGGTTGATGAGCCCCGGCAGCGTGATCAGGTCGGACACGCCCTGCACGCCCTGGCGCAGCACGTCGTCGGCGACCCGGAACGCCTCGACCATCGAGGTGGTCCGGTCGAGCACGGTCAGGAGCCGCGCGTTCGGGATCACGATCAGCGTGTCGACCTCGCGCGCCAGCTCCTCCACGCCGCGCTCCGCCTGCTCGCCGCGCCGCGCGCCCTCGAAGGCGAACGGCTTGGTCACGATGCCGACCGTGAGCGCGCCGATCTCGCGCGAGATGCGCGCCACCACGGGCGCCGCGCCGGTGCCGGTGCCGCCGCCGGCGCCGGCCGTGATGAAGACCATGTCGGCGCCCTTCAGCACGTGCTTCAGCTGGTCGTACTCCTCCATCGCAGCGGCGCGGCCGAGCTCGGGGTTCGACCCCGAGCCGAGCCCGCGCGTGACCTCGCTGCCGATGTGCAGCGTGGTCGGCGAGGCGGAGTGCTCGAGCGACTGCATGTCGGTGTTGACCGCGATGAAGTCCACGCCCTCGACGCCGGCCTCGATCATCCGGTTGACGGCGTTGACGCCGGCCCCGCCGACGCCCACCACTCGCAGCACCGGCTCCGTCACGCCGCGGCTCATCGGCGCGTACGGGGCGACCGGGTCGGGCTCGTGCTCCTCCTCGTGGGGCGTGGGCCCGAGCTCGAGGATGTTCTCGGGGATGTCGGAGGAGAAAACGCTGCGCAGGCGCTCCTCGGGGGTCGGGATCCCCTCGTAGCGGCTCAGGTGGCGGTCGCGCTCCTGCGCGGCGCGCGACGCGGGCCGGGGGCGCGGGTCCTCGCGCCGCGGCTCCTCGCGGCGGGGCTCACGGCTCTCGGGACGGGTGTCCTCCTCGCCGTCCGTCTTGCGGAAGAGCTGTGCCAGTGGCCCCTCGCGCATGCTCGCCCGCTTACCGCTTGCCATTCCCAAGGACCTCCTCCGCTAGCTGACGGTAGGCGTAGGCCGCCTTCCCGTCGGGGTCGTACTTCAAGACGGACATGCCCTTGACGGGCGCTTCGGCGAAGCGCACGGTCTTGTTGATGCGCGAGGCGAACACGCGGTCGCCGAAGTTCTCCTCCAGGATCTCGATCGCCTCCTTGGCGTGAACCGTCCGGTTGTCCACGAGCGTCGGCAGGATGCCCTCTATCTCGATGTCCGGGTTCAGCTCTTCCCGCACCATGGCAAGCGTGTTCTGCAGCTGGATCAGCCCACGCATGGACAGATACTCGCACTGCACGGGGACGATCACCTTGTGCGAGGCCGTCAGGGCGTTGATCGTGAGCAGCCCGAGGCTGGGCGGCGTGTCGATGAAGACGTAGTCGTAGTCCTCCGACACGGGCGCGAGCCCCTTCTTCAGCGACCGCTCGCGGCCGATCATCGTGGACATCGCGATCTCGGCGCCGGCGAGGTCGATCGACGCGCAGGCGACGTCCACCTCGCGCTTGCGGATCACCTCCCGGATCGAGATGTGGTGCACGAGCACGTCGTACATCGAGGTCTCGAGCGAGTCCGGGTCGATCCCCTGGCTCATCGTGAGGTTCGCCTGGGGGTCGAGGTCCACGCAGAGGACGCGGTGCCCCTGCTCGACGAACGCGGCAGCGAGGTTGAGCGTCGTGGTGGTCTTGGCCACGCCGCCCTTCTGGTTGGTGAAGGCGATGACCTTGGCCTGGGGCGTCACTCTGGCCTCCGCTCGAACAGTGCCATTACGCAGTGCCTATTCGCACGTGCTCAGGCGATTCCTCCCGGAACTAGCGGATTCGGCGGACGGACGACCTTACCCTTGCCGGTTGCATGACCGGCCTGTTCGACAAGCGGCTGATCGTCGTGACCGGCAAGGGCGGCGTCGGCAAGACGACGGTGGCCGCCGCGCTCGGCCTCGCGGCGGCCCGGCGCGGCAAGCGGACGATCGTCTGCGAGGTGGCCGAGCAGGAGCGGCTCGCCGGCATGTTCGGGCTCGACCCGATCGGCTACGACGAGCGCGAGCTGGCGCCCGGGCTGCACGGGATCTCGGTCGCGCCGGAGCGGGCCAAGCAGGAGTGGCTCTCCTACCAGCTGCGGTCCTCCACGCTCGCCGGGGTGCTCGGCCACAGCCGCGTGTTCCAGTACCTGACGGCCGCGGCGCCCGGCCTCGACGACCTGGTCACGATCGGCAAGGTCTGGGACCTGGCGCAGCTGCGCCGCCGCACCGGCGGGGAGGTGTACGACCTCTCGATCGTGGACGCGCCCGCCACCGGCCACGGCCTCGCGATGCTGAACGCGCCGCGGACCTACGCGGAGGTCGCGCGGGTGGGGCCGATCCGCCGCCAGGCGCTGAGGATCCACGAGTTCCTCACCGACGGCGGCTCGACCGGCGTGCTGCTCGTCGCCCTGCCCGAGGAGATGCCCGTCAGCGAGACCGTGGACTTCGAGCGCCGCCTGGGCGACGAGATGGGCATGGGCGTCGACGGGATCGTGGTCAACGCCCTGTACCCCGAGCGGTTCAGCGCCGCCGAGGTCCGGCGGATCGCCGAGCTCGACGGGCGCGCATCGCCCGCCGCGGCGGCCGCGCTCGGCGCCGCCACCGCCGAGCACCGGCGCGCCCGCGGGCAGCGCTCGCAGCTGCGGCGGCTGCGGCGCGCCGCCGGCGCGCCCGTCTCGACGCTGCCCTACCTGTTCGAGCCGGACCTCGGCCTGCCCGAGCTCGAGCGGCTCTCGCGCGACCTGGAGCGACGCCTGTGATCGCCGGCTGGCTCGCCCGCAAGGACGTGTGCATCTGCGCCGGCTCCGGCGGCGTCGGCAAGACCACCGCCTCGGCTGCGATCGCGCTCGGGATGGCGGCGCGGGGGAAGAAGGTCGCCGTGCTCACGATCGACCCGGCGCGGCGCCTCGCGAGCGCGCTCGGCCTGCCTGAGCTCGGCAACGAGGAGCGGCGCGTGGACGTGGACGTGGACGGCGAGCTGTGGGCGATGATGCTCGACGCCAAGCGCACCTTCGACGACCTCGTCGAATGGCACGCGCCGGACGAGCGAACGCGCGACGCGGTGCTCTCGAACCGGATCTACCAGCAGCTCTCGAACGCGGTCGCCGGGTCGCAGGAGTACATGGCGATGGAGAAGCTCCACGAGCTGTACGTGGAGGGCCGCTACGACCTGCTCGTGCTCGACACGCCACCGACCCGCAACGCGCTCGACTTCCTCGACGCGCCGCGGCGGCTGAGCGCGTTCATCGACTCGCCCTCGCTGCAGCTCTTCACCACGCCGGGGCGGCTCGGCCTCAAGGTCCTCGGCCGCGGCAGCGGAGTGGTGCTGTCGGTGATGAGGCGCGCGACCGGGATCGACATGCTCGAGGACCTGTCCGAGTTCTTCCGCAGCTTCGGCGGCATGGCCGAGGGCTTCCGCGAGCGGGCCGAACGGGTGAACGACCTGCTCGGCGACCGCCGGACCGCCTTCGTGCTCGTGACCTCACCGCGCCGCGACGCGATCGACGAGGCGAGCTTCTTCCACCACCGCCTGCTGGACGCCGGACTGCCGTTCGCGGGCGTGGTCGCGAACCGCGTGCACGTGTTGGCGACCGCCGACGGGGCGCCCGATCCGGCCGAGCTCGAGCGGCTGCTCGGCGACTCGCTGGCGCGGCGGGTCGGGCGGACCTACGAGGAGGAGAGCCGCCTGGCGGCACGTGACCGCGAGAACCTCGACCTGCTGAGGGGGCGGCTGGGGCGCAAGCCGATGATCGAGATCCCGCACCTGGACGACGACGTGCACGACATCGCCGGCCTGCGGCGTATGGACGAGCACCTCTTCGCGGGTCAGACGGGCGCGGAGTAGTCCTCGGGCTCGCCCCAGCCCCAGTCGTCCGAGGGTGTAACGCCCTCGAGCACGTGGTGGCGGGGCTCCTCCGGCTCGGGGTCGAAGTCGGGATCGGGCTCCGGCGCGTCCGGCTCGAAGTCGTAGCCCGCCTCCGGCTCGGGCTCCGGCTCCTCGGGCTCAGACTCGGGCTCGACCGCCTCGAACTCGCTCGTGTCCGCGTCCCAGGCGGGCTCCTCGTGGTCCGCCTCCGGCTCCGGCCTCAGGTCCTGCGCCTCGTAGTCCTGCTCCACGGCCACCTGCTCGACCGTCTCGTACGGCTCCCGCGCCTCCAGCAGGATGTCGTCGGCCAGGCCCTTCAGGTCCGGCTCGAGGTAGCCGAGCAGCAGGTCCCGCAGCAGCGCGCGCACGTGCCCCTCGAGCTCGGCGACCAGCTCGCCCGGCGACTCGCCGGGCTCGAGGCGCGAGTCGAGCGGCCCGCCCGCCCCCATCAGGTGCCGCTCGAGCGACAGCGCCAGCTCCACGCGCCGCTGCACGGCGCGGCGGTCGCACTCCTCCGCGCACAGCGCAGCGAGCCTCAGTGCGAGGCTCGCCTCGCCGGCGTCGCTCGTCGCGTCGAGCAGCGCGCGCAGCGCCAGGAGGTAGTCGGACAGCGCCAGCGAGTCGAGCTCGTGCCCGCACCCGAGCTCGAACCTCGCGAGCGCCCACGCGACCGTGCCGGCCGGGGCGGCCGCGTCGACGGCGGCGACGAACTCGCGCAGCTCGCCCTCCTCGCCCTCGGCGAGCTCCCACGGCCCGCCGCGCGCTGCCCCGCTGCCGACCAGGGCAACTGGGCCGAAGCGGCCCTCGTCGGCCCGCCGCCACCCGACGGACCCCAGGCTCAGGCCACCCGCTCGAAACAGGCGCAGCCCCGTGACGACGCGAGCGAACCGGTCGGCGGCCTCGGCCGCGTCGAGGGGGTCCTCCGGCAGGGCGTCGCGCTCCAGCACGAGCAGCGCGCCCGGCGGCTCCTCGCTGTTCGAGAAGGCCGGCAGCTCCATGCGGTCGCCGCGCACCAGCGCGAGCCCGCGGCCCACGTCCACGCGCTCCGGCTCCATCGCCACGCCGCGCAGCGGCGCCACGATCTGCGTGCGGATGGCGTCGCGGTAGAGCGTCCACTCGACCTCGCCGTACACGCGCTCGAAGCGCTCCTCGGGGAACGAGAAGCTGGTGGCGTCCTCGTAGAGGCGCTCGAGCATCGCCTGCAGCGCGGGCTCGGCGCGCTCTCCGGCGAGCCCGCTGACCCGCAGCCACGCCGAGGCCCCGTTGCCGAGCTCGCCCGCGGCGGCGGCGCAGGTCGGCAGCTCGCGCAGCCCGTCCCAGCGCGCCTCGATGAACTCCGCCGTGCGCGGCCGGTACCGGTAGAGCGCCGGGCCGCCCCGCCCGCCCTCGTCGAGCACCTCGAACTCGAGCTCGGCGCCGTTCCGCAGCTCCTCCGTGAGGAAGGAGGCGGCCTCCAGCGCGAAGTCCCTCAGGGCGTCGTGCAGCGCGCGATTCCGCATGCGGGCGGATTCGCCCCTCGGGATGCGATCCCTGCCCGCAGGCTCAGGCGGCGGCGGTCGCGGAGTCGGCAGGTGCGGCCGGGACGGCGCAGTCGTCCACGCCGAGCCACTCCTTGCCGTAGCGGCGCATGTCCTCGATCAGCGGCACGAGCGCTTCGCCCTTCGGCGTGAGCGAGTACTCCACGCGCGGGGGCACCTCGGGGTAGGTGCGCCGCACGACAATTCCCTGCTCCTCGAGCGCCCGCAGCCGCAGCGACAGCGTGCGCGGGCTGATGCCCGCCAGCGACCGCTCGAGCTCGCAGAAGCGGCTGCTGCGTCCCTCCGCGAGGTCGCGGATCACCAGGATCGTCCACTTGCCGCAGATGATGTCCGCGGTGGCGCAGACGGGGCAGGTGGGATCGGCAGCAGAATGCTCGCTCATGGCTCCGCTGGGCCAGTCTAGCGCAATGCTTCAGGAACTGAAGTAAAGGAAGGTGTCCCGGCTCAGCCGCTCAGCAGGTTCCCGATCCCGCCGCCGCCCCCGGACGAGCCCGCGAACTGCACGCGGCCCTCGCTCGGCTGCACGAGCACCCAGCCCTGGCCCGAGAACGACATCTGCACGGACTCGCCGGAGCTCTTGCCGATGAAGTTCTTCAGCTTGATGTCGGTCTTGACGCCGGTCTTCAGGCTCGACGCCCAGGTGATCGCTGCCGAGGGGTCGCAGTAGGTCGGAGCGTCGCCGGCGTTCAGCAGCACAGGCGGACCGTCGGAGATGATCGACACCCAGCCGCTGCCCTGGAGCGCCGTGTTGTAGAGGCCGCCGCCCATCATCCCGCTGACGCCCTCGACGCGCTTGATGTCCCAGTCGATCCCGGCGTCGAACGCGAGCAGGTTCGAGCCGTTGACCGTGATGGCGTCGTTCTCCAGATAGAGCAGGTGGATGTCCTGCGCCTGGTCGGCCAGGAAGACCTCGCCCGTGCCGGACATCCTCATCAGCTTCGTGCCCTCGCCGGTCATGGCCTTCTTGAGCATCCGGCTCATCCCGCCGGATCCCGCGTGCTCGAAGCTCACGTCGCCCTGGTAGGCGACCATCGAGCCGGCCTTCGCCTGGATCGTGATCTGGTCCAGGCTGACCTTCAGCAGCTTTGAGTTCTGCAGCGCGAACGCCTGCTCCGACTGCGTCTCCTGGAACTCGCCGAGCGTGCTCTGCAAGCCCGCCTCCTTCTTGTCGGTCGTCTGGCTCTCCTTGGCCACCCTATAGGCTGCTCCTGCCCTTGCTGCGACGGTTGCTCGTACTCGCCCTGGCCGCCGTGCCGCCGCTTGCCGCGTCGCAGCCTGCCGTCGCGGCCGATCCGATCATGCCGCTCGCGGACGTGCACGCCGGCATGCGCTGCACGGCCCTGTCGGTCGTCCGCGGCACGCAGATCTCGAGCTTCGACGTCGAGGTGATCGACGTGCTCTCCGCCGAGCCGCCGCTCACCGGGCCGCGCATCCTGGTCCGCGTGTCCGGGCCGGCCGTGGACGCCACCGGCGTCGGCCCCGGGTTCTCCGGCTCGCCGGTCTACTGCCCCGACGCGGCCGGGACCCGCCGCAACGCCGGCGCCATCTCGGAGGGCCTGGGCGAGTACGGCAACCACGTCGCGCTTGTGACGCCGATCGAGGAGATCCTCTCCGACCGGCCGGCGCCGGCGCCCGCCGGCGCCCGGCCCGCGGGCCGGATCGCGAGCAGCGCGCGGCCGCTCGCGGGCCCGCTCACGGTCTCGGGCGTCGGGTCGCGGATGATGCGGCTGCTGTCGACCGCCGCGCACAGGGCCGGGCGGCCCCTGCTCGCCGCGCCGAGCGGGCCGGCCGGCGGCTTCCCGCCGCAGGACCTGCGACCCGGCGCCGCGGTCGCGGCCAGCATCTCGGAGGGCGACGTCGCCCTCGGCGCGATCGGCACCGTCTCCTACCGCGACGGCGACGCTGTCTACGCGTTCGGCCACCCGCTGGACCTGCTCGGCCGGCGCGCGCTGTTCCTCCAGGACGCCTACGTGTTCACCGTGATCGCGAACCCGCTCGGCGTGCCGGACCTGGGCGCGGTGAGCTACAAGCTCACCTCGTCGGGCGGGCACACGCAGGGCACGGTCACGACCGACGCGGACGCCGCGATCTCCGGGACGGTCGGGGCGGGCCCGCCGTCGGTGCCACTGAGGGTCGTCGCGCGGGGAACGGGCGGCAGGATCCAGGTGCTCGACGCCCGCCTGGCCGACGAGCGCGCCTACGGCCTCGGTCTCGGGCTGTCGACCGTGGCCCCGCTCGCCGCGGGCACGGCGATCGAGCGCCTTCAGCGCAGCCTCGCGCCCATGACGATGGCGATGTGCGTGCGGTTCGCGCTGCGCGGCCGGGACAGGCCGCTCGGCTTCTGCAACCACTACTTCTTCCCCGACCAGGCCCTCTTCGAGCTGTCGGAGGCCGCCGGGCTCGTCGACGCCTACGACCTGCCGCCGGTGCCGCTCAGCGGCGCCGAGGTCCGGATGCGCGTGACCCCCGGGCTCAAGGACGACGTGATCCTCCGCGCCTCGGCGCCGCGGCGCGTCACGAGGGGGGAGCGGATACCGGTCCGCCTCTCGCTCCACCGCCGCCGCGGGGAGGCGCGCACGCTGCTCGTGCACGTGAGGGTGCCGCGCTCGCTGCGGCCGGGGCGGCACCGCCTCGTGATCGCCGGCAGCGGCGACGGCGCGTCCGGCGCGTTCGCCGAGGAGCTGACCGACGAGCTCGGCATCATCTTCGACCTGGGCGACACGCCGCGCGAGCCGCGCACGCTGCGCGAGCTGGCCGCGCGCCTGCGCTCGTTCCACCAGCCGCAGGGCATCGAGGCGCGCTTTCACAGGCGCGGTGGTGGCGCGCTCGTCTTCCGCTCGGACGAGGTGTTGTTCGAGGGGCGGGCGCGGATCCCGCTGATCGTCAGCCGGCGCCGTTAGCCTCGCTGCCGGCGAACACCTGCTCGACGGAGGTCGAGCGCTGGCCGTCGGACGACACCATCAGCTTGAAGTCGTGCGGGTGCGTGGCAGCGCGCAGGGCGTCCTCCATCGAGACGCGGCCCTCCTGCACGTGCTGGAGCAGCGCCTGGTCGAACGTCTGCATGCCGTAGTACGTGCCCTCGGACACGACCTCGTGCAGCCTCCCGGTCTCGTCCGGGTTGAGGATCATGTCCCGCACGCGGCCCGTCATCCGCAGGATCTCGCAGGTGGCGATGCGCCCCTTGCGGTCGGGCGTGGGCACGAGCCGCTGCGACACGACGGCCTTGAGCGTGCCGGCCAGCATCGCGCGCGCCTGCCGCTGCTCGGCCTCCGGGAAGAAGTCGATGATGCGGTTGACCGACTCCGCGGCGTCGACCGTGTGGATCGTGGAGAGCACGAGGTGTCCCGTCTCGGCCGCGGACAGCGCGGTGCGCACGGTCTCCTCGTCACGCATCTCGCCGATCAGGATCACGTCGGGGTCCTGGCGCAGCACGCGGCGCAGGGCCCGGGCGAACGACTCCGTGTCCTCGCCCACCTCGCGCTGGTTGATGATCGACAGCTTGTCGCGGTGCAGGAACTCGACCGGGTCCTCGATCGTGACGATGTGCTTCGGGTAGAGCGTGTTGATGTGATCGATCATCGCCGCGAGGGTCGTGGACTTGCCCGACCCGGTGGTGCCGGTGAGCAGGATCAGCCCGCGCTCCTCGTCGGCGATCTCGTCGATCACCGGCGGCAGCAGCAACTCGGCGGCGGTCTTGATCTGGAAGGGGATCGCGCGGCAGACGAGCGACACCGACCCGCGCTGTACGAACGCGTTCACGCGGAAGCGGGCGACGCCCGGGATCGAGTACGAGAAGTCGACCTCGCGGTCCTCGCGGAAGGCGTCGAGCTTGCGCTCGTCGGTGAGCATGTGGAAGAGGACCTGCTCGGTGTGCTCGGGCTTCAGCTGCTCCGAGTCCGGAATCGGCTCGAGCTTTCCGTAGCGTCTGATGATGGGGCGCGAGGGAACCTTGAGATGGAGGTCGGAGCCCTCCGTCTCGATCACGCGCATGAGGGCGCCGTCGATGTCGATCATGGGGTTTGGATCGGCACGGAGCGGCCCGCGCTGAAGCCCGCGCGGCGTTATTGGACCGGGATGCGGGGGCGCCTCAGGCGACCGAGGCGCAGCGCTTGATCCGGCGAACCGGGAAGCCGTCGGTCCAAGGGGCCGCCGGGCCGTAGGCGGCGGCCTGCAGCCAAAGGCGGTCCGTATTGCGCGCACCGCGCAGGAACATCCGTATGTAGCCCTTCTCGCGGCGGTTCGACGTGCGCTCCACGACGAGGTGCCGGTTGCTGCCTCGCGCGAGCGCGGCGTACACGCCGATGTCGTGCGGGTCCCGGCGGTTGTACCGGGTGGCGGTCTTCAGCCCGAGGTCCCCGCCTCTCAGCCTCTGCTTGCAGGCGTAATGGTCCCAGCCGTCGTCGTGGACAAGCGTCCAATTGCCGGGCGGCGGGTCGGCCGCCGCCGGCGCCGCGCTCGCGACCAACACCGCGAGGGCGGCGCCGATGCCCAGGAGCAGCCGCCTCACGCGACGTCTCTGAGCTTCTGTGCCTCGGCCAGCGACTGCAGCTTCTTCAGCGACTGGTTCTCGATCTGCCGGATCCGCTCCCGCGTGACGTTGAACGTGCGGCCGACCTCGTCGAGCGTGCGCGGGTGCTCGCCTCCGAGGCCGTAGCGCAGCTCCAGCACGCGGCGCTCGCGGTAGGAGAGGTTCTCGAGCGCCTCGCGGAGGGCCTCCTTGGTGAGGATCTCCGCCGCGCGCTCGTAGGGCGACTCCGCCCGCTCGTCGGCGATGAACTGCCCGAACTCGGACTCCTCCTCGTCGCCGAACGGCTTCTCCAGTGAGACCGGCGCCTGCGCCGAGCGCTTGATCGACTCGACCTCCTCCGGCTCGATCCCGGTGTGGTCCGCGATCTCCTCGGGCGTGGGCTCACGACCGAGCTCGGTGACGAGCTTGCGCTCGGCCCGGCCGATCTTGTTCAGCTTCTCGACCACGTGCACCGGGATGCGGATCGTGCGCGCCTTGTCGGCGAGCGCGCGAGCGATCGCCTGGCGGATCCACCAGGTGGCGTAGGTCGAGAACTTGAAGCCCTTGCGGTAGTCGAACTTCTCGGCCGCGCGGACCAGGCCGAGCGTGCCCTCCTGGATCAGGTCCAGGAACGGCAGCCCCTGGTTGCGGTAGTTCTTGGCGATCGAGACGACCAGACGCAGGTTCGACTCGACCATCTTCTGCTTGGCGTCGAGGTCGCCGCGCTCGATGCGCTTCGCGAGGTCGACCTCCTCCTGCGCCGTGAGCAGGCGGACCTTGCCGATGTCCTTCAGGAACAGCTGAAGGGAATCGGTCGTCATGTCCGGCTTTAGATCGATCGTCGCCTTCGCCTTGCGGCGCCGGCCACGTGCGTCCACGGCGCGCTCCACCTCGGGAGCGGCGACCGTCGGGTCATCTTCGACAAGCTCGATCTCCGACTTCTCGAAGTACCCGTGAAGCTCCTCGATATCGCCCTCGTCGAGCTCGACCTCTGCCAGGGCGGTGGCGACCTCCGCGAAGGTCAAGACACCAGTCTGCTGGCCCTTGGCGACGAGGAGCTTGACCTCGTCAAGCTCTTGCAGTTCGGCTACTGACATCCCTTTCCTGTCGGCAAGACAGGGCCGAGCGCACAGGCGCGGGGCCCATTCAAACAAACGTTCGAGACTGTAACGCTACACGAAGTGAAGTCAACCGTCTGAGAGCGGACTTTTCCGCTGACTAGCCAGTCAACCAGTTTCTATTTGTACCTCAATCCGGGGCCGGGCTAACAGGTTGTCCCGATCGAGTCGGATTGTCCCCTGAACGGGTCAGGGGGAAACCTCCTGGCGGCGACCGCGGCGGGGCGTCGCGAATAGACTGCCACAGGCGATGGAAGACGACGGCGGAGTACTGGGAAATCTGCCCCGCTCGAGGCCCGGGCGGCGGAGCGAGAAGCGGGCCGGCGGCGACGCGGCGAAGGCGCCTGCGAAGCCGAAGCCCGCGGCCGGCGGCGACGCGTCGAAGGCGCCGGCCGGCGCCAAGCGCCCGGCGGCGTCCGCCGAGAAGGCGGCCAGGGCGGCAGAGCGGAGCGACCGCCCGTCCGCGCGCCAGGCGCCGCGGAGCGAGCCGCGGCGCAAGGAGGCCGCTCCTTCCGCGGGCGGCTCCGACCCCGTCGGCGACGTCATCCGGACCGCCACAAAGGTCGCCGGGACCGGCGTTCGGGTCGCGGCGGGGGTCGCGCAGGAGGTCCTTCGCCGCATCCCGCGGCCGTAGGGGCCGGGCCGGCCCGCGTCACCGCCTTGGTCCAGCGCGATTCCTCCTGCCTGGTGATCGGTCCCGTATTCGGAGTATTGTTCTCGGCCGATGTCAATCGGCGCGAAGGACTCCCCTCGCTGCCTGATCGTGGACGACCACCCGGTCGTCCGGGCGGGCGTCAGAGCCGTTCTCGAAGGTGCGTTCAGCGAACCTGCCGTGACCGACGCGTCGAGCATCGACGAGGCCGCGAGCGCGATGGACAACGGCGATCCGCCGGACGTCGTGATCGTCGATCCCTGGCGGGCGGGCGTCGACGTCGGCGACGTCGTCGACCGGCTGCGCAATGAGCTGAAGGCGCCGATCGTGGTCTTCACGTCCGACGGCGGCGCGCGCCTGCTGAGCGAGGCGCTCAAGGCCGGCGTCAAGGGCTACGTCCGGAAGGACTCGCCCTCGGAGGACCTGATCCGCGCGATCGAGGCGGCGCGCTCGGGCGAGTTCTACGTCGACCCCGGGCTCTCCTCGACGATCGTGCTCGACGAGGGCGACCGCACGCTGAGCGCGCGCCAGCGGGAGATCCTCCAAATGCTCGCCGACGGGATGCAGACCGACGCCGTCGCCGAGAAACTGGGCCTCTCGACCGAGACGGTGCGCACTCACACGAAGCGGATCCTGGCGAAGCTCGAGGCGTCGACGCGCACGCAGGCCGTGGCGATAGGGATTCGCCACGGGCTGATCGAGTAGCCGTACCCGCCCGCATACCGTCGCCTGGCGGCGTCCTCGGTCGCTCGCGTGGCAGAGCACGCGTCGCTCCCTGCGTCGTTGCCATGCTCGGTCTGCGAACGGCTACGCCTACTCGAGGTCGTGCGCCAGCGCGGCCGCTAACGCTTCGCCTCTTCCGCGATCTCCTCGGCGTCGCCCGGATCCCCCACGGCCACGTGCTCGCCGCCCGCCTTCGCGCGGTACATCGCGCGGTCGGCCACGTCGATCAGCGCCTCGGCCTGGTCGCCGTGCTCCGGGCATCCGGCCACTCCGATCGAGAGCCCGATCGGCGGCGACTCCGGCGCCGCCACCTCGCCCTGCACCGCCTCCGCCAGGCGCTCGGCCAGGAGGAGCGCGCCCTTCGCGTCCTGCTCCGGGGCGAGCACGCAGAACTCGTCGCCGCCGAGGCGGGCGGCCGTGTCCACCGTGCGGATCGAGCGGCGCACGGCCATCGCGACCTGCATCAGCACCCGGTCGCCGACCTGGTGGCCGTGAGCGTCGTTGATCCGCTTGAGACCGTCCACGTCGATCAGCAGCAGCCCGAACGGGTGGCCGTAGCGGCGGTGCACGTCGAGCAGGTGCATGACCTGGCGCTGGAGGAAGCGCAGGTTGTGGAGGCCGGTCAGGGGGTCGGTGTTCGCCTCCGACTCGAGCTCCCGCGAGCGCACCCGCAGCAGCTCCTCGACCGCGGCGGCCTGCACCGCGCCGGCGGCGTCGGCCAGCCGCTCGACGGCCTCGGCGAACCGCTCCGGATCGCTCGCCGCGAGCTCCTGCTGCAGCGCGCGGACGAGCACGCGCTGGAGCGACGCCACGTCGCGCGCGACCTCGCCGGGCGAGATGTCCCGCTTGCCGCGCAGCACGGCGAGCGCGGCGGCGCGCTCCGCCTGGGCGTCCGTGAGCTCGTATGGGTCGGCCCCGTTCGCCACGGCGTGGACCAGGTCACTGATGAGCTCCGGCACCTCGCGCGCGATGCGCTCGGTCGGCAGCTCGCGGATCTCGTCGAGGGAGGCGCGTTCGATCAGGCGAACGAGCCACGCCTTGGCGAGCTCCTCCCGCGACCTGTCAAGGCGTGCAAGGGGGCCCCGAATGGCTGTCATGATGCGGCTGTATTCAGTTGATGCACCGGCTTCCCTGGGGCCAGTCGATCCTACTTGCGACAACGGCGGACGGCTGTCGCAAATTGCGGAAACTGCGCGCTCGGGGGATGGTCCATCCGTCCACTGCCCCGCCGCCGCGCACGCACTGGAAAGATTCCGCCATGGCCCACCTGCTCGCGATCGACGAAGCCCGGCGCCGCGTGCTCGACGCCGTCCGGCCGCTCGGCGACGAGGACGTCCCGCTCGACTCCGCACCGGGCCGCGTGCTGGCGGAGAGCCTCCGCAGCGACATCGACGTGCCGCCCTTCACCAGCTCGGCGATGGACGGCTTCGCCCTCATCGCCGGCCCGGCCGCCGCCCTGCGCGTGATCGGCGAGTCGCGCGCCGGGCACCCCGCGGACGTGAGCGTGGAGCCCGGCACCGCCGTACGAATTTCCACCGGCGCGGCGGTGCCCGAGGGCGCGACTGCGGTGGTGCCCGTCGAGCGCACCGAGCCCGCCGGCCAGGACGGGCTCGTGCGCGTGCCGGAGACGACGGCCGGTCAGCACCTGCGGATGCCGGGCGAGGACATCGCCGCCGGCGTGCTCGTCTGCGAGCCCGGCACGCGCCTCGGCCCCGCCGAGGTCGGCGCGGCGGCGGCGCTCGGCCGCTCCTCGGTGCGCTGCGCGCGGCGGCCGCGGGTCGTGCTGCTCGTGACCGGCGACGAGCTGACGGACCCCGGCGAGCCGCTCGGCCCGGGCGGCATCTACTCCTCGAACGGCTACGCGCTGGCGGCGCAGGTCGAGCGGGTCGGCGGCGCGCTGGTCCGCCGCGAGGGTGTGCGCGATTCCGCCGAGGAGACCCGCGCCGCGCTCGACGCGGCGCTCGCGGACGCGGACGTGGTGATCGTCTCGGGAGGCGTGTCGGTCGGCCCGCACGACCACGTCAAGGACTCGCTGCGCGCGCTCGGGGTGGAGGAGCGCTTCTGGGGCGTGCGGCTGAAGCCGGGCAAGCCGACGTGGTTCGGCGTCCGCGACCGCGTGCTCGCCTTCGGGCTGCCCGGCAACCCCGTGTCGGCGATGGTGACCTTCCAGCTCTTCGCCCGCCCCGCGCTCGCGGCGATGCAGGGCGCGTCGCCCGACGCGGCGCGCGGATCTGCCGTGCTCGACCACGACGTCCCCCGCAACCGCAACCGCGACGAGGCCGTGCGCGTGCGCCTGAGCGGCGCCGGCGACGGCTGGCACGCCGTGTCCACCGGCGACCAGGGCTCGCACATGCTGACCTCGATGGTCGGCGCCGACGCCCTGGCGCTGATCGCATCGGGCGAGGGCGAGCTGGCGGCCGGCTCGCGCGTGGAGGTGGAGCTCCTGTGAGGCGCGGCGACACGAACGCGCGCGTGAGCATCGTCGACGTCCCGCAGGGCCCCTGCGCCGATGACGGCAGCGTCGGCAGCAGGCAGGTGGCCGAGGTAACCATGCCGCGCTCCGAGCTCGACGGCATCTGGACGGCTGAGTACCTCGAGCGCCTCGCGCGCACGTACTGGCGCTTTCTCACGCGCGTCTCGCTGGGGGTGCTGCGCGTGCTCTACACGCCCACGTCGCGCGAGGTGGTCGTGTTCCGCCGGCCGTTCGTGCTGCTGCGGTTCAAGGCGCCGGAGTACGACTTCTTCCCCGAGGGCGGCGCCGTGACCTGGCGCATCGACCGCGGTCTGCTGGTGGCCCCGCCGGGGCGCGGCAAGGGCTACCTCCGGATCAAGGTGATCCGCCCCCCAGGCGACGACGGCGCCTCCCCGGAGGTCACCGCCACCGTCAGCTCCGAGGTTGTCAGCTTCTACCCCACCCTTGCCTTCGGGCGCGCCGGGCGCCTGATCTCGCGCGTCGGCCGGGTGCTCTACAGCGAGACCCAGCTGCGCATCCACATCATCGTCACGCACGCGTTCCTGCGCTCGCTGGCGAAGATGGACCTGGAGCCGTCGGTGGTGGGCGCGCTCAAGACCGAGGAGGAGCCCGAGGCTACCCCGCTCGGTCGCCGATGATCTCGCGGATCTTGGTGCGGTCGTGGCGCGCGGTGATGGTCCGCACGGTGCCGGACCGCGAGCGCATCGAGATCGACTCGGTCGTGGCGCCCTCCGGGCCGATGTAGCGCACGCCGTCGAGCATCTCGCCGTCGGTCACGCCGGTCGCGGCGAAGTAGACGTTCTTGCCCGACACGAGGCGGTCCCTGTCGAGCACCTCGTCGAGGTCGTACCCGGCGTCGATCGCCGCCTGGCGCTCCTCGTCGTTGCGCGGCCACAGCCGGCCGATGATCTGCCCGCCCACGCACTGGATCGCGGCCGCCGCCAGCACCCCCTCGGGAGTGCCGCCGATGCCCCAGAGCATGTCGACCGGCCCGCCGGGCGTGACCGCGGCCAGCGCGGCGGACACGTCGCCGTGCGGGATCAGGCGGATGCGCCCGCCGGCCTCGCGGATCTCCTGCATGGCCCCCTCATTGCGAGGCCGGTCGAGCATGATCACGACGATGTCGCCGACGGCCGTGCCCTTCTCCTTGGCCATCAGCTGCAGCGTCTCGCCGAGCGGGCGCTCGAGGTCGAGCAGGTGGGCCAGCTCCCTCGACGTGGCCATCTTCAGCATGTAGACGCACGGGCCGGGGTCGAACATCGTGCCCCGCTCGGCCATCGCGATCGTGGCGATCGCGTTCGGCATCCCGTTGGCGCAGAGCGTGGTGCCCTCGAGCGGGTCGACCGCCACGTCCATCTCGGGACCGGACCCGTCGCCGACGTGCTCGCCGTTGTAGAGCATCGGCGCCTCGTCCTTCTCGCCCTCGCCGATCACGACCACGCCGTCCATCGAGACGGTGTCGAGCATCATCCGCATCGCGTCGACCGCGGCCTGGTCGGCCGACTCCTTCTCGCCGCGCCCGATCCAGCGGGCGCACGCGAGCGCCGCGTACTCGGTCGTCCGCACGAGCTCCATCGCGAGGTTGCGGTCCGGCCGCACCCCGTTGCCGGCCTGATCAGGTGCCTGGACCTCGGCGCGCCCTTCCATTGCGCGACCCTACAGGACGCCCGGGGGCTTGCGCACGTCTCCGTAGACGGCCTGCCGGAGGTAGCCCGCCAGCAGCATGCCGAGCGACGCGAGCAGCGCGACGAAGTAGCCGATGCCGAGGCCGATGTCCACGCTGTCCCCGGGGCGGCCGAGGATGATCCCGTTGCAGAGGATCAGGACGAACGCCGTGATACCGACCACCATCGTGACCTCGCCCGGCTTCCAGGTCAGCCGGTGGCCGCGGGCGATGATCCACGAGAGGATGAACGGCGCCGTGCATGCGAGCACGAGCAGGATGTCGAGCGTGCTGAAGACCTGCCAGGCGTTGGCGCCGTCGCCGCCGCTGGCACCGCCGACCGTGGAGTTCGGGTTGTTCGACGCGGTGGTGAACCAGGGTAACCAGAGCGAGAGGAACAGCACCACTGCGGCGGCCATCCCCATGTACTCGCCCGGCGACAGGCGCGACAGGTCGAGGTAGCCGCGCCGTTCCTCGGTGCGCGACGCTTCCATCGCCGGGAACCTACCCCGATCGGCTTTCGGCCGCAATCGGCGCGCCCGGTAGCCTCCATGGGCGAGTCACTCGACGAGACAGGAGGCCCGGTGCCGGTCACGAAGATCATCGAGCTGGTGGGCAGCTCGCCGGAGAGCTCCGACGCGGCGGTGAGGGCGGCCCTCGACGAAGCGCGCCAGTCGCTGCGGAACATCAAGGCGGTGGACGTCGTCTCCACCGGCCTCCGGGGTGACAGCCTCGACGAGTGGCGGGCGCTCGTGCGCATCTCGTTCCTCGTGGAGCGCGTGGGCGAGTAGCCCATGCGCCATATCGACTCAACGCCCCTCGGAGGGGTCGAGTCGCTTCCCAAGGATGCGATCCCGGAGCTGCTCTCGGATGCCCGCGAGCGGACCATGCGGCTCGTCGAGCCGGTCGCCGACGCCGACATGGACCGCGTGCACGACAAGCTGATGAGCCCGCTCGTGTGGGACCTCGGGCACATCGCGGCGTTCGAGGACCTGTGGCTCTGCCGGCGGGTCGGCGGACTCGATCTCCTGCGCGACGACCTCGCCGAGGTCTACGACGCCGCCGAGACGCCGCGCGCCCGCCGCGGCGACCTCCCGTACCTCCGGCGCGGCGAGGCGATCGACTACATGGACGCGGTCCGCGAGCGGTCGCTCGCCGTGCTCGACCGAATGGACGAGGTCTCGCCCGTGTGGGACATGGTGCTCCAGCACGAGCACCAGCACAACGAGACGATGCTCCAGACGCTGCAGCTGGCGGAGCCGGGCGTGTTCGCGCCCGAGCGCGCCCCGTCCGCGACCGCGCCCGCCGCGCGCGGCACGCTGCGCGTGGAGGCCGGCCCGTTCGAGATGGGCGACGCCGGCGACGGCTTCGCGTACGACAACGAGCGCCCGCGCCACCGCGTCGAGCTGCCGGCCTTCCGCATCGACCGCTCGCCGGTCACGAACGCCGACTTCCTCGAGTTCGTCGAGGACGGCGGCTACGGGCGGCGCGAGCTGTGGTCGGAGGCGGGCTGGCTCCAGCGGCGGCGGGGCGGCTGGCAAGGCCCGCTGTACTGGACGGCGGACGGCCGCGAGCGCCGCTTCGACCGGATCGAGGAGCCGGCGCCGGAGCTGCCGGTGATGCACGTCTCGTGGTTCGAGGCCGACGCGTTCGCACGCTGGCGCGGGGCGCGTCTCCCGACCGAGGCGGAGTGGGAGAAGGCGGCCGCGCTGGCCGGCGACGGGACCGGCAACCTGGACCAGCTCGACTTCGCCCCGGGGCCCGCCGGGCCGTTCGTGGGCGACTGCTGGGAGTGGACCGCGAGCGACTTCACCGGCTACCCGGGCTTCGAGGCCTGGCCGTACCGCGAGTACTCGGAGGTGTTCTTCGGCGACGGGCACAAGGTGCTGCGCGGCGCGGCGTGGGCCACGCGCCCGAGCGTGGCGCGCGTGACCTTCCGCAACTGGGACCTCCCGCAGCGGCGTCAGATCTTCGCCGGGTTCCGCTGCGCGGAGGACGACCGATGACGGTCCTGTCGGCAGCCGACGTTCGGATCGACTGCTACGGCGTGCACGACACGCTGGCCGACGACGTGCGCGCCGGCCTGACGCGCGAGCCCAAGGAGCTGCCGCCCAAGTACTTCTACGACGAGCGCGGCTCCGAGCTGTTCGACCGGATCACACAGCTGCCCGAGTACTACCCGACCCGCTGCGAGCGGGAGATCCTGAACAGGCACGCGCCGGCGATCGTGGAGGACTCCGGCGCCGAGGAGCTCGTGGAGCTGGGCTCGGGGACCGCGTCCAAGACCCGCGCGCTGCTGTACGCGATGGCCGGGGCGGGCACGCTGCGCCGGTACGTGCCGTTCGACGTGGACGAGTCGGTGGTGCAGGCGTGCGCCGTGGAGCTGGTGGAGCTCTATCCGGGGCTGCGCGTGCACGGCGTGGTGGGCGACTTCGGCCGCGACCTCGAGCGCGTGCCCCGCGGCAGGCGGCGGCTGTTCGCCTTCCTCGGCGGGACGATCGGCAACCTCTTCCCGGAGCAGCGGGCGCAGTTCCTGCTGCGGCTGCGCGGCATGATGGCCGCGGAGGACCGGCTCGTGATCGGCACCGACCTCGTCAAGGACCGGGCCGTGCTGGAGGCGGCCTACAACGACGGCGCCGGCCTGACCGCCGAGTTCAACCGGAACGTGCTGCGGGTGATCAACAACGGGCTCGCGGCGGACTTCAGGCCGGAGGCCTTCGAGCACGTGGCGCTGTTCGACGAGGCGAACTCCTGGATCGAGATGCGGCTGCGCGCGAACGGCGCCCAGCGGGTGCGGATCGACGGCGCGGACCTCGAGATCACGTTCGCCGACGGCGAGGAGATGCGCACGGAGATCAGCGCGAAGTTCACGCGCGACGCGGTGGCCCGCGAGCTGCGCGAGGCCGACCTCCGCCTGGACGGGTTCTTCACGGACGGCGGCGCGCTGTTCGGGCTGGCGTTCGCGTCGCCGGCGTAGGGCGTGCCGCCCAGGCGCGCACGCATTCCTCCGACGCTCGCCTTCGCCCAAGCGCTTACGGCGGCAACCAGGGGTGCCCGCTGCGCGGCGGCATTGCCGTTTCGCGGCGGCAACCAGCGGGGCCGGCCACGCGCCGGCGGCCGGGGGCGCCCGCCTCCGCGGCGGCTTTGTAACGCGCGAGCCCGCTTGTGTGACGCGCGGCCGACGTGTTTGGCACGCGCGTGTTACGGGAGCGCTTGGCGGCCGAGTGTGGCGGGTTTGAGTCAACCAGTGGTTGACCAAAACGCGCCACACTCCTGTGGCCTCCTTCCCCAGCCAATCGCCGCGGGCGCCCCAACTTCGCCCAAGAAAAGGCGAGAGGCGCAGCGTGTACTAGTCTGCCGCGCCCATGCGGCTCGACGGCATAAGCGCGCTGGTGGCCGGCGGCGCGTCCGGACTCGGCGAGGCGACCGCGCGCGAGCTGACCGCGCGCGGCGCGCGCGTGACGATCGCCGACCTGAACGAGGAGAGGGGCGCGCCGCTCGCGGAGGAGCTGGGCGGGGCGTTCGTCAAGGCGGACGTGACCGACGAGGCCCAGGTGTCCGCGGCGATCGAGGCCGTGGACGGCCTGCGCTTCGCCGCGTCGTGCGCCGGCATCGGCTGGGCGGAGCGCACCGTCAAGAAGGACGGCCCGGCCACCCTTCAGCCGTTCGAGACGGTCGTGCGCGTGAACCTGATCGGCACCTTCAACGTGCTGCGCCTGAGCGCCAACGCGATGGCGGCCGGCGAGCCGGACGAGGAGGGCGAGCGCGGCGCCGTCGTCATGACCGCCTCCGTCGCCGCCTTCGACGGCCAGATCGGGCAGACCGCCTACTCGGCGTCCAAGGGCGGCGTGGTCGGGCTGACGCTGCCCGCCGCGCGCGACCTCGCGCGCCTCGGCATCCGCGTCTGCACGATCGCGCCCGGCCTGTTCGACACCCCGCTGCTGGCCGGGCTTCCGGAGGAGCACCGCCGGGCGCTCGGCGAGCAGATCCCGTTCCCCTCGCGGCTGGGACGGCCCGACGAGTACGCGCGGCTCGCGTGCCACATCGCGGAGAACCGGATGCTGAACGGCGAGGTCATCCGGCTGGACGGCGCGCTGCGGATGCCCCCCAAGTAGCCTTTTCCACCCCCCGCCGAAGGAGAATCCCCGATGCCCGAAGCAGTGATCGTCGACGCCATCCGCACGCCAATCGGCCGCGCCTTCAAGGGCTCGCTCGCGGGGCTCCGCCCGGACGAGATGGGCGCGTTCGTCGTGGACGCGCTGCTCGAGCGCAACCCGGACGTGGACCCCGCGCTGGTCGAGGACGTCTACTGCGGCTGCGGCCTCCCGCAGGGCCTGCAGGGCTTCAACATCGCCCGCATCGTGGTGCTGCTCTCCGAGCGGCTGCCGATGTCGGTGAACGGCGCGACGATCTCGCGCTACTGCGCGTCGAGCCTCGAGTCGATCAGGCAGGCCGCCAACGCGGTCGTGGCAGGCCAGGGCGACGCGTACATCGCGGCGGGCGTCGAGTGGGTCTCGCGCTACAACGAGGCGGTCGAGGGGGCGCGGCCCCAGGACCAGAACGAGAAGCTGCAGGGCGGCAACGGGCACCCCGACGCGTACATCTCCATGGGCATGACCGCGGAGAACGTGGCCGACCGCTACGAGGTGAGCCGGGCGGACATGGACAAGTACGCCCAGCGCTCGCAGGAGCTGGCGGTCGCCTCGCAGGAGGACGGCTACTTCGACCGCGAGATCGCGCCGGTCACGCTGCCGGACGGCACGGTCGTGTCGAAGGACGACGGCCCGCGGCCGTCCTCCACGCTCGAGAAGCTCGCCCAGCTCGACCCGGCCTTCAAGGAGGGCGGCAAGGTCACCGCAGGCAACTCCTGCCCGCTGAACGACGGCGCGGCCGCCGTGCTCGTCATGTCGGACACGAAGGCGAGCGAGCTCGGCCTGAGGCCGCGGGCGCGCATCGTCACCGCAGCCACCGCCGCGATCGAGCCGGAGTACATGGGCGTCGCCCCGATCGGGGCGATCCGCAAGGTGCTCGAGCGGGCCGGGATGACGATCGGCGACGTGGAGACCGTGGAGCTGAACGAGGCCTTCGCCGCGCAGGTGATCCCGATCATGGACGAGTGCGACATCCCGCTCGAGAAGATGAACCCGCACGGCGGGGCGATCGCGCTCGGCCACCCGTTCGGCATGACCGGGGCCCGCATCATGACCACGCTGCTGAACGGCCTCGAGACCGACGACAAGACGATCGGCCTCGAGACCATGTGCGTCGCCGGCGGTCAGGGCCAGGCGATGATCGTCGAGCGCCTCGGCTAGGCGTCGATCTCGCCCCGCTGGAGGGCGAGCGCGACCGCGTGCACGCGCGTGGACGCGCCGAGCTTCCCCATCGCGTTGCGCACGTGCGTGCGAACCGTCTCCGGGGAGAGGAACAGCTTCTTCGCCGCCTCCTCGCCGCTCAGCCCCTTGCTGAGCAGGTCGAGGATCTCGCGCTCGCGGGGCGACAGCACGCCCGCGGGCGGCGCGTCCTCCCGGCTCAGCAGGGAGTGCAGCCGCGGGTCGAGGTACTCGCCGCCGTCGGCCACGATGCGGATGGCGTCCTCGAGCTCGCCGGCGTCGCCGCTCTTGAGCGCGAAGCCCGCGGCGCCGGCGCCGAGCGCGTCGAGCAACTGGTCCTCGTCGGCCGCGCCGGTGTAGAGCAGGATGCGCAGCTCGGGCTCCCGCTCGAGCAGGCGGCGCGTCAGGTCGGCGCCGCTGTCGCCCGGCAGCGCCAGGTCCACCAGCGCGACGTCGGGCCGTCTGCGGAGGATCACCTCCTCGCCCTGCTCGGCGTCGTCGGCGGTGCCCACCACGTGGTGGCCGTGGCGGCGGAGCAGCAGCTCCATGCCCCGCCGCAGCGCCAGGTGGTCCTCGACGATGACGACGTTGATGCCGGTCAGACGCGCTCCGCCACAGTGTCGCGCGTGCGAGCGAAACCCGCAATCAGCTCGGCCACCCGCTCCGGAAAGTCCTCCGGGGAGAAGGTGCGGGCACCCTCGATCCACTCGAGCCGCGCGCCCGGGATCGTCCGCGCCAGGCGCTCGCCGTGCGCGGGCGGGAAGAAGCGGTCCTCGCGCGACCAGGCGATCAGCGCCGGCTTGTCGAACTGCCGCAGCCGCTCCGCCGCCTCGAGCGTGTACCTCGGGTCGAGCCCCTTCAGCACCCGCTTGACGTCCGCGCGGATGTCGCGACGGGTCAGGACCGGCAGCACGTAGCTGTCCTCGGCGTCGCGGTCGATCTGCTCGTTGACGAGCCAGCCGTACGCGATCGGCAGGCGCCGCAGCGGGCGCCAGCGGAGTCCGCCGAACGCGACCGGGATGACCCCCGGGATCTGCGCCGGCGCGAGCACGATCTTGAAGAAGCGGGGCGGGAAGTTGTCGAACGCGTCGCACGAGGTGAGCACGAGCCGGCCGATGCGCTCGGGGCGGCGCGTGACGAGGATCTGCGAGAGGCCGCCGCCGGTGTCGTTGCCGACGAGCGTCACGTCCTCGAGGCCGAGCGTCTCGATCGCGTCCGCGATCAGGTCGGCCAGCCCGGCCGGGCCGAGGTCGGCCGCCGGCATCGGATCGATGTGCGAGCCGAGCGGCAGGTCGAGCGTCACGCGCGTGAGCCCGTCGAGGCGGGGCACCACCTTGCGCCAGAGGTTCGCGTTCACGAGCACCCCGTGCACGAACACCACCGGCGGGCCCTCGCCGGTCACGTGCGCGCGGAGGCTGCCCTGCTTCAGATCGAGCGTCCTCGCGGGACCGAGGGCATCCGACCGCCAGCTTGCTCTCTCCATCTGGGCCTCCGTTTCACATACAGCCTGTATGAACGGTTAGCATACAGGCTGTATGTCGAGGGAGGACAAGGCGGCGGCCACGCGTGCCGCGCTCCTGCGCGCGGCGCGGGAGCTGTTCGCCGAGCGCGGCTACGCGGGTGTCGGCACCGAGGAGATCGTCCGCCGCGCGCGGCTGACGAGGGGCGCGCTCTACCACCACTTCGAGGACAAGCAGGACCTCTTCAGGGCCGTGTTCGACGAGACCGAGCGCGAGATGACGCAGTCGATCGCGAGCCGGACCGAGGGCATCGCGGACCCCTGGGAGCTGATCGTGACCGGCACGCGGGCGTACCTCGACGCCTGCACGGATCCCGCCCTGATGAGGATCGCCCTGCTCGACGCGCCGGCCGTGCTCGGCTGGCGCGAGTGGCGCGAGATCGACGCGAAGTACGGGCTCGGGCTGGTCGCCGGCGCGCTCGAGCACGGGATGGAGTCCGGCGTGCTCAGGCGGGCGGAGGTGCGGCCGCTCGCCCACTTGCTGCTCGGCGCGCTGACCGAGGCGGCGATGATGATCTCCGGCGCCGAGGACCCCGGCGCGGTCCGGCGCGAGGTCGAGGGCCCCGTGCTCGCGCTGCTCGAGGGCCTGCGGGCGTAGGGTCCTCCCGGAATGCGCTACGAGCACGTGCTCCTGACCGGCGCCGCGGGCCGGATCGGGCACTGCCTGCGAGACGGGCTGCGCGACGCGGTGCGCGATCTGAGGCTCACGGACCTGCGGCCGATCGAGGACCTCGCGCGTGGCGAGACCTTCGTGCAGGCGGACCTCTGCGACGCCGAGGCGGTCGGCCGCGCGGTCGCCGGCATGCAGGCGGTCGTGCACCTCGGCGGAGTGCCGGACGAGGCGCCGTTCGAGGTCCTCGAGGGGCCGAACCTCCGCGGCACCTTCAACGTGTTCGACGCCGCCCGCCGCGCCGGCGTGCGGCGCGTGGTCTACGCGAGCTCGAACCGGATCACCGGCTTCTATCCGGCGAGCCGCGTGCTCGACGGGAACGAACCCGTCCGCCCCGACGGCCTCTACGGCGCCACCAAGGCGTTCGGCGAGGCGCTCGGGCGGCTGTACGCGGACAAGTTCGGGCTCGAGGTGGTCTGCGTGCGCATCGGCTCGTTCGAGGAGCGGCCGAGCGAGGTGCGCCACCTGACGACGTGGCTCAGTCCCGCCGACGCGGTGCGGCTGTTCACGGCGTGCCTCGAGGCGCCCGACGTGGGCTTCGAGACCGTGTACGGCGTGTCGGCGAACACGCGCCGCTGGTGGGACCTCGAGGCGGCGGCTCGGCTCGGCTACGAGCCGCGCGACGACGCCGAGCTCTACGCCGCGGGCCTGCCCGACGAGGACGCCGGCAGCGACGTGCAGGGCGGGCGCTTCGCCCGGGCCGACTACGGCGGCTGGGCGCTCTGAGCCGCTAGCTTGAGGGACGTGGGCGCTCCCACCGATCCGGAGCGCTACGAGCCGCTTCCGGGGTTCGCCGAGCTGCCGGGCTGGCTCTGGCGCAGGATGGGACGCGGCGGGCGAATCGCCGCGGCGATCGCCGTGCTCGCGATCGTGGCCGCGGGGATCGCACTGGCGCCGGGCATCCGCGAGACGAAGAAGGAGCGCGCCGAGGCGGACCGGGCGGCCCGCTCCGAGCAGCTGGCGGCCAAGGTCCGCAGGCTCAGGCGGGAGCAGCGGCCGCGCTTCGGGAGGTCCGAGTCGGTGGCGCCGGCCGGGGCGGGCGCCGCGGAGCGGCTGCGGGCGCGGGCGGCGATGATGGACGAGCTGTCGGGCGCGATCCTGGCGGACGCCCGGCGGCGCATCCGTGCGGGGTCGCTGGAGGGGCCCGTGAAGCGCACCGACTGTGAGCCGTTCCCGCGCACCGTCTCCGGCAAGGGCGCCGAGGCGGACCTCACACGACGGCGCGGCAACTACTTCTGCCTCGCCGTGACGGCGGACTTCGAGCGCAGCGAGGCGAGCCTCGGCGGCGCCCTCGGCTACCCGTACCGCGCCCTCGTGCACTTCGAGACCGGCCGATACGCCTACTGCAAGGTGGCGGGCCAGCCGGGGCCGACCTCCCATCAGCTCGTCGTGACGCCGAAGGCCTGCGGGGGCTAGTAGCCAGCCAGACGCCCGATTCGAGACTACGCGCTTGCAGCCGGCAACCAAGGGGTCGGGTCCGGCCTGGCTGTCGGCCCTGAGGGGGGTGGGCCGGATTCCGTTGCATAGTGCGTCGAAATCCGGCCCACCCCCTCCCGGACACCCTTGGTTGTCGCCGTTGTCGGTCCGCGGTGCGGACCTCGCTTGCCGTGGAAACAGCCCGGTCAGGGCAGCAGCACGATCTTGCCCAGCTTCCCGCCGGCCGCGAAGCGCTCGTACGCGTCCTCGACCTCGGCCAGCGGGTACGTCGCAGCGACCGGCACGGTCAGCGCGCCGCTCTCGAAGAGCGGCAGCACCTCGCGCTCCACGCGGCGGGCCGCGATCGCCTTCTCCTCGAGCGGACGTGGCCGCAGCGTCGAGCCGTGGATCCGCGCCCGCTTGCCCATCAGCGCCAGCAGGTTCAGCTCCGCCTTCGCGCCGCCGCCGACCCCGATCACCGTGATGCGGCCGCCGGTCGCGAGCGCGCCCAGGTTGTCGGCGAAGTTCGGCGCGCCGACCAGCTCGAGGATCACGTCGAAGGGTCCGTGCTCCGCGAAGCCTTCCGGGGCGATCGCCGTCGCGCCCAGTCTCTCCACCTCGGTGCGTAGCTCCTCGCGCCGCACGGTCGCGGTCACGCGGGCGCCGCTCGCCCGGCCGAGCTGCACGGCCGCGGTGCCCACCCCGCCGGCGGCGCCGTGCACGAGCAGCCGCTCGCCCGGGCGCAAACCGGCCTGCGTGAAGACGGCGTCGTGGGCGGTCGTGAAGACCTCCGGCACGCCGCCGGCCTGCGGCCAGTCGAGCGCGTCCGGAACCGGCATCGCCGCCCGCTCGTGGACCGCCGCGAGCTCCGCCTGGCCGCCGCCGGCGACCACCGCCATGACGCGGTCGCCCTCCGAGAAGCGGCTCGCGCCGTCGCCGAGCGCGACCACCTCGCCCGCCAGCTCGAGCCCCGGGATGTCCTGGGGCGCGCCGGGCGGCGCCGGGTAGCCGCCCTTGCGCTGGAGCATGTCGGCGCCGTTCAGGCCGGCCGCGCGCACGCGGACCAGCACCTCGCCCGCGCCCGCGCGCGGGTCCTCGTGCTCGCGCACCTCGAGCCGCCCGTCGTCGATCGTCACGGCCTTCACGAGCGGGGAATCTAGTGGGCGGCCGGTGTCGGGCGACTGACCGTGGCCGCTTCGGTGGCGTCGCCCTCCCCCGAAATGGGTACCGAAGGCACGAGTGGGCCGTACAGAAAGTTTCGGCCGAACCGTTATCTAGGGTGACGAGGCCGCGAATGAGGGCGCCGATTCCCATCTCGCGTAGCAACCGACCGTCCTTCCGGCGGCGCCCGCCGCTCTGGCGCGAGGCGCGCGTCGGGCTCGAGGCGGCGGCGCTGATGCGCGATCCGGTGTTCCGCGGCGCCGGCGTCGCCGACGGCTACGGGCGCCCCGTGCTCCTGATCCCCGGCTTCATGGCCGGCGACGGCTCGCTGGCCGTGATGGCCAACTGGCTGCGGCGCACCGGCCACCGGCCCGGCACCGCCGGGATGCTCGCGAACGTCGACTGCTCCGGCGTGGCGCTCGACCGGCTCGAGGCGAGGCTCGAACGGCTCGTCGGGAACGGCCGCAAGGCGGCGATCGTGGGGCAGAGCCGCGGCGGCGGGCTCGCCAAGGCGCTCGCGTGCCGCCGGCCGGACCTGGTCGACGGGATCGTCACGCTCGGGTCGCCGCAGGCCGACCCGCTGGCGGTCCACCCGGTCGTGTGGCTGCACGTGGAAGGCGTGGCCACGCTCGGTCGCCTCGGAGCGCCGGGGGTCTTCAAGCGCACGTGCCTCGACGGCGAGTGCTGCGCGGACTTCTGGGCGCAGGTCTCCGGTCCGCTGCCGGACGGCGTGCGCTTCGTGTCGGTGTACTCCCGCAGCGACGGCATCGTCGACTGGCGCGCCTGCCTCGACTCGCACGCGGACGAGCAGGTGGAGATCGCTGCCTCGCACCTGGGCATGGCGGTCAGCGCGCCGGCGTACCGCGCGATCGCGGAGGCGATCGAGTGGTTCGGGGCGCCCGGGGCGGGCAAGCCGCGTCCGGCGGTCGGCCCGGCGCTGGACGAGGCCGCCTAGCGGCGCCGGCGGCTGCCTGCCTTCGCCCTCGCGAGGTAGCTCTTCCCGGCGCGGACGAGCACGGTCCTCTTGCGCCGGAAGTCGCGCACCGCGACGGTGCCGCGCCTGACGGTCGTCAGCGTTCCGTCGCAGCGGTCGGCGGTGATCCAGACCGTGCCGCGCACGGTCGCCGCGGAGTGGCGGCCGCGCGTGCGGAAGCGGCCCTTCGCCTTCGACCTCAGTGTGCGGATCGTGCGCTTCGAAAGGCCGGCGGCCGAGGCGCGCTTGCCCCTGGCGGCGGCGCACCTGCCGAAGCTGCCGCCCTTCAGGCGCAGCTCGGTCAGCCCCTTGTCGCGCTTCCTGCGCGATTGCAGCACCTGGAAGATGCCCGCGGTGAACTGGCCGGACTGGGTCTTGTCCGCCGCGCCCGTCGCGCTCACGAGCTGGACGGTCCCGCGGCTCGTGTCGAGGAACGAGCCGACAGGGATCTGGCGTGCCTCCGTGAGCGGGACGAACGTCAGCCCCTTCTGGCCGGCGTGGGCGCGCGCCGCGGACGCCCCGGCGGGCAGGGCGATCAGCACCTCGCCCTTGACCGGCGCGACGTTCGCGAGCCGGCCGACCGCGGGCGGCGGCAGGTCCGCGAGCGTCCTTGGCAGGCCGCTCGGCCCGCCGGGCGCACCCGGCGGCGGGTCGGCGGGCGGGTCGGGGGTGAGATCGCAGGCGTCGCCGGCGCCGTCGCCGTCCGCGTCGGCCTGGGCCACGTTTGCCACGAGTGGGCAGTTGTCCGAGGCGTCGGCGACCGCGTCGTTGTCGTCGTCCGCGTCCTGGGTCTCGTCGCCCAGCGCGTCGGCGTCGTTGTCCGCCTCGATCACCGCTTGGACGAGCACCTCGCACTGCTGCTGGACGAACGAGAACGGCCGCAGTGCGGCGCCGTCCGCGAGCGGCGGGAGATAGATCGTGAAGCTGCCGCCGAGGTCGTCGCAGTTGTACTGCGTCGTAGAGACCCCGTCGCCCGCGAGGTAGTCGCCCTGCTGGACGGGCAGGCGAGCCGGCACGCTCTCGACCGCGCCGGAGCCGCTGAGCGTGGCCGTCGGGCCGGTGCCGGCACCGGTCGCGTCGCCGTTCGTCTCGAGGTGGGCGAGCCGCAGGGTCGCCGTGTCGGGCGTGTTCGTCCGGTAGCGCACCTCGGTGATCACGCCGCTCATCGGCGCCCTGATCGGGAGCGCGTTTCCCGCGTGGAAGCTCGTGGCGACGTTGGTGCAGCTCTGCCCGGTGCCCGGATTGCACTCGCGGGCGGGCGGCGGTATCGGCGGCAGGCTGAGATCGCTGCCGAACGTCACCGACGCGCCCGCCGGCGAGGCGAGGGCGAGAGTCGGGAGGGCGCCGCCGACGGCGACGGCCCAGCGGATGAGTGACCTGTGCACCGGGGCCCATCGTGGCCGCCCGCGCCCCGCGGCGGTATGGGTAGACCTTCCCTACTTCGCTCGGCAGGCCGGATAGGGTGGCGCGACCATGCCGAGGTACGCCGCCTTCCTCCGCGGGATCAACGTGAGCAACCGGCGGGCGAGCAAGCAGCAGCTGTGCTCCGCCTTCGAGTCGGCCGGGCTGGAGGACGTCGACACCTTCCGCGCGAGCGGCAATGTGGTCTTCACGGCGGGACGCGAGGCGGTCGCGAAGCTGACCGCGCGTATCGAGGCGGCGGTAGAGGAGACACTCGGCTACCCGTCCGCCCCGTTCCTGCGGTCGGAGAAGGAGATGCGGGCGATCGCCGCCCACCGGCCGTTCTCCGACAAGCTCGTGGCCGCCTCCAAGGGCAAGCTCCAGGTGCACCTGCTGGGAAAGCGGCCCACCGCGAAGGCACAAGAGGAGGTGCTCGCGCTAGCCACCGACGACGACCCGCTCGCGTTCGGCGACCGGGAGCTCTACTGGCTGCCGAGCGGCGGGCAGCTCGAGTCGGAGCTGGATTGGAAGACCATCGAGAAGCTGCTCGGGGTCGGGACCAGGCGGACGAAGGGGACGATGGACCTGATTGCCGCCAAGTGGTTCGACTGATGGACCGCTGGGGGGCCGGCTCCTACGAGGACACCGCCGCGGAGCTCGAGCCGATGGCCGAGGTCGCCGTGGCGGGTCTGGGCCTCTCGGGCGGCGAGCGCGTGCTCGACGTGGCGTGCGGCACGGGCAACGCCGCCAGGGTGGCGATGGCCGCCGGCGCGCGGGTGACCGGGATCGACACCTCGGAGCGTCTCGTGGAGGTCGCCCGCGAGCGCCTGCCCGAGGGCGAGTTCGTGCTCGGCGACGCCACCGAGATGCCGTTCGCCGACGGCGAGTTCGACGCCGCCGTGTCGGTGGTCGGCGTGATCTTCGCGACGCCGGCGGAGCGCGCGGCCGCCGAGGTCGCGCGGATCGTCCGGCCCGGCGGACGGGTCGCGATCACCAGCTGGCTGCCGCGCGGGCCGACCTACGACGTGATCGTGCTCATGCGGGAGGCGGTCGCCCGGGTGCGCGCGCTGGAGGACCCGGCCCCGGACCACTGGAGCGACCGCGCGGCGGTCGAGCGCACGCTCGGCCCGTACGGAACGCTCACGGTCACGGAGCACGCCCTGCCGCGGCCGCGCCGGTCACCCGAGGAGCGGTGGGAGCGCCGGGAGCGGAACCACCCGATGTGGATCGCCGCCCGATCCGTGCTCGAGCCCGCGGACGAGTGGGAGGCGCTGCGCGCCTCGTCGATCGCCGCGATGCGCGACGGCGAGGGGCTGGAGGGCGAGCCCTCCTACATGCTGACCGTGCTCGAGCGCGCGCCCTAGCGGGCGAAGCGCGCCACCAGCGGGAGCACCACGCGCTGCACGGCGGGCGGCGGCGAGCACATCACGGTCTCGTCGCGGTGGCGCAGCGCGAAGGCGGCGATCCACGTCGCGCCGCGCCAGCTGCGGGGCATGTTGCGGGAGCTGTAGAGGCCGTCGCGGGCGGCCTTCGCGCTCTCCTCGAGGAACTCCTGAAGGCGCCCGCCAGGGATCACCTCCGTGCGGAGCCGCGCCTCGGCGCCGCTCGTGTTCCTCAGCTCGTGCCTGACTCCCGCAGAGACCAGCACCGGGCCGTCCTCCGGCACGAGGTTGCGCCAGGCGCCGTCGAGCTTCACGCGCACGCTGCCCTCGAGCGTCTCCCAGCGCTCCTCTTGCGCCGGGTGGAAGTGCTCCGGCAGGTGGCCGCCGTCCTCGAGCCATGTGTAGACCCAGAGGTTGTCGCCCTCGCTCGTGAACGAGTACGAGACGCGGTGGATCGGGTCGTGGGTCCTCTCGGTGGTAGTCGTGGCGTTCATGCCGGCCAGGGTATCAGCTAAGTTACCCATCGGTAACATGGCTCTGCGCAGACGACTCGGGACGGTCGAGCGGCGCGCCTCGATCGTCGAGGCGGCCGGCCGGCTGTTCGGCGAGCACGGCTACGACGGCACGCGGCTCGACGACGTGGCGGCGGCCGCCGGCGTGACCAAGCCGATCCTCTACCGCCACTTCGACGGCAAGCGGGGGCTGTATCTCGCGCTGCTGGAACGGCACCGCGAGGACCTCGGCAGCTTCGCCGGCGCCGTGCCGTCCGAGGGGCCGCTGCGCGAGCGGCTGCGGGCCGTGCTCGAGGTCTGGTTCGCGTACGTCGAGACCCACTCCTATGCCTGGAAGATGCTCTTCCGCGACAGCGGCGGCGGGCCGGAGGTGCGCGACTACAGGCTCGAGGTGCACGCGCAGGCGCGCGCGGTGCTGGTCGCGATGATCCGTTCGCTCGCCGAGACGCCGATCCCGCGGCGCGAGCAGGAGCCGGTCGCCGAGCTGATGAGCATGGGCATGGCGTCGCTCGTGCTGTGGTGGATCGACGACCCGGGCGCGTCGCGCGAGGCGATCGTCGACGCGATGGTGCGGGTCTGGTTCGGCCTACTGAGCGGTTAGGGCACCAGCACCGCGGCGCCGCGCAGCTTTCCCGCGCGCAGCCGCTCGAGCGCCTCGTTCGCCTCGCTCAGCGGGTGGCTCTCCACCTCGGTGCGCACCGGGATCCTCGGCGCGAGCGCGAGGAACTCCTCGCCGTCGGCGCGGGTGAGGTTCGCCACCGAGCGGAGCACGCGCTCGCCCCAGAGCAGGTCGTAGGGCATCGGTGGGATGTCACTCATGTGGATGCCGCCGCAGACGACCACGCCCCCCTTCGCGGTGGCGCGCAGCGCGGCTGGCACGAGCTCACCGGCCGGGGCGAAGATGATCGCGGCGTCGAGCTCCTCGGGGCCGGGCTGCAGGGCATCGCCCGCCCACTCCGCGCCGAGGTCGCGGGCGAAGGACTGGGCGGCCTCGTCGCCCGCGCGCGTGAAGGCGAACACGCGGCGGCCCTCGTGGAGGGCGACCTGGCAGACGATGTGGGCGGCGGCGCCGAACCCGTAGAGGCCGAGGCGCTCGCCGTCGCCGGTGAGCTTGAGGGAGCGGTACCCGATCAGGCCCGCGCAGAGGAGCGGCGCGGCCTGGAGGTCGGGGTAGTCGTCCGGGATCGGGAAGCAGAAGCGTTCGTCGGCCACGGCCAGCGTGGCGTAGCCGCCGTCGAGCTGGTAGCCGGTGAAGCGGGCGTTGTCGCAGAGGTTCTCCCGGCCCGACAGGCAGTAGCGGCAGCGCCCGCAGGTCCAGCCGAGCCACGGCACCCCGACCCGGTCGCCCTCCGCGTACCGCTCACCGCCCGCGACGACCCGCGCCACGATCTGGTGGCCGGGCACGAGCGGCAGCTTCGGATCGGGGAGCTCGCCGTCCAGCACGTGGAGGTCCGTGCGGCAGACGCCGCAGGCGGCAACCTCGAGGAGCACCTCGCCCGGCCCGGGAACGGGATCCGCCGGCTCGGCCGCCGCGAGGGGACGACCCGGAGCCTCGAGGACCATGGCGCGCACGCGCCTAGGCTACGCCCGTGGACGCGAGCGAACGCTTCGGCCCCCTGGTCGACGTCGCCTGGCTGCGCGAGCTCCTCGGCGAGCCGGGCCTCGTCGTCGTGGACTGCCGCTTCCGGCTCGGCCGGCCGGGCGAGGCCGAGCGCGACTGGCTCGCCGGCCACGTGCCCGGCGCGCCGTACCTGGACGTCGATCGCGACCTGGCCTCGCCGCCCGGCGATCGCGGCCGCCACCCGCTCCCCGACCCCGCCGCCTTCGGGGCTGCCGCGCGCCGCGCCGGGATCTCGGACTCGTCGCGGGTGGTCGCGTACGACGAGAGCGGCGAGGGCGGCGCCGTGCGCCTCTGGTGGCTGCTTCGTCACACCGGTCACGCCCGCGTCGCGGTGCTCGACGGCGGCCTGAAGGCGTGGCGCGAGGCGGGCGGCGACCTGCGCGCCGGCCCCGAGGAGGTCGAGCGCGGGGACTTCACCGCGCGCACGCGCGAGGGCGACACCGCGGACCTGGAGCAGGTGCGCGACGGGCGGCCGCTCCTCCTCGACGCGCGCGCGCCCGAGCGCTACCGCGGCGAGACGGAGCCGATCGACCCGGTGGCGGGTCACATCCCGGGAGCGGTGAACGTCCCGTTCGCGGACGTCGCGCCGGACGGCCGGTTCCTGCCGGCGGAGGCGCTCCGCGAGCGCCTCGAGGCCGCCGGCGCCGCGGAGGGCCGGGACGTGGTCGCCTACTGCGGCTCCGGCGTGACCGCATGCACGCTGGTGATGGCGGCCGAGCTGGCCGGCCTCGGACCCGCGCGCCTGTACCCAGGCTCGTGGAGCGAATGGTCGCGCCGCGGGCTGCCGGCGGAGCGATAGGGCGGGCCGAGCCCACCGAGCGTGGCCGGCCGCCGCGTGGAGTGTGGGCGCACTTAGGCATCACATACGACCCCAAGTGCGCCCACACTCGCAATCCGGCCGCAGCCAAAGACCCAGCCCCCTGGTTGCCGCCGTAGACGCAGGCCCCGGCGCGGCGACCAGAGGAGGTCGGCGGCCAGGCGGGGGCCCCGGCGCGGCGACCAGAAGAGGTCAGCGGCCAGGCGCCGCCGCCCGCCACGACAGCGCCCGCTCCACCCGCAGCCGCAGCAGCGGTCCCGGCGGGCGCTCCGACCGGTACTGCGCGTACTTGGCGACCAGCGCCTCCATCGCGGCCGCCCCGTCGCCGGCCCCCAGCACCGACACCTGCCCCAAGAGCTGCACCCACGCGAGCCGCGACCAGTCGTCGTCGTAGCGGTCCACGCACAGCGCCGCCGCCGGCCGCTCCCGCAGGTAGCGCACGCGCGCCGGCTCCGGCGTCCGCTTCGGTTTCCGGTCGATCGCGCTCCACACGTCGCCGTCGACCACCGCGAACGTCACCGGCAGCACCCGCGGCGCCCCGGACGGATCGGCGAACGCCAGCCGCGCCACGCGCGCGGAATCGACCAGCGACAGGGCCCAGCCGGGAAGCTCCGGTAGCGTCACGTGCCGAGCGTAGGCCACGGCTGCAAGGAGGCGCGGCATGGACGTAGGAATCGGGCTGCCCACCACGATCGCGGGAGTCGAGAGCCGACAGGTCGTCGACTGGGCCCAGCGCGCCGAAGCGGCCGGCTTCTCCTCCCTCGGCACCATCGACCGCATCGTCTACGGGAACTGGGAGCCGCTGATCGCCCTCGCCGCGGCCGCCACCGTGACCAGCCGGATCAAGCTCGTCACCTCCATCCTCATCCTGCCCCTGCGCCCGAACGCGGCCCTCCTCGCGAAGCAGGCGGCCACCTTGCAGAAGCTGTCGAACGGCCGGCTCGTGCTGGGCCTCGCCGTGGGCAACAGGGAGGACGACTTCGACGCCGCCGGCGTCGACCTCGAAGGCCGCGGCGCCCGGTTCGAGCGGCAGCTCGACGAGATCACCTCGATCTGGGACGGCGCCGACAAGGGCTTCGCCGGCCCGATCGGACCGACGTCGAGCCCGCCCCCGAGCATCATCATCGGCGGCTCCTCGCCCCGCCCGTTCCGCCGCGCCGCGAAGTACGACGGCTGGATCATGGGCGGCGGCTCGCCCGACCAGTTCGCCGAGCGGCTCGAACAGGTCCGTGCCGCCTGGCGCGAGGCCGGCCGCGACGGCAGCCCCCGCGTGCTCGCGCTCGCCTACTTCTCACTCGGCGACGACGCCCCGCAACGCGCCGACGCCTACCTGAAGGACTACTACGCCTTCACCGGCGAGGCCGCGGCCCAGATCGCCGCGGGCGCGCTCACCACCCCGGAGGCGGTCCGCGAGCGGATCGACGGCTTCGCGGCCGCCGGGTGCGACGAGCTGGTCCTGTTCCCGTCGTCGCCCGACCCGGACCAGGTGGACCTGCTGGCGGAAGCCGCGCTCTGACACTTCCGTCCACCGCGCGCGCAACGATGGCGGGCGCGATGCCAACCGCCAAGCTCCTCATCGGCGGCGCCGGGGCGGCGCTGGGGATCCGCGTCGCCCGCACGATGTACTCGCACTGGCGGGTGCTGCCGGACGCCGACAAGCGGCGGCTGGAACCGCTCGCCGAGGAGACGAAGCAACGCGCGCTCGAGGTGCGCGGCGCGGACGACCGCGAGCGGGCCACCGCAGATCTCAAGGCCGCCAGCGAGACCCTCGCCGCCGCGCTCGTGGAATCGGCGGAGTCCGACCCCGAGGTCGGCGCCGACGAGGTCGACGAGCTGCGGGAGGAGCTGCGCCGCGAGCTCGAGCGGCTCGCGACCGCCGACGTTAAGGCTTCGCGAACCCGACCCGAGGACCGGACCGGGCCCGGTTAGCATTTGGGCCGCTTGCCGGGGAGGTAAGCCGCCTCAGTGAATACACCCGATTCCGCCCAGCCCCAGGGGTCGTCGGCCATCCCCCACGTCGAAGCCAAGCGCCGCACGGGAAACGGTGCCGGGCCGTCGGTGGCCGAGCTCGCCTTCGCCGAGACCACGAAGGTCTATTCCGGGCGCCGCACGCCGGCCATCTCGAACCTCACGCTCGAGATCCCGGCGGGCGAGATCTGCGTCCTGATCGGCCCGTCCGGCAGCGGCAAGACGACGGCCCTCCAGATGGTCAACCGCCTGATCCCGATGACCTCTGGCGACATAACGATCGACGGCCGCAGCACGCGCAACCTGAACGAGACCGAGCTGCGCCGCGGCATCGGCTACGTCTTCCAGCAGATCGGGCTGTTCCCGCACATGACGGCGGAGGACAACGTCGGGACGGTGCCGCGCCTGCTCGGCTGGCGGAAGGACCGGATCCACGCCCGGGCGCGTGAGTTGTTCGAGCTCGTCGGGCTCGACCCCGACGAGGACCTGCGCCGCTACCCGGGCGAGTTCTCCGGCGGCCAGCGCCAGCGCATCGGCGTGGCGCGCGCGATGGCCGCCGACCAGCCGCTGATGCTGATGGACGAGCCCTTCGGGGCGCTCGACCCGATCACGCGCGACCGCCTCCAGGACGACTTCCTGCGGCTGCACGAGGAGGTGCCGAAGACCGTCGTCTTCGTCACCCACGACATCGACGAGGCGATCAAGATGGGCAACCGGATCGCGATCCTGCGCGACGGCGAGCTCGTGCAGTACGACACGCCCGACCGCATCCTGGCCGAGCCCGCCAACGCCTTCGTTGCCGACTTCGTGGGAGCGGACCGCGGTCTCAAGCGGCTCGTGGTCTGGGAGCTGCGCGACCTCGAGCTGGACCCCGCGCCGGGCGACGACGCCGACGGCCTCAGGGCGGCCGAGGACACCACGCTGCGCGACGCGCTGTCGATGATGCTCGTGGATGGCGTGGAGCGCGTCACCGTGCTCGACGGCGACGGCCGGCCGAAGGGCTCGGTCGCCCTGCACGCGATCACCGACCTGATCGGACCCGGGCAGAGGGAGGCGGAGCGGTGATCGGCGTCCTGGCGCAGCAGCCGGTGATCCCCAAGTTCGAGCGCGCCAGCGAGTGCATCCGCGAGAACCACACCTTCTGCGCCGCGTGGTTCAAGGACAACTTCGACCGCGTCTTCGAGCCGCGCATCGTAGAGCACATCGAGCTGACGCTGATGGCCGTCGGGATCGGCTTCGTCCTCTCGTTCGGCGCCGCCCTGCTGGCCTACAACCGCGGCTGGTTCGAGCGGTCGTTCGCGTTCTTCGCGGCCTTCCTCTACACGGTCCCGAGCATCGCCTTCTTCCAGCTGATGGTGCCGATCACCGGGCTCACGCGCACGAGCGCCGAGATCGCGCTGGTGTCGTACACGCTGCTGATCCTGTTCAGGAACACGCTCACCGGGTTGCAGGAGGTGCCCGAGGACGCGCGCATGGCCGCGCGCGCCATGGGGCTGACGCCGAGACAGACCCTCTGGCGCGTGGAGCTGCCGCTCGCGCTGCCGGCGATCATGGCGGGGATCCGGATCGCCACGGTCATGACGATCAGCCTGGCGACGGTGGCCGCGTTCATCGGCGTGGGCGGGCTCGGCCAGCCGATCTTCAACGCGATCCAGAGCGGCTTCAAGACGCAGTTCGTCGCCGCCGGCGTGCTGGCGGTGCTGCTGGCGCTGATCGCCGACGTGCTGCTCGTGCTGCTGCAGCGGTTCATCGCGCCCTGGACCCGGGCGCGGAGGGCGTGACGTGGGGACCTTCGTAGACGCGCTCCAGTTCATCGTCGACAACCCCGGCCTGCTCTGGGACAAGACGGTGGAGACCCTCCTCCTGTCCGGGGCGGCGCTGGGCGTGGCGATGGCGCTGGCGATCCCGCTCGGAGTCTGGCTCGGGCACATCCACGGCGGCTCGTTCATCGCGATCAACGCGTCGAACGTGGGCCGCGCGCTGCCCAGCCTGGCCCTGATCTCGATCGGCCTCGCCCTGCTCGGGGTCGGCTTCCTGAACGTCATGGTCGCGCTGGTCATCCTGGCCGCGCCCGTCATGCTGACGAACGCGTACGTGGCCGTCGAGCAGGTCGATCCGGACGCCGTGCGTGCGGCGCGGGCGATGGGAATGAGGCCGACCCAGGTGCTGTGGCGGGTCGAGTTGCCGCTCGCGCTGCCGCTGATGTTCGCCGGCATCCGCACGGCAGCCGTGTACGTCGTGGCCACGACCCCGCTCGCCGCCCTCGCCGGCGGCGAGGGCCTCGGCGACATCATCGTCAACCAGTCGACCTACGGCATCGAGGGGGTCGTGGGCGCCTCGATCGTCATCGCGGCCCTCGCGTTCGCGACGGACGGAGTCTTTTCCCTGATCCAGCGACTCGTCACGCCGCGCGGGCTGCGGCGGCGCGGCAAGGAACGGATCGTCGAGCCGAGCGTCGAGCCCGTCGGCGCCGGCTAGCCAAACAACGGAAGGAGCGCAGTTGACACTGTCCAAATCCCAATCCCGGCTGCTGGCCCTGCTGGCGGCACTGCTCGCGACCGGGTTCCTCCTCGCCGCCTGCGGCGGCGACGACGACGACAACGGCGGCGGTGGAGGCGGTGGCGGAGGCGGCCAGGAGGCCTCCTCCGACCAGCCCGGCAAGGGCAAGCCGACCGTCACCCTCGGCACGAAGGACTTCACCGAGGAGTTCGTGCTCGGCGAGCTCTACAAGCAGGCGCTCGAGGCCAAGGGCTACACGGTCAAGCTGAAGAAGAACATCGGCTCGACCGAGATCATCGACAAGGCGCTCACGAGCGACCAGATCGACGGTTACCCGGAGTACCTCGGCGTGTCGGTGGCGGTCGTCGCCCGCAAGGACATCATCCCCAAGAGCGACCAGCAGACCTACGACCTGGCGAAGCAGTTCTACGAGGGACGCGGGCAGGTGATCAGCCAGCAGACGCCGTTCTTCGACGTGGACGCGATCGCCACGACGAAGGACACGGCCGACAAGAACGGGCTCAAGACCGTGGCGGACCTGAAGAAGCTCGGGAAGTTCACCGTCGGCGCGCGGCCCGAGTTCAAGAGCCGCTTCCAGGGCCTCAAGGGCATGCAGTCCGAGTACGGCCTGACCGACGCGCAGTTCAAGCAGCTGGCGCTGGGCATCCAGTACCAGGCGCTCGACAACGGCGACGTGGACAGCGCGAACGTGTTCTCGACCGACGCGCAGCTCGCGAGCGGGAAGTACACCGTGCTGGAGGACCCGAAGGGCATCTTCGGCTACCAGCACGTCGCGATGGTCATGAACAAGGACAAGTACGAGGCGCTCGGCGGCCAGCAGTTCTTCGACGTCGTCGACTCGGTGAGCAAGCTGCTCACCAACGACGCGATGATCACGATGAACAAGGCCGTGGCGATCGACAAGCAGGACGAGGCCGAGGTGGCGAAGAGCTTCCTCCAGGCCAACAACCTGCTCTAGCGGACAACCCATGGGGCGGGCGGCTTCGTTCCCGATCGGCGCGGCCGCCCGCCTCGAGGACCTCGAGGCGGATCCCCACCCGCTGCTCGCCCGGCTGCGCGAGCGCGAGCCGGCGTCATGGGTGCCCGCCCTCGACGCGTGGCTCGTCACGCGGCGCGACCTCGCCATGCGGACCATGCGCGACTCGGCGACGTTCACGGTCGACGACCCGCGCTTCTCCACCGCGAGGGTGGTCGGACCGAGCATGCTCTCCCTCGACGGCGACGCCCACGGCCGGCACCGCGACCCGTTCGCGCGCCCGTTTCGCCTCCACGCCGTGCGCGAGCGTTTCACGGCGCTCGTGGAGTCGGAGACCGAGCGGCTGATCGACGGGCTCGAGCCACTCGGCCGGGCGGAGCTGCGGCGCGCGTTCGCCGGCCCGCTGGCGGCGAGCGTGGTGGCGTTCGCGCTCGGGCTCGACGGCGCCGACACGCGCGCGATGCTCGGTTGGTACGACGGGATCGTGGACTCGGTGAGCGGCGTCGCGGCGGGCAGGCCGGTGACGGAGCGCGGCCGCGAGGCGTTCGCCGCGCTGCGCGCGGGGGTGGAGCCCACGCTCGACCGCGACCCGGCGTCCTCGCTCCTGGCCGCGGCCGCGAGCGACGCGGGCGGGCTCACGCGCGACGAGGTGATCTCGAACGCCGCCGTGCTGATGTTCGGCGGCATCGAGACGACGGAGGGGATGATCTCGAACGCGATCCTCCACCTGCTGACCAATCCGGAGCAACTGGCGCTGGTGAGCGCCGATCGCGGCCTGCTGCGCGGCGCGATCGAGGAGTCGCTGCGGCTGGAGCCGGCGGCGGCCGTGGTCGACCGCTACGCGACCAGGGACGCGCGGCTCGGCGACGCGGCCGTCGCGGCCGGCGACCTCGTGACGATCTCGATCGCGGGCGCGAACCGCGACCCGGCGACGTTCCCGGACCCGGACCGCTTCTACGTGCGGCGCGAGAACGCGAGCCGGCACATCGCGTTCGCGCACGGGCCGCACGTGTGCATCGGGATGCACTTGGCGCGGCTCGAGGGCCACACGGCAGTCGGCCGGGTGCTCGACCGGCTGCCAGGGCTGCGCCTCGTCCGGCCGGCGGCCCCGCGCGGGCTGGTGTTCCGCAAGCCGGCCGCCCTGGAGGTGGAGTGGGGATGATCGCCCCGCTGCGCTGGCACGAGGGCGCGCTGCTCCTGCTCGACCAGACGGCGCTCCCGCAACAGGAGCGCTGGATCCGCTGCGAGCGCCCCGAGCAGGTGGCGGAGGCCATCCGCACGCTCGCCGTGCGCGGGGCGCCCGCGATCGGGATCGCCGCGGCCTACGCGATGGCGCTGGCGCGAGACGACGACGCGCGGGCCGCCGCCGACCTGCTGCGCTCCACGCGGCCGACCGCGGTGAACCTCGCCTGGGCGCTCGACCGCTCGCTCGCGGCCGACGACCGGCTGGCGCTCGCGCGCGACCTCCACCGCGAGCAGGAGGAGGCCGACCGCCGGCTGGCCGAGCTGGGCGCCGAGCGCTTCGCGGAGGGCGACCGCGCCCTGACCCACTGCAACGCCGGCGCGCTCGCCACGGCCGGCTACGGCACGGCGGGCGGGGTGCTGCGCGCCGCCTGGGAGGGCGGCCGGCTGGCGCAGGTGTGGGTGGACGAAACGCGGCCGCTGCTCCAGGGCGCCCGCCTGACCGCCTGGGAGCTGGAGCGCGCAGGGATCCCGTTCCGGGTGGTCGCCGACTCGGCGGCCGGCGGCATGCTGGCGCGCGGGCTGGTGGACCGGGTAGTGGTGGGCGCCGACCGCATCGCCGCAAACGGCGACGTGGCCAACAAGGTCGGCACCTACCCGCTGGCGGTGCTGGCCGCCCGCCACGGCGTGCCCTTCTACGTGGCGGCGCCGCTCTCCACGCTCGACCCGTCGACGCCGAGCGGCGCCGAGATCCCGATCGAGGAGCGCGACCCCGCCGAGGTCACCGGCGGCGGGGCCCCCGCGTTCAACCCGGCCTTCGACGTCACGCCCGCCGAGCTCGTGACCGCGGTCTTCACCGAGGCCGGCGTGCTCGAGCCGCCCTACGAGCGCTCGATCGCCGAGGCGCTCAGTCGCACTCCACGTTGACGTAGCCCGACCGGAACGGCCGCCGCTCGCCCGAGCCCGGGTCGTACGCGTGGCGCCACACGCAGCCGGTGTCGTTCGTGAGCAGGTGGATCGAGACCGAGGTCTCGGCCGAGGTCGTCCGCACGCGGTGGATGTCGCCGGCCGGCGGGATCAGCGCGTAGAAGTCGCCCGGCACGAGCCCGCGGCTCTCCACCAGCTCGAGGCCGCCGCCGCGCTCGGCGAAGATCTCCTCGTCCTGCGTGCCGCGGTAGAGGCCCACGAGGCCCCACGCGAGGTGGTCGTGCACGGGAGTCTCCGATTCGGACGGCACGACCAGCGCGAACAGGGACAGCGAGCGGTCGCCCGCGCGGAACAGCAGCCACTGGCCGATGCCGCCGCCCATGCCGCTGTCCGGGTCGCTCTCGCGGTAGCGGTCCGGGAGCCAGTCGGGGTCCTCGAGCAACTCCGCGAACGGCGGGCGGATCGCCTCGCAGGCCTCCTCCGGCGAGCCCGTGGCGGCGATCCGCTCGCGGACGGTCGCCACGAAGTCGCGCACGACGGGCGTGTCGAGCAGGTACTCGTCGCCGTCCACACCCGTAGAGTCGCACGCCATGCACGACTCCGGCACGCCCCTCGCCGCCGCCCGCCGGCCGCTCGTGCTCGGCATCGGCGGAGGCGGCGACGTGGTCGGCGCGCTCGCGACCGCCGAGGCCTGCCGCCTCGCGCACGGCGCGCGGCCGGTGCTCGGCGGCGTGACCTGGGAGCGGCGGCCGATCGACCCGCTGCCGGGACCGCGCGCGACGGAGCAGATCGAGGACGCCCGGCCGCTCGGCCCCGCGGTGCTGGCTGCGGGCCCGCGCACGCGGGTGCGCGACAGCGGCGTGCTGTTCGCCGAGTCGCGCATGGCCGCGCTGCTGGGCGAGGAGGTGGTGCTGGTGGATGCCACGCGCGGGCCGGCCACGATCGCGGCCGGGCTGCGGGCGGCCGCGTCGGAGCTGGGATGCGACCTCATCGTGTTCATCGACGTGGGGGGCGACGTGCTGGCCCGCGGCGACGAGCCCGGCCTCGGCAGCCCGCTCTGCGACGCGGTCATGCTGGCGGCCGCGGTGCGGCTCGGGCCGCCGATGCTCGGCGGCGTTTTCGGGATCGGCTGCGACGGCGAGCTCACGCTCGCGGAGGTGCGGTCTCGCCTCGACGACCTGGCAGCCGCCGGCGGGCTGCTCGGCACCGTCCCGCTCACCGCCGAGGTGGCCGCGGCGCTCGAGCGCGCGGTAGAGGCGGTCCCGACCGAGGCGAGCGCGATGGCGCTGCGCGCGTACCGCGGCGAGACGGGCGAGGTGAAGATCCGCGGCGGGCGCCGTACCGTCCACCTCACGCCAGAGGCCGCCGGCACCGTGTACTTCGACCCGGAGACCGCACTCCGGGCCGCCGCCCCGCTCGCCGCGGCCGTGCTCGACGCCGCCGATCTCGACGAGGCGAACGAGGCGCTCCACCGGCTCGGCGTGCGCACGGAGCTCGACTGGGAGCGCGACGCAGCCGCCTCCGGCCACGTGTGACGAAGTACACACAAGCGGCGGGCCCCGGCCGCGAGAGTTTGTGTCGTGACCAAGCGTCTTGAAGACGGAGCGCCGATCCTGATCCGGCCGATCCGCCCCGACGACAAGGGGATGTTGGAAACCGGGCTCCGGTACCTCTCAGAGACGAGCGTGCAGCGACGCTTCCTCGCACCCAAGCGCAGCTTCAGCCGGACGGAGCTGCGATACCTCACTGAGGTGGACGGCCGCGATCATGTGGCGCTGGTAGCCGAATCCCCCGGCGCGCCGGCTCGCCGCCTGATCGCGGTCGCCCGCTTCGTACGCCTACACGACGACCCGGCCGCCGCCGACGCGGCGATCGTGGTCGCCGACGACTGGCAGCAGCGCGGCCTCGGCTCCCTGCTGGCCGAACAGCTCGCCGACGAGGCGCGCCAACTTGGCATCACCCGCTTCACCGCCACCATGGCCTCCGACAACGTGCCCGCGCGCAAGCTGATGCTGAAGCTCACGCGCCACCTCGAGCAGCACCACACGGGCTACGGCGTGTCGGACGTCGTGCTCGACCTGGCGGCCTAGCACCTACCTACGAGACCGTCCAGGTCTCGCCGGAGTGCAGCAGACCCTCGAGCTCCTCGGAGCCGACCTTCGAGCGTGCCTCCTCCAGCTCCAGCGCCAGCTCCTCGCCGTAGATCGGCCGCTCGACGTCCCTGAAGACCCCGATCGGGGTCGGTCCGGTGGGCTGGTAGGTGAGGTGGGCCAGCTCGAACGCGAGGCTCGGATCGGCGCGGCGCGGCTCGTGGACCGCGAGGCTCCGCTCGCCCACGTCGGCCGTGTCGACGATCTCGAGGCTGCCGTGCTCGTTGCGGGCCACCGCGCGCTCGCCCTCGGCGCCGAACGTGATCGGCTTCCCCTCCTCGAGCCGGATCTGGTTCAGCTCCTTCTGGCCCTTGGCGCGCACGGCGTCGAAGGCGCCGTCGTTGAAGACGTTGCAGTTCTGGTAGATCTCGACGAACGCGGTGCCGCGGTGCGCCGCCGCCGCGCGCAGGGTCTCCGCCACGTGCGGCTTGTCGGTGTCGACCGTGCGGGCCACGAACGTCGCCTCGGCGCCGAGCGCCAGCGAGACCGGGTTGAACGGGTGGTCCTGCGACCCGAACGGCGTGGACTTCGTGACCTTGCCCTCCTCGCTCGTCGGCGAGTACTGGCCCTTGGTCAGCCCGTAGATCTGGTTGTTGAAGAGCAGGATCTTCAGCGGCACGTTGCGCCGCAGCGCGTGGATCAGGTGATTGCCGCCGATCGAGAGGGCGTCGCCGTCGCCGGTGATGACCCACACCGAGAGGTCGGGCCGCGAGGTCGCCACGCCGGTGGCGAGCGCCGGCGCGCGGCCGTGGATGCCGTGCATTCCGTAGGTGTCCATGTAGTAGACGAAGCGGCCGGCGCAGCCGATCCCGGTGACGAAGACGATCTTGTCCGGCGGGATCCCGAGCTCCGGCATGAAGCCCTGGACCGAGGCGAGCACGGCGTAGTCGCCGCAGCCGGGGCACCAGCGCGTCTCCTGGTCGGAGGAGAAGTCCGCCTTGGTCAGCTTCAGGGTGTCGCCGCCGTTCGTGCTCACGAGAGCCGCTCCGCCATCTGCTCGATCACGTCGCCGGTGAAGATCGGCATGCCGTCGACCTTCGAGAAGCCCTCGCAGTCCACGAGGAACTCGGACCGCAGCACCTTCACCAGCTGGCCGGTGTTCATCTCCGGTACGAGCACGCGGTCGTAGGCGCGCAGCAGGTCGCCGGTGTTGCGCGGCAGCGGGTGCAGGTGCCGCAAGTGCGCGGTCGCGACCTTCAGGCCCTGCTCGCGGCGCACCCGCCGCGCCGCGCCCTGGATCGCGCCGTAGGTCGATCCCCAGCCGAGCACCAGCAGCGTGGCGTCGCCGTCCGGGTCGTCGACCTCGAGGTCCGGGACCGGTATCGAGGCCACCCGCTCGGCGCGCAGGCGCGTCATGTGGGCGTGGTTCGCCGGGTCGTAGGAGATGTTGCCGCTCACGTCCTCCTTCTCGAGCCCGCCGATGCGGTGCCGCAGGCCCGGCGTGCCGGGCACCGCCCACGGCCGCGCCATCTCCTCGTTGCGCGCGTAGGGCTGGAAGCCGCTCGGGTCGGTCGCGAAGCCCGGGTCGATGTCGGGCAGCTCGGCCACGTCCGGCAGCTTCCACGGCTCGGACGAGTTGGCGAGGAAGGTGTCCGACAGCAGGATCACCGGCGTGCGGTAGCGGACGGCGATGCGGACGGCCTCGAGCGCGGTGTCGAAGCAGCCGCCTGGCGTGGACGCGGCGATGACGGGCAGCGGCGACTCGCCGTGGCGCCCGTACAGCGCCATCAGCAGGTCGGCGGCCTCGGTCTTCGTGGGCATGCCCGTGGACGGCCCGGCGCGCTGGACGTCGATGATCACGAGCGGCAGCTCGAGCGCGACGGCCAGCCCGACCGTCTCTGCCTTCAGGTCCATGCCCGGGCCGCTGGTGGCGGTCACGCCGAGCCGGCCCGCGAACGAGGCGCCGAGCGCCATGTTCACGGCCGCGATCTCGTCCTCCGCCTGGACCGTGCGTACGCCGAAGCGGCGGTGGCGCGAGAGCGTGTGCAGCAGCTCGGAGGCGGGCGTGATCGGGTAGCTCGAATAGAAGAGCCCGAGGCCCGACTGCACGCTCGCGGCGATCAGGCCGAAGGCGAGCGCCTGGGTGCCGTTGACGTTGCGGTAGGTGCCGGGCGGCGCCGGCGCCGGCTCCACCTCGTAGTGCACGGCCAGCAGCTCGGCGGTCTCGCCGAAGTTGTAGCCGGCGCGGAAGGCGGCCAGGTTGGCCTCGCGGACCGGCGGCTTGTCGGCGAACTTCTTCTCGACCCAGTCCACGGTCGGCTCGGTGGGCCGGCCGTACATCCAGGAGACGAGCCCGAGGGCGAAGAGGTTCTTGCAGCGGGCGGCGTCGCGCGAGGTGATGCCGTCGATCTCCTCGGTCGCGCGGACCGTCATCGAGGTCATCGGCACGCGGAAGACCTGGTAGTCGTCGAGCGTGTCGTCCTCGAGCGGGTTCGCCGCGTAGCCGGCCTTGCGCAGGTTGTGGTCGGTGAAGCCGTCCTCGTTGACGATCACCGTCCCGCCCTTCTCGACCGCGCCCAGCTGCGTGATCAGCGCGGCGGGGTTCATCGCGACGAGCACGTTGGGGTGGTCGCCGGGCGTGAGGATGTCGCGCGAGGCGAAGTGGATCTGGAACGCGGACACCCCGTGCGGGGTGCCGGCGGGCGCTCGGATCTCGGCAGGGAAGTCGGGGAGCGTCGCCAGGTCGTTCCCCACGATCGCGGTAGCGTCCGTGAAGCGGCTCCCCGTCAGCTGCATCCCGTCGCCGGAGTCGCCTGCGAAGCGGACTACGACGCGGTCCTTCTTCTCGACTGTCTTCTGACTCATTGGTGCCGGCGTTGGACCCCCGCGGCCGGTCCGTCCAGTGTATCCACCGCGACCGGCGGCATCCGGAGGGTTACGCTGCGGGGGTTGGAGCGTTGACAACGCACCCGCCGCGCCTCCCCGTTACGCTTTCGCGCCCCTCGCAGGAGGGTCCCTCCCAATGAAGGTCTCCGTACCCAAGGAACAGACTGCGGGCGAGCGCCGGGTGGCGATCGTGCCCGAGGCGGCGCAGCGCCTCTCCCAGGGCGGAGTGGACGTGGTGGTCGAGGCAGGCGCCGGCGAGGCCGCCTTCCAGCCCGACTCCGCCTACGAGGAGGCGGGCGCCTCGATCGGCGACGGCTTCTCGGGCGACGTGGTGGCCAAGGTGGCGCCGCCCACCGCCGAGGAGATCGGCCGCCTCTCGCGCGGGAAGGTGCTGATCGGGTTCCTCGCGCCGCTGAGCGCGCCGGACACGGTCCGCTCGCTCGCCGACGCCGGCGTGACGAGCTTCGCGATGGAGGCGATCCCGCGCATCACGCGCGCGCAGTCGATGGACGCGCTCTCCTCCCAGGCCACCGTCGCCGGCTACCGGGCGGCGCTGATCGCGGCCCAGGAGCTGCCGCGCTTCTTCCCGATGCTCACGACGGCGGCCGGCACCGTGCGGCCTGCCAAGGTGCTGGTGCTCGGCGCCGGCGTGGCCGGGCTGCAGGCGATCGCCACCGCCCGCCGGCTGGGCGCCGTGGTCCAGGCCTTCGACGTGCGCTCGGCGGTCAAGGAGCAGATCGAGTCGCTCGGGGCCCGCTTCCTCGAGCTCGACATGGGTCTCGAGGACGCCGAGGCCGCCGGCGGATACGCGCGCCAGCTGACCGACGAGGAGCAGCAGCGCCAGCGCGAGCTGCTGGCGGAGGAGATCGGCAAGGTCGACGCGGTCATATCGACAGCCGCCGTGCCGGGGCGCCCCGCGCCGCTCCTGATCATCGAGGCGGCCGTGCGCAACATGAAGCCGGGGTCGGTGATCGTGGACCTCGCCGCCGAGACCGGCGGCAACTGCGAGCTGACCGAGCCCGGCCAGACCGTCGTCAAGGAGGGCGTGACGATCGCCGGGCCTCTGAACCTGGCGTCGTCGATGCCCGACCACGCGTCGTCGCTCTACTCGCGCAACGTGCAGGCGTTGCTCGAGCTGATGGTCGATGAGGGCGAGCTGCGGCTGGACTTCGAGGACGAGGTGATCGCCGGGGCGTGCATCACGCGCGACGGCGAGATCGTGCACGAGGGCGCCCGCGCCGCGGCCGAGGTGGCCGCCTAGTCATGGATCTCCTCACCGAGCTGACCATCCTCGTGCTGGCCGCGTTCGTCGGGTTCGAGGTGATCTCGAAGGTGCCGAACACGCTGCACACGCCGCTGATGTCGGCCACCAACGCGATCCACGGCATCGTGCTGCTCGGCGGCATCCTGCTGATCGGGCAGGTCGACGGCTTCGTCAACAAGCTGATCCTCGTGATCGCGATCGCGTTCGGCACGATCAACGTGGTCGGCGGCTTCCTCGTCACCGACCGCATGCTCGAGATGTTCAAGCGCAAGCCGGACCCGCGGCGGGAGGAGCGCTCGTGACGTTCTACAGCGCGACGTTCCTCCAGGACCCGGACTTCATCCGGGCGCTCTACATCGTCGCCTTCGTCTGCTTCATCCTCGGCCTGCACTTCCTGAACAACCCGCGCACGGCGCGGCGCGGCAACGGGATCGCGGCGGTCGGGATGGCGATCGCGCTGGTCGCGACGCTCCTGATCGAGGAGGTCGGCGACTACGGGCTGATCGCGCTCGGCATCGCGATCGGGACCGCGGTCGGGGTGCCCGCGGCGCGCAACGTGAAGATGACCGCGATGCCGCAGATGGTGGCGCTGTTCAACGGCGTCGGTGGCGGCGCGGTGGCGCTGATCTCGTGGGCGGAGTACCGGCACGACCTGTCGCTCGGCGGCAACCCCGACCTCGACGTGCTGATCCCGCTGCTGTTCGCCGCGATCGTCGGATCGATCTCGTTCTGGGGCTCGAACATCGCGTTCGGCAAGCTGCAGGAGATCCTGCCCGGCCGGCCGATCCAGGTGCCGGGCCAGCAGTTCGTGAACATGGGGCTGCTACTCGTGTGCGTCGTCTCCGCGGTCGTGATCGCCTCGGGCACGGAGTCGCAGCCGCTCTTCATCCTGATCCTGGTCTGCGCCGCGGTGCTCGGCAACATGTTCGTGCTGCCGATCGGCGGCGCCGACATGCCAGTGGTGATCTCGCTCCTGAACGCGTTCACCGGGCTTTCGGCGGCGGCGGCCGGCCTCGCGCTCGACAACGTCGCGCTGATCGTGGCCGGGATGCTGGTCGGCGCGTCGGGCTCGATCCTCACGCACCTGATGGCGGAGGCGATGAACCGCTCGATCCCGAACATCGTGGCGGGCGGGTTCGGAGGCGTTGCGGTGGCCGCCGGCGCGGGCGAGGGCGAGGAGGCGCGTCCGGTGCGGTCGACCGACCCGGCCGACGTGGCGATCCAGCTCGCGTACGCGCGCAAGGTCGTGGTGGCTCCGGGCTATGGGATGGCCGTCGCGCAGGCCCAGCACACGGTCCACGAGCTGACGCGCGAGCTCGAGAAGCGCGGCGTGGACGTGGCGTTCGCGATCCACCCGGTGGCGGGCCGGATGCCGGGCCACATGAACGTGCTGCTGGCCGAGGCCGACGTGCCGTACGAGCAGCTCAAGGAGATGGACGAGATCAACCCCGAGTTCCCGCAGACGGACGTGGCGCTCGTGATCGGCGCGAACGACGTGACGAACCCGGCGGCGCGCGAGCAGGAGAACTCGCCCATCTACGGCATGCCGATCCTCGACGTGGACAAGGCGGACGCCGTGATCGTGCTCAAGCGGTCGATGAACACGGGCTTCGCGGGGATCGACAACCCGCTCTTCTACCTCGACAACACCTCGCTCCTGTTCGGCGACGCCAAGGACTCGGTCGCCAAGGTGCTGAAGGAAGTCGAGGCGCTCTGACCTTCGAGGTCGTCGCCTCGGGCTACGGCCTTCCCGAGGCGCCCCGGGTCGACGACGGCGGCGGCCTGTGGTTCAGCGACGTGCTCGGCGGCGGCGTGCGGCGGCTCCCGCCGGACGGCGGTGAGCCGGAGGTGGTGGTGCCGGGGCGCCGCGGCGTCGGCGGGCTCGTGCTGCACGCCGACGGCGGCGCCGTGGTCGGCGGGCGCGACCTCGTCCACGTGCGCGAGGGCGAGTCGCGCACGGTCCTGGCGGTCGAGGGCATCAGCGGCTTCAACGACCTGACGACCGACGCGGACGGCCGGATCGTCGTGGGCGGACTGCGCTTCTATCCGTTCCGCGGCGAGGCGCCCGTGCCGAGCGCGGTCTGGCGCGCCGGTCTTGACGGCCGCTCCGAGGTGCTGTTCGACGGAGGGATCCTGTGGCCGAACGGGATGGGCTACTCCCCCGACGGCTCGATCCTCTATGCGTGCGACTACGCCGCGGCGTGCGTGCTCGCGTGGGACGGCTCGCGGGTCCGCACGCTGGCCGAGGCGCCGCGCGGCGAGTGCGACGGCCTGGCGGTGGACGTGGAGGGCGGCGTGTGGGTGGCGCTCGGGAACGGCGGCGCGATCGCCCGCTTCTCGCCGGAGGGCGAGGTCACGGAGCTGCTCGACGTGCCGGCCGCCTTCGTCGCGAGCCTCTGCCTGCACGAGGACGACCTCTGGGTGACCGCCGTGCGGGACGAGAGCGGCAGCGGCGGGGTGGTCATGCGCGGTCCGGCGCCGGCGCGCGGGCTGCCGGTGGCGCGAGCGCGGGTGTAGCGGCGCGGGCGCGGGTCGGCGCGTCCACGCGCCCGCTTAGAGCAGGCTCTCCTGCCCCGCGGCCGTTCGCCTGCGCCGCGGGATGCCGGCCGCCTCTGCCAGCGCGGCCTCCACGTCGGTGAGGATCGCGCGCTCGGAGCGGGAGGCGACGAGCGGCTCGGAGACGCCGTCCACGTGCACGTAGGTCCGGCGGCCGTCCTGGCGCTCCGGGCCCTCGATCGGGACCAGCGCGAAGACGCGGTCGGCGCGCACGAACTTGCCGTAGCCGAGCGGAATCATGCGCGGGTCTCGCTTCGCCATCGCTGCCTCTGCGGTCCACGATACCCGCCGCGGCGGCGGGCTTCGACGGGCTACGCCGGGTCGGGCGAGCGCTCGCGGGCGGCGGCCGCGCCACCCGGGCCGACCGGCGCCGACGCCTCGGCCATGCCGCGCTCGGCGACGTCCCGGTCGAAGGCCTCGTCGACCTCGCGCGCCTGCTTGCGCGAGCCCTTCTCCATCAGCGGCCCGAGCATCCGGCTGACCACGATCAGGCCGCGGGCCCACGTCGGGACGACGACCCAGCGGCGCCGGTTCTCGATGCCGTCGGCGACGGCCTCGCCGACGTCCGAGAGCGGGTAGGTCTTGCCGAACGGCCCCGGCATCTCGGTGCGCAGCCGGGCGTAGATCGGGTGGGAGTCGGCGCCGCGCACCATGTCGGTGTCGATGAAGGAGAAGTAGCCGACGCCCACGTCCACGCCGAGGTGGTTGAGCTCGGCCCGGAGCGAGTCGCCGAAGGCCTCGGCGCCGGCCTTGCTCGCCGAGTACGCCGCCATGCCGGGGCCGTGCACCGCGGCCGCCAGCGACGCGATCACGAGCACGTAGCCGCGCCGCTCGATCACGTGCGGCAGGCACGTGCGGACCGTGCGCCACACGCCCAGCAGGTTGATCTCGATCGTGCGCTCGAACGCCGCCGGGTCGGTCGAGCGGACCATGCCGATCGGAGCGATCCCTGCGTTGGCCATCACGCAGTCGATGCCGCCGAAGCGCTCGACGGCGCCCTCCACGGCGGTCTCGAGCGCCGACCAGTCGGTCACGTCGGCCTCGAACCAGGCGGCGCTCGGGCCGCACTGCTCGGCCACGCGCCGGAGCTCGTCCGGCTCGAGCCCGACTAGGGCGACGTTGGCGCCGCGCGCCGCGAGGCGGCGGGCCGACTCGGCACCGATGCCGCGCGCCGCGCCGGTGATCAGAACGGTACGTCCGCGAAGGTCCCAGGCCATGGGCGGGCACTCTAGCCGCAGGCGCCGGCCGGCGCTCCGGTCTCGCTAGCCTCGTCCGGCGTGACGCCGATCTCGGACCTGGGAGACCTCTCGCCGCAGCGGGTCGCCGAGCTCGACCGCGGCGGCGAGGTCCAGCTGGTCGACGTGCGCGAGCCCTACGAGCACGAGGCCGGGCGGATCGCCGGGGCGCGGCACATCGAGCTGGTCGACCTGACCTCGCAAGCGGAGTCCCTAGTCGGCCGGCCGATCGTCTTCTACTGCCGCACGGGCGCGCGCTCGGGGATGGCGGCGCAGGCGTTCGCGTCGGCGGGCTTCGAGGCCTACAACCTGGACGGCGGGCTCGAGGCCTGGGTCGGTGCCGGGCTGCCGATCGAGCCCGAGGGCGGGCGGGTCGCGGAGCACTAGCGCTCTTAGGCGAGCGTGAGCTGGCCCGCGTACGGGCCGTCGCCGGTGAGGCACGCGGCGCCACAGCGGGCGCCGAAGCGGACCGCCTCGTCGGGCGACTGCCCGGCGCCGAGGCCGTAGGTGAGGCCGGCGGCGAAGGAGTCGCCGGCGCCGTATGCGTCGCGCACCGGTGCCGGGAGCGGCGCCACCTCCCAGGTCCCCTGCTCGCCCGTCGGCCGCTCCCAGGCGCCGCCGGCGGCGCCGGCGGTGCGGACGATCAGGCGCGGCTCCGGGTCGAGGTCGCCGGTCGCGTACCGCTCGCCGACGTCCCGGCCGCTCGACACCAGCGCGTCGAGCTGCACGTGGGCCTGCTGAAGGGTCTCGAGCCCGCGCGGGGTGGACACGAGCGTGCGGGCGGCCCGCGCAGCGCGCACCGCCCCGGCGTCACCCGCGGTGAGGTAGAGCGCGTCCACGTCCTGCAGCTCGTCCCACGGGAGCGGGTCCTCCGCACGGGGCCCGAGGCGGTCGCCGATGACGGTGATCGTGCGCTCGCCGGCCTTGTCGACGTAGACGAACCCGCGCCGCTGGGGTTCGGGGCGGAAGGCGGCCTCGACGCGCAGGCCCATCTCGGTCAGGCCGGCGTGGGCGCGGTGGCCGAGCTCGTCGTCGCCGAGGGCGGTGAAGAAGGTGGCCTCGCCCGCCAGCTTCTTGAGCTGCATCGCCGCGACCGAGCCTCCACCGGCGGGTTCCTGCCAGACGCGGTCGGCGTGGACGATCTCCCCGGGGGCGGGCACGTGGTCCACGCGCGCGAACTCGATCCACTCGACGTGCCCGACGACGGCAACCCGCATGGCGCGGGAGTTTCACAGGTGGGCCGACGGTGTGTTTCGCGCCGTCTCCGGCGGGCAGGAGGATGGGACAGGGGGGCGAACTCACCGTTCGAGGGGGCTGAACGGAGCATGACGACGACAACGCAAAGCGTCCGCGACCAGGCGTTCCTGCCGCTCCACAGCGACATCCCGCAGGGTGTGACGATGCGCCAGTGGCGCCGCCGCCGGCGCCGCCACCGCGCGGGAGCGGCGCGGCTGCTGCGGCGGCCGCGGCCGACGCGACTCTAACGGGCATCCGGCGCCGGGACGCGCCGCGGCAACTGCTTCGGCGTCGGGGACGCCTCGCGGCGACTGCTTCGGCGCCGGGGACACGTCGCGGCCGCCGGCCGCCCCGCGCGCGCGGCCGCGAGCCCTACTCCTCCCCCGGCCGCCTCCGCAGACGCTTCACGTCCCCCCGCCGCCGCTTCGTCTCGACCCGGCGATGCCGCGACGCGGTCGTCGGCTTCGTCGCCCGGCGCGCCCGCGGGACCACGAGGGCGGCCTCGAGCCGGCTCCGCAGGCGCTCGAGCGCCAGCTCGCGGTTTCGCATCTGGCTGCGGGTGTCCTGCGCCACGGCCCGGACCACCGGTCCGCAGCGGGCCGTGATGCGGCGCTTCTGGTCGTCGCTCAGGACGCGCGAGGCGCCGATGTCGAAAACGGCCTCCACGCGCGAAGCCGTCACGTTCGCGTGCTGTCCGCCGGGTCCCGAGGAGCGGCTCGTCCGCAGGTCGACCTCGGACAGCGGGACGGTCACGCCACGGGCGATCCGCAGTTCGTCGGGCATGCCGGCGGACGCTAGTACGGCGGGCGGCCCGCCGCGCGCGCCGCGGAACGGCGCGACCCGGTGCCCAGTGTCGACTTAGGTCCCGCTGCGGGGACCAACTCGACACTCGACTCGGCGGGGCGGGCGGCGGGCGTAAGGGCGCGCCGCGCGCCGCGGCCCTAGTTGCCGTCGCCCGCCGGCGGCGCCACCACGCCGCCGCCTTCGCCGCCCTGCGGCTGCGGCGCGGGCGCCGGCGCCGGCGCCTGCCCCGTGCCTCCACCCGTTCCCTGCGACGGCGGGGCCGGAGTGCCCGTGGCGGGCGGTGTGCTGGCCGGCGGGGTCACCGGAGTGGCAGGCGTCTCCTGGGTGGTATCGGTCTCGGTGGTCTCGGTCTTCGTGCGGTCACGGTCCGTGTCGCGCTTGCCGAGATTGCTCGGGGTCGTGGGCACGCCGAGCTCGGCCGGCGTCGGCTCCGCCTTCTTGTTGTCGTCGCCGCCGGCGCTCGCGATCACCACGATCAGGAGCAGCAGCACAACGCCGACGACACCGCCGGCCACGAGCCGGCGGCGCATGTACATGGCTTGGCGATCCGGGTCTGGGGGCCGCCGTGAGCCGCCGCCGGAGGACCGCTGCCCTGTCGTCTCCAGACGGCGTGTGGGCTGGTCGTCCAAGAATGGCCGAAGGTAGCAGCTTGCAGGGGAAACGAGGCAGGCTGCAATCCGCCGGCCTACGCGAAATGCAGATCGGCGGTCTCGTCCTCGTCGACCGGCCGCTCGCACGTCGGGCACCACCAGCGCGCCTCCACCGGAGTGCCGCACGCGCCGTGCCGCGGGGGCTCCGCGCTGTCGCGGTGCCGGGCGCCCCAATCGGCCAGGAGCCGCAGCGCCCCCGCGAGCTCCCGCCCCGACGCGGTCAGCTCGTAGATGAACCGCTGCGGACGCTCCGAATACGGCTGCGCGAGCACCAGCCCCTCCCCCTCGAGCCGCCGCAACCGCTGGGTCAGCACGTTCGGGGCGATGCCGGGCACGTCCTGCTGGAGATCGCCGAACCGCCGCGGCCCGGCGAGCAGAGCCTCGACGAGCAGCAGCGTCCAGCGGTCGCCGACGCTGTCGAGCGCCGCGGCGAGCGGAGAGAGGATCGAGTCGGCCACGTGCCAGATGCTACGCGGGGGCGGGGCGGCGGCAGCGCGGGGTCGGCGCTCCGCGGCCGGCCCTTCACGGCCGGCGCCGTGCTGGGCTTGGCGTTTACGGCGGGCAACCAGGGGTGGGTCCGAGGGTGGGCTGGATCGCGACGCACCATGCAACGGAAACCGGCCCACCCCGCTTGGCCGGCCTGCACCGGCGGCCGGGTGCGTTCGGCGGGCCGGAAAGGGAGGGGGTGGGCCGGATCGCGACGAAATCCCGGACGGAAACCGGCCCACCCCGGGCGGCCGCTCGCGCGGGTGGCCCTGCCGCCGATACCCCCGGCCGGGCGGCGGCTGCGGGGCAGCGGCCACCGGAGCGTTCCCGCGGAAACGTCTCAACCTCGGATCGAGGGTTCTCCAACCGCTGCGCGTCAGAGGTTCTCGGGCCCGTCGGTCGAGGGTCCTCGGCCGCGGCTCAGGGGTTCCTCGGCCACCCCGGGTCGAGGGTTCCTCGGCCAGGGTTTCCTGGCCGAGTTCTCCGTCCGAGTTCTGCGGTCCGAGTTCTGCGGCCGGACTTCTGCGGCCGGAATTCTCCGGCCAACCTCTCCGCCCGAGTTCTCCGCCCGAGTTCTGCGCCCGAGTTCTCGGCACGAGGTCTCCGGCCCGCTCGGGCAAGACACTCCATCCGGTACAGTACTCACTTGCTATTTGCAAGTAACTATCCGGTCGCGAAAGTTCGAGGACCAGCCGCGGGAAGTCGAGACCGGCCGCGGAATGGCGGGAGCGCCATCGTCGGTGAGGCCGGGCCACTTCTTGCCGAGGTGCAGCCGAGGGTGAAATGAGGAGCGATTCATGAGCGTTGTCACGGACTTGCAGGACACGATCGCCGGGGTTGCCGGGCGGGTCGGGCCGGCCGTCGTCGGCCTCGGGCGTGGCTGGGGCCTTGGCTCTGGTGTCGTCATCGGTGACGGTCAGGTGCTGACGAATGCGCACAACTTGCGCCGCGAGGAGGTCACCGTGACATTCGCGGACGGCAGGCAGGCCGGCGGCGAGGTGGCGGGGACGGATCCGGACCTCGACCTCGCGGTGGTAGCCGTCGACACCGGAGGGACGGACCCGATCGCCTGGGAGCCGGCCGGCGAGGCGCCCGCGATCGGCTCTTCCGTGGTGGCGCTCGCCAATCCCGGCGGGCGCGGACTGCGGGTCACCCTCGGGTTCGTCTCGTCCGAGGGGCGCAGCTTCCGCGGCCCCCGCGGCCGCCGGGTCGAGGGCGCGATCGAGCACACCGCGCCGCTTCCGCGCGGCTCCTCGGGCGGGCCCCTCACCGACGCCGCCGGCAACCTCCTCGGGCTCAACTCCCTCCGGCTCGAGGGTGGCCTGATCCTCGCCGTGCCGGCCTCGGAGGCCGTGCGCGAGCGCGCCCAGCTGCTCGCCCGCGGCGAGGCGGCGACACCCCACCGCCTCGGCGTGGCTGTCGCGCCGCCGCGGGTGGCGCGCCGCATGCGGCGCGCGGTCGGCCTGCCCCCGCGCGACGGCCTGCTCGTGCGGGCGATCGAGGCCGGCAGCCCGGCCGAGAGAGCGGGCCTGGAGCGCGGCGACCTGATCGTCGCCGCCGGCGGCCGCGAGCTCGACGGCGTGGACGACCTGTACGTTGCCCTCGACGAGGTCCCGCAGGCCGGCGGCAGCCTCACGCTGACCGTGGTCCGCGGCACGGATGAGCGCGACGTGGCGGTCCCGTTCGGCGAGCGGGAGGTGGTCTGATGGTCCGGGCCACGAAGGAGCGCGTCGAGGCCGTTCGGTTCGGCGACCGGGGGGCCGTCTGATGGCCGTGGCCGAACGCCCCAGTCCCGTCGATCCCGCTGAGGCCGAGGCCCTCGACGCCTATTCGCGCGCCGTCATCGCGGTCGCCGAGCGGCTCACACCGTCGGTCGCCGGCCTGCGGGTCATGCGGCGCACGCGCGGCGGTCAGGTTCCGGCCGGCGCCGGCAGCGCGGTGTCGCTCACGCCCGACGGGTATCTGCTCACGTCTGCCCATGTGGTCGCGGGCGCCCGCGGGCGTGGCCGGGCTTCGTTCACGGACGGGCGGGAGGATCGCTTCGAGGTCGTCGGGCGCGACCCGCTCTCCGACCTCGCCGTCGTACGCGTGGACGACGGGAACCTCGCGCCCGCGGAGCTAGGCGACGCGAGCGCGCTGCGGGTCGGTCAGCTCGTCGTCGCCATCGGCAACCCGCACGGCTTCGAGGGATCGGTCACCGCGGGCGTCGTGTCCGCGCTCGGCCGCTCGCTCCCCGCCCGCTCCCGCCGGGCGGGCCGGATCATCGACAACGTGATCCAGACCGACGCCGCGCTCAACCCGGGCAGCTCGGGCGGCGCCCTCGCCGACAGCCGCGGCCGCGTGGTGGGGATCAACACCGCGGTCGCAGGGGTCGGCCTCGGGCTCGCGGTGCCGATGAACGAGAACACGCAGCGAGTGATCTCCGCGCTGATGAGCGACGGCCGCGTGCGGCGCGCGTACATCGGCATCGCCGGCGGTCCGCGGCCGGTGCCGCCCCAGGCGCGCGCCGTGACCTTCACCGACACCTGCATCGAGGTGGTGGAGATCGTCCGCGAGAGCCCAGCCGACCGCGCCGGCATCCGTCCCGAGGACCTGATCTTCGAGGTGGACGGGATCACCGTCGCCCGCGTCGAGGAGCTGCAACAGCTGATGGTCGCCGAGCTGATCGGCGTGCCCGTGACCTTCCGCCTGCTGCGCCACGGCAGGCCGCTGGACGTGGAGCTGAAGCCGGCCGAGCTCGAGTAGCGGCCCGCCCCTACAGCCCGGGCGGATGCCGCACCGCGAACCCGCCGACCGGGCGCACCGCGTCCTGCCAGCGCGTGCCGGCCCGGCCCTGGCCGCTCGTGTCGAACCGCAGGCCCGCCACCACCATGAACACGTGGCCGTTGTTCGCGTAGATCGTGATCCACTTGCCGGGCCCGGGGTCGCCCCACCCGGCGAAGCCGCCTGAGGTCAGCGGGCTGTCCAGCAGCCCGGCGCCCGCAAGCGCGAACGACACGGAGCCCGAGCAGTCGTAGCCGTTGTCGCGCCACGCCCCGTGGCCGCCGCCCCACTTGTACGGGAACTTCGCTATTTCGTTGCCGGCGAGGATCACGCGCTTGACGACGTCGGGAGCGCGCTCGGGGGCGACCGCCGTGCCGTCCCCGAGCACCCGCGCACGCGGCCCCGTGACGAGGAACGCCGCGGTCGCGAGGTGTCGCTTGAAGCTCTTGAGGGCGGCTCGCGCCTGGCGCAGCTCGGCGCGCACCTCGGCGTCGCTCGGGGCGCCGGGGCTGGGCGCGTCGTCGAGCGGGTCGCCCGACTCCCGCGGCACGCCGCCCACACCCTCGACCTCGACCGCGCGCGCCCGCGAGCGCTCCGAGGCCGGCCTCTTCTCCTCGAGCGCCGCCCGCGCCTCGCGGGCCGCCTCCGGGGTGAGCACCACGTCGTCGGGCCGCTCGGCCCGGGCGGAGCCATCGCCGTCCTGCGCCTTGCCGCAGCCGGCGCCGCCGAACGCGGCGGCGGCCAGAACGGCGGCAAGCGTCAGGGCCGCTCGACCTGGAACCTTGACTTCCATTCCTCGTACGGCATGCCGTAGACCATCTCCCTGGCCTCGGCGTCGGGAACCTCCATGCCGCGCTCCTCCGCCGCCTCGCGATACCAGCGCGACAGGCAGTTGCGGCAGAACCCGGCGAGCTCCATCAGCTCGAGGTTCTGGACGTCGGTTCGCTCGCGCAGGTGCTCGACGAGCCGCCGGAAGGCGGCGGCCTCCAGCTCGGTGCGGGTTCCCTCATCCATGATTTTGGAACGATAGGGAGGATGAACGACCGTGAGCCGCATTCGGCGGAGGTGCCGCCCGATCCGCTCGGCGTCGATGAGCCGCACGACGTGCTGGCCGCCGAGGAGTTCGGCATCGGCGACCGCGACAACCGCTTCCCGCCCGACCCGACCGGCATCCAGGAGCCCCACGACGTGCTGGCGGCGGAGGAGTTCGCCATGCCGGCCGGCAGCGACACCCCGGCCGCTGGCGCGAGCGGCCCCGATCCCCGTACCTGGCTGCCTATGCTCGTCATCCTCGCCGGGATAGCCGCGCTGGTGGTGATGCGCCGTCGCCGCTGAGCCGCTGTCGCCGGTCAACCGCATCCAGGTCACGGTCGACCGCGGCCTGTGCATCGGCTCCGGCGACTGCGTGGACACCGCGCCCGACGTCTTCCAGCTCGACGACGAGGACAAGGCCGTCGTGATCGACCCCGACGGCGCCGCGCTGGACGACGTGCTCGACGCCGCGCGCAACTGCCCCGTCAGCGCCATCTTCGTCGTGGGCGACGAGGGCGACCTCTATCCGTAGCCCGCTTCACACCTCCGTACTCGGTTGGAACGGCTCGGAGCTTGAAGCCCTGACGGCCCCCAGCACCGCGTCCATCGGCGGGTTGTCCGACTGGTCGCGGTTGTAGTGCGCGTACGCGATCCGGCCGCTCGGCTCGACGACGAACGTGCCGGGCATCTGCCTCGTGTCGCCCTCCGGCTTGCCGGCCACGGCCCCGTGGCGCGCGGCCCGCAGCAGGCCGAGCGCGACCCGCGGCGAGGCCATCTCGCGCGCCCCGCCCCGCTCGAGGCCGGCGGCGTGGTAGGCCTCGCGGTCGGGGTCGCCGAGGCAGTCGAGCTCGACCTTGCGCTGGCGGCAGAAGTTGCGCGTGGGCGCGGCCCGGTACATGAAGATGCACACGACGTCCCCGCCGGTGGCGCGGATCTCGTCCAGGGCCTGATCCAACTGGATCAGGTGCTCGCGGCAGAACGGTCAGCCGAAGTGGCGCATGAAGGCGACGACCAGCGGCCCCCGCCTCCAGCGCTCGCGCAGCTCGACCGGCCCGTCCACCGACTCGACCACGACCTCCGGGAACCGGTCGCCGACAGCGAGGCGCGCCATCAGTCGCGCTTCCCGCGGCCGTAGGTGAGGCGCACCAGCCGTTCGATCAGCTTCGTCCGCCCGGCCTTGTAGGGCAGCATGTGCATGTCCCTCTTGGGGGCGAACCGCGTGACCAGCAGCGCCTGGCGCTTCGTGTATTTGCGGATGCCGTCGGCGCCGTGGCGGGCCCCCAGGCCCGACTCCTTCCAGCCACCCATCGGCAGTTCCAGCGCCACGTAGTTGATCTGAGCGTCGTTCACGCAGCACACGCCCGCCTCGATCATGCGCGCGAGCCGCTCGCCCTTTGCCACGTCCTTCGTCCAGACCGAGGCCTGGAGCCCGTACGGCGAGTCGTTCGCGAGGCGCACCGCCTCGTCGGCGTCGCTCACCTTCATCACCGGCAGCGTCGGGCCGAAGGTCTCCTCGGTCATGCACTCCATCGTGTGGTCCACGTCGACGAGGAGCGTGGGCTCGTAGAAGTCGCCCGGGCCCTCGCCCCGGTGGCCGCCGACGAGCGCCCGTGCGCCCTTCTCGACCGCGTCGCGCACGTGCCGGTCGATCAGCTCGACCTGCGGCGGCGAGGTGACCGCGCCGATGTCCACCTCGCCCGGCCCGCCCGGCACGCCCTGGCGCAGACCGCGCATCTTCTTCTCCACCTTGCCGATGAACTCGTCGTAGATCGGCTCCTCGACGTAGACGCGCTCGACCGAGATGCAGGTCTGGCCGCCGTTCTGCATCGAGTAGTGCACGGCGGCGTTGGCGGCGCGCTCGATGTCGGCGTCCGAGAGCACGATCATCGGGTCCTTGCCGCCGAGCTCGAGGCCGACAGGCGTGACCGTCTTGGCCGCGCGCTCCATCACCTTCTTGCCGACCTCGGTCGACCCGGTGAACATCACGTACCCGACGTGGTCGATGAGCTCCCCGCCCACGTCGCCGCCGCCCGGAAGGACCGTGAACACGTTCTCTGGGATCCCGCACTCGCGCAGGCCCTCGGCCATCAGCAGCGAGGTCAGCGGGGTCAGGCTGGCGGGCTTCAGCACGACCGCGTTGCCGGCGGCGAGCGCCGGGATGCAGTCGCCGAAGGAGTTGGTGAGCGGGTAGTTCCAGGGGCCGATGACGCCGACCACGCCGACCGGCGCACAGCGGACGATCAGCTTGCGGCCCATCACGAACGGCGAGCTCGAGCGGATGCGCTCGTCGGCGAGGAACTTCTCGGCGTTCTTTGCCCAGAAGCCGAACGCGCCCGCGGCGTAGCTGACCTCCGCCAGCCACGCGTCCTCGTAGGCCTTGCCGTTCTCGGACACGATCGTGCGCGCGATCGTGTCGGAGTTGTCGAGCACCCACTTCTGGGCGCGGCGGAGGATCCTTCCGCGGCCGTCGAAGCCGAGCGCCTCCCAGCCTTCCTGCGCGGCGCGGGCGCGGGCGACGATGCCGGCGACCTCCGATACCGGCACGGCCGGGACGGACGCGATCGACTCGCCCGTCGCCGGGTTCTGGACGTCGATGACCCCTCCGTGGCCGTTCTGCCGCCCCGCGTCGGCGGGGGCCTGCTGGGTCGTCGTCTCAGCCACCTGTCCTCCTTCGAGTCGCTGGTCCAAGACTATCCGCGCCGCCGCTTGCGGTCGCCGAGCTTGCGCAGCTGCGCCGCGAGGGCGAGGCCGGCCCGGGGCGCGGCGGCGCTGGCGCGCGCCATCGCGGCGCGACTGGCCGGGATCGAGAGCACGGCGCGCTTCGAGTCGAGCAGGCCGACGACCTTGTCGGCCACCTCGTCGACCGTGAGCATCCTGGGCGCCGACCAGATGATCGCCGCGTCCTCGTCCCTCGCCCGCTCGCGCGTCATGTCGGTGTCGGCGCCGTCGGGGCACACCGCGTGCACGGTGATCGGCAACCTCTCCTCGCGGAGGTCGCCCTGCAGCGACGTGGTGAACCCGAGCACGCCGTGCTTCGTCGCCGCGTACACCGCCAGCCCGGGCACCGCGGTCAGCGCCGACATCGACGCCATGTTCACGATGTGCATGTTCCGGCCGCCGGCGCGGCGCATGGCCTCGACCGCCGCGCGCGAGCCCCAGATGACGCCGAGGAAGTTGACCTCGGCGAGCAGCCTCACCTCGTCGTCGGGGTGCTCCCACGCCTTGACGGTGCGGAGCACGCCGGCGTTGTTGACCCAGACCTCGAGCGGGCCGCGCTCGACCGCGGTGTCGGCGGCGGCGCGGTGGGCCGCGGGATCGCGGACGTCGAGCTGCATCGACCACGCCCGGCCGCCGAGCTCGGCCGCCGTCGCGGCGGCGGCCTCACCGTCGAGGTCGGTGGCGAGCACCTCGTAGCCGCGCCGCGCGAGGCGGCGGGCGATCTCGCGGCCGAAGCCACGCCCCGCGCCGGTGACGACCGCGACGCCCATGCGGCCGGGGAGCGTATCGCAGCAAGCTGGCCGGCCAGCCAGGGGGTTGGCTCGGTTGGGGGGTGGCCCGGTGGGACGCGCGGGGAGGTGGCTCGGTTGAGGGCGGCCCAGCCGGCGCGTTCGAGCAATAAAGGGTGGGCCGGGAGGGCCCGGCGGTCGGGATTGAGGGGGGTGGGCCGGATTTCGACGAAATACCGGACGGAAACCGGCCCACCCCCCGCGCGCCCCGCGGCAGACCGCCCACGCAAGGCCCCCCGCCGAGAGCCGACCGCCCACGCAAGAGCCACACCCCCTGGTTGCCGCAGTTCGCGGCGCCCGCCCCCGCCGCCAACCCGCCGAGCGCCGGCCAGCTCAGCCGAACGTGAACGCGTACCCCGTCACCCCCGGCGCCGCCTCCAGCGTCAGCCGGTGCCGCCCCACTCGCGGCAACGAGATCAGCCGGTACAGGCGCTCGCCCCGCACCATCGCGATCGACCCGCGCACGTCGGACCCGGCGTCGGCCGCCCGAACCGGCCGCCCGTCCAGCAGCACCCTCACCGGCCGCGCCACACGGTCGCGCGAGCTCATCACCAGGAACACCTTGCGCGCCACGAACTCGGCGTCCAGCCGCGCCGCCCCCACGGCGGTGGCCGACTCATCGGAGACCCTCCACGTGCCGCCCAGCGCGAACGTGTTCGCCGGCAGGTCGTCGGGCGCGCGCTCGTACTCGTGGAGCCCGAGTTGCGGCGGCGGCGCGAAGCCCTCTGCCCGCGCCGCGCCCAGATAGGTCTCGGGAGTGGCCAGTCCGCGGGAGGGCGTCTCGACGCGGGCGCGCGCCATCCCGCCCAGCCGGCGGGCGCCGGCCTCGCGGAGGAGGGTCCGGATCGCGTGCTCGGTCTTGGTGTAGTCGCCCTCGCCGAAGTGCGCGTAGCGCACCCGGCCGCGCGCGTCGATCAGGTACTTGGCCGGCCAGTACTGGTTGCCCCACGCCGTCCAGGTGGCGTACTCGTTGTCCTGCGCGACCGCGTAGCCGATGTGGTTCTGGGCGATCGCGTCGCGCACGTTGCCGGCCTCCTTCTCGAAGCCGAACTCCGGCGTGTGAACGCCGACGATCGTCAGGCCGTCGCGCCGGTAGCGGCGGTCCCACGCGCGCATGTAGGGCAGCGTGCGGATGCAGTTGATGCACGTGTAGGTCCAGAAGTCCACGAGGACCACACGGCCGCGCAGCCCGCGCAGGGTGAGCGGCCGGTCGCCGGGCGTGCCCCACCAGCGGTCGATGCCGGCGAAATCGGGCGCCTGCCCGAGCACCGGCAGTCCGCTCTCCGCGTGCACCGCGGCGCTCGCCTGCGCCGTGCCGAAACGGGGCCGGCCGCGGAGGTCGGCCAGCCGGTCCTCCACGGCGGCGGACCGCTCGATGCCACCGGTCGGATTCGTGAGGAAGCTCGGGAAGTCGTTCGCCAGCGCGGTCTGGAAGCGCACGTCCACGTCCGTGGCCACGGCGAGCGCGGTCACGATCATCACCGCGCCAAGCACGCGCTGCACGAGCGGCCCGCGCCCGCCGCGCCGCAGCCGCTCGACGACCCGCCGCCCGCCGTACGCGATCAGGAACAGCACGAGCGCCGACCCCGCCGCGTACCCGATCGCCACGGCCACGAGCCTCCCGGACGCGCCCTGGGTCGCGCTGACGGAGACCACGGCAGCGAGGATCGGCCCGGCGCACGGCGCGTAGACGAAGCCGAGCCCGCCGCCCACGACGAGTCCGGACCAGAAGCCGCTACCACGCGAGCGCGGCCCGAAGCGGGCGAGGTGCGACAGCGGCGCCTCGATCCGCTCGGCGACCGAGGGCACCAGCATCGCCAGGCCGAAGGCCAGCAGCACGACGACCGCGAGCGTCCGCAGCGCGCCGTCCGGCAGGCCCACGCCGTCGATCACCGACGCCAGGGCGACGATCGCGAGCGTGTGCGTCGCGGCGAGACCGACGATCACCCCGAGCGGCCGGCGCCGTCCGCCCGTCCCTGCGGCGGACAGCAGCGCCGGCAGCACCGGCAGGACGCACGGGGTGAGCGCGGTTCCGGCGCCGGCGACGAACGCGAAGATGACCAGCAGGGCCATACCCCAATGATGGTGGGCGCGGAGCCCGATTCGTTACGCCAATCGATTGGCTGGCCGGCCAGCCCATGTAGGGTTGCGCCGAGGACCACCCGCGACCAAGGAGGACCGACGGTGCCCACGATCGACGTTGGCGGCCAGACGCTCTACTACGAGGACCACGGCGAGGGCGAGCCGCTGCTGTGCGTCATGGGCCTCGCGGCCGACACGCTCGCCTGGGCGCTGCAGGTCCCGGCCTTCGCAGGCAGGCACCGCACGGTGATCTTCGACAACAGGGACGTCGGGCAGTCCTCGATGACCTCCGGGCCGTACGAGGTCGCCGACATGGCGGGCGACGCGCTCGGCCTCGCCGACGCGCTCGGGCTGGACTCCTTCCACCTGCTGGGCGTGTCGATGGGCGGCGCGATCGCGCAGGAGATCGCGCTCGCCGCGCCGAGCCGCGTCCGCACGCTCACGCTCGCCGTGACGTTCGCGAACGCGGGCGCGTGGGGCCGCAAGCTGAGCGACGTCTGGGGTGCCCGCGTCCAGCGTATGAGCAGGGAGGAGCGAATCGACGAGCTGCTGCTGCTCAGCCTCTCGGAGCAGTTCTTCGAGAACACGGAGGCCGTCGCGTGGCTGCGCGGGATGATGCTCGAGAACCCGCACCCCCAGCCACCGGACGCCTTCGCCCGCCAACTCGCGGCGGCCAGCCGCCACGACGCACGCGACCGGCTCGCCTCGCTCCCGATGCCCATCCACGTGATCGGCGCCGAGCACGACATCCTCGTGCCGGTCTGGAAGTCCAGGGAGCTCGCGGAGCTGATCCCCGGCTCGAAGCTGACCGTGCTCGGCGGCTGCCCGCACGGCGCCAACCTGGAGCGCGCCGAGGACTTCAACCGCGCGGTGCTCGACTTCGTCGCCGAGGCCGCGCCGGCGACCGTCTAGGCGTCGCCGTCGCCGTCGCCGTCGCCGTCCGCGCCGACGTCGGCGATCGCCTCGTCGACGTCGGTGTAGATCGGCGCCGCGCGGTCGAACTCGACGATCTCGAGCACGCGGGACACGGCGTCGCCGCCGGGAGCCACCACGCGCAGCTGCTGCCTGCGGCTCCCGAGCCGCCTGGCGAGGCCGAACAGCATCGCCACGCCGCTCGAGTCGATGAACTCGAGCTCCGAGAAGTTCACCACCAGCGCACGCGCCGACGTGGGCACGTTCTCGGCGATTCGCTCGCCCGTCCGCGACGCGCCGGCGATGTCCAGCTCGCCGGACACGTGCGCGACGACCACGTCGCCGCGCTCCTCGATATCGAGCTTGACCAGATCCTCAGCCACTCACTCGTCTCCCCCCTCACGCGCCGTTCAGCCTGCGCCTGAGCCGCACCGTGGTGCCCTGGGGCCCCGGCTCCACCTCGACGGAATCCATCAGTGCCCTCATCAGCGACAGGCCCCGTCCTTGGTCACCCGGCCTGGGCGCTCGCCAGGCGCCGTAGTCTCGCACGGACAGCTCCACCTCGTCCCCCTCGAGGCGCGCGGACAGCTCGAACGGCGCCCCGGCGCGGGCGCCCGCGTGCTCGATCGTGTTCGTGGCGGCCTCGCCGCACGCGGTCGTGATCTCGGCGATCTCCTGCTCGCTGCCCCCCGCGTGCCGCAGCCAGCGGCGCAGAAGCGCCCGCATCGACGCCAGCGCCTCCGGCTGGGTCGGGAACTCCATGTTGAAGCGGTCGCCCATGGGGATGTTGCGCAGCGCGAGCAGCGCGACGTCGTCCGAGGCGCCGCCGTTCGGCACCAGCACCTCGAGCACGTGGTCGCAGAGCGCCTCCGGATCGTCGGGGGCCTCCCCGACCACCTCCACGAGCCGCGCCAGCCCGGCGTCGATGTGGCTGCCCGGCCGCTCGACGAGCCCGTCGGTGTAGAGCACCACGGTGGCGCCCGGCTCGATGCTCGCCGAGACCTCCTCGAACGTGGGGAACGGCAGCACCCCGAGCGGCACCGACCTACCGCCCTCGAGGAAGCGCGGCGTGCCGCCGTCGATCGCGAGCATCGGCGGCAGGTGGCCGGCGTTGACCCAGCGGACGCCCGCGCCGGTCGCGTCGACAACCGCGTAGACGAGGGTGGCCATGCGGCTCTCCGACGCGTCCGTCCAGAGGAGCCGGTTCAGCTGCTCCACCACGCGCGCGGGCTCGTGCCCCTCCAGCGCGTAGGCCCGCAGGGCGCTCCGGAGCTGACCCACCATCGATGCGGCGACGAGCCCCTTGCCCGCCACGTCACCCATCACGAGGCCGATGCTGCCGCCGGGGATCGGGATCACGTCGAACCAGTCGCCGCCCACGCCCGGCTCGGTGGCGGCGGGCTGGTAGCGGGCGCTCACCGCGAACCCCGGCACGTTCGGCAGCCGCTCCGGCAGCAGGCTGCGCTGGAGCGTCACGGCGACGCGGTGCTCCCGCTCGTACAGCCGCACGTGCTCCATGGCGAGCGCCACGCGATCGGCTGCCAGGCGCAGCAGGCCCACGTCCTCGGCCGTGAAGTGGCGCGGGTTCACCGCCCCGACCACGAGCACGCCCCTCACGTCGCGGTCCGCCACGAGCGGCACGCCGATCAGCGAGCGGAGCCCGAGGGCGCCCAGGGCGGGGTCGCGGATGCGGCTGGGATCGAAGTCCTGTTCCAGCACCGCCTCCCTGACCACCGCCACTCGGCCCGCGAAGCCCTCGCCGAACGGGACGGCCTCCGAGGGTGTCGAGCGCGTGCCGGAGGCGGCGCGCGCCACCAGCCGCTCGCCCTCCTCGGTCAGGTAGATCGTGGCCGCGTCCGCGTCCACCACGCCGCGCACGCGCGTGACCAGGTCGCCGAGCAGGCCGTCGAGCTGATCGTGCGTCAGCGCCGCGTCCACGAGCAGCTGCATCCCGCTGACCATCTCCGCCACCCGCTCGGCCTCGGCGCGCGCGGCCTGCTCGCGCAGCAGCGCCTCGCGCTCCTGCTGCCTGCGTCGCTGGCCGCTGATGTCGCGGATGAAGCCCGACACGAGCAAGTCGTCCCCGACGCGCACGCGCGAGATCGTCTCCTCCGCCGGGAAGGTGCTTCCGTCCCGGCGCTGGAGCTCGACCTCGAAGCGCGAGACCTTGATCTGCTCCGGCGCGGACACGACCTCCTCGCGGCGGGCGTCGTGTCCCTCGCGACCACCGGGGGGGAAGATGAAGTCGCGCAGCCGGTTTCCCAGCGTCTCGGCCGCCGTCCAGCCGAACAGCGCCTCGGCCGCCGCGTTCCACGTCATCACCGTGCCTTCGCCGTCGATCGCGATGAACGCGTCCGGCGCCGTGTCGAGCACGAGCCGGGTCCGCGACTCGCTCTCCCGCAGCTCGCGCGCTCCCTCCTCCGAGCGGGCGACCTCCTCGCGCAGGCGGCTCTGCATCCACAGGATCAGGAGGCCGACGATCGTGGGCGTCCCGACGGCGAGCACCCAACGCACCACCGGGCTCTCCGGGTCCTGCGCGATCAGCACGACGGCGTACCCGACGGCGATCAGCACCATCTGGCCGGCGGCCCCGCGCCAGTCGAAGAAGTTGAAGGCGTAGAGCGCTGTCCAGACGTAGAGGATCGGGTACAGCGACATCGCGCCCGTCCAGTAGTTGGCCAGAGTGAGGATCAGCGTGCCGCACGCGAGGATCACGTGCAGCTGCCACTCCGAGACGCGGTCCGCCTGCACCCACACGATCGCCGCGATCGCGATCGCAAGCAGCGCCAGGACGATCAGCTGCAGGTCCTTGACGGCGTCGCCGTGGGGCAGCGCGAGCGTGATGAGCCCGAGGGCCGCGCCCGCCGAGAACAGATAGGCGAGCGAGCGCGCCTTGACCCGCGAGTCGAAGAGGTCGGGCAGCCGCCTCACCGGTTGTAAAGGTTAGATCGGCTGACCACCGCCTCGCGCGGACAGCCTGGCGAGCGCCTCGTGGCACTCCACGACCCGCCGTTTGACCGGGTCGTCCTCGGGCCGGTCGTGCACCAAGTCCCACGTCTTGTCGGCGACCTCGCGGGCGGTCTCGGAGGTGGCCTGGGCGCACAGGAGGTCCACCAGCTTCAGCTCGAACTGCCGCATCTGATCGGCCGGATCTCCCGCCGGCATGCGCGGGAGCGGGTCGTCGGTCGCCTCACGCCACATCGCGGTGGCGAGCAGCAGCCGGTTGCGCAGGGTCATCTGGTCCACCGCTAGCTGGCAGGCTACCCGCCCCCGCGCGGCGGCGGTTCCCGCGGGCCCGGCTACCTCTTCGGCGGCGGCTGGAACTGGGCGAGCATCTCCCCCGCGCGGCGGATCTGCTCGCGCGACTGGGCCACCGCGTCGCGCACCTCGTAGACCTCGTCGAGCAGCACGAACTCCTTGCGGCTGTGCGGGTCGAACTTGATCGTCACGGCCTCGCCGGGCGCCGGCACGCGCCCGCCCGGGAGCGCGACGCTGCGGGTCGTGCGATAGGGGCGCTCGTTCACGGGGGTGACGCGCACGGTCAGCTTCGCCGTGCGCATCCCGTGGGCGTCGAGCGTCGGGTCCTCGACCTTCTCGACGGTCGCGTTGGCCGGCCGTCCGTACCTGTAGATCTCCTGCGCGCTCGCGAGCGGCTTGGCGAACCACATCGCCGGCTACCCGATGATGATCTTGCTCGGGTCGTCCTGGTCCACCCGGACGCTGAACATCGAGCCCGGCTGGAAGCGCGGCAGCGCCGACAGCGCGATCAGCTGGCGGTGCTTGACCTGGTACGGCTCCTTGCCGGGGACCTGGATCGTCAGATCGAGCTCGCATACCGGCGCGTTGTTCAGCATCTGGCCGGTCTCGGTGATCGAGTTGACGGTCGCGTTGCCCTGGAGGCCGCCGTTGTAGAGCGCCGCGGCCGAGCCCGGGTCACCGTACATCTGCTGCATCGCATCGGCCTGCGCCTGCCACTGCGGCACCTGGTCGATCGCCTCATTTGCCGCCTTCAGTCCGTCCATCATCGACATCCGCGGCTGGGCGTCGGCCTTCTTCTTCAGCTCCTTGAGCTCGTCGCTCCTGACGACCTGCATCATGTCCTTCATGTCCTTGAACATGCCCATGGGTCAGCTCCTTCGGGTGTCTGGATACCTGCTGAACGGGTCCGGGTTGGCGAGCGGGTCCTGCGGCGGTAGCGCCGGGGCGACCGGCCGCGCCCGCCCGCGCGTCGAGAAGATCCACCCGCCCACCAGGAGGCCGATCACCGCGGGGAAGATCGACGCGATGTAGAGGCCCGTGCCGTCCGGGCACTCGCGCGCGGACACGTACGGCCCGCCGCTCGCGCAGGTGCCCGTCTTCGCCAGCTCGTAGATCGAGAAGCACACGACCGCGAGCGACGCCAGCATCAGCGCCGCCCCGGCGACCGCGCGCAGCACGTAGCCGCGGCGCACGGCTACATGAACGGCTTCTCGCCGAACGCGATCTTGTGCTGGTCCGCCGGGTCGACCCGGCACGCCAGCGTGGAGCCGTCCGCGTAGCTGCCCATCGCCATCGAGGAGACGATCTCGCGGTGCTGCACGCCGTAGGACGCGCCGCCCTCAGGCGTGATCTCGAGGTCGAAGATCCAGATCGGGTTGCCGCCGGCCTGCTCACCCGTGTCGACGTGGCCCCTGATAAGCGCGCTCGCGGGGGCGCCGACGGAGAGGATGCGGTTCTGCTCGTGCGCCTGCGACTCGATCGCGCTGCGGTCGGCCATCACGGCGGCGCCGTCCATCCCGGCCATGCCCGGGACCCCGCCCGCGGCCTGCTGCATCTGCTGCGCCTGCTGCATCGCGTCCTGCGCCTGGCCCATCGCGCCCTTCACGTTCTTGAACAGCCCCATTTCTCTCCTCTCATCCGATCTCGAGCCGCGAGGGGTCGGCGGCGTCCACGCGCACCGGCACCGTGCTCCCGGGCACGAGGTTGTGCTTGACGTAGCGCGAGACCACCTGGCGATGTGCCGCCGTGTATGACTCGCGACCAGGCAGTTCGACGGCGAGGATCAGCTCGACCTCGGGGTTCTCGTCATTCGTCACGCCGGTGAGCGCGACGCGCTCGACGACCGCCCGCCCGTTCAGCGGCCGAAGCAGTGGCTGCGACTCGCGCCGCGCCTCCGCGAGGTGTCTGAATCCGCCCATAGTCGATCCCTCCTGGTCGGGCCAAGGTATGGGCGGGCGGGCGCCGGGTCAGTATCGAGTTGGTCTCGACTGGGTCTCAGTCAGCGAGCGCGACCGTCTTGCGGGCCGTGCTCCTGTTGCCCGCCTGGTCGCGGGCGGAGATCGTCAGGCGCGCCTTGAGCCGGCGGCCGCGGCGGAGCGCCTTCTTGACCGCGCGCTTCGCCTTCCTCGACAGCTTCGGCTTCAGCGTCACGCGCACGTTCGCCCGCACGCTGCGCGTGACCGACTTGAAGCGGAGGACCTTGCTCACGCCGGGCACGCTGACGGTGCCGCTCACCCTGACCGACCCGGCCTCGCTGAGCGTGACCCTGACGGCCAGCTTGTCGACGTCCTGGCGGCGCTTGCCGGAGAGCTTCGCCGAGGGGGCCGTGTGGTCCTCTGTCGGAGGCGTACCGCCCGGGCCACCGGGGTTACCAGGACCGCCCGGTGGGGCAGGAGCACCCGTGCAGGCGGCCGAGCCCGTGGCAGCGTTGTCGGCGTCGGGGGTTGCGGCACCGAGTGCCACGCCAGATGTCAGGCGCTGGAGCGACTGGCCGTCCGCGGGAGCGGCGCCCACCTGGTTGCCGTATTCAGCCGCGAGCGGGGCGGCCGGACAGCCATACGACATGCAATGCACGCGCGTCTCGGCCGTGGTTCTCGTAAAGCAAACCTGACCGCTGCCGGCGGGCAGCGCCACGTTCAAGTGTGCGTCGTTCTGGGGCGCGGTGGAGATCAGGATCGGCGTTGACGGGCCCCGCAGCAGGGTTGGCGGCAGGTCCTGACCGCCCACACGGGTGCCGGCGCCGTCGAACACGACGAGCCGGTACGGCATGAGCGCGTCCGGGAACGGCTCGCCGAACGGGTTGTCCTCCCTCAGCTCGACGAACTGCGCGCCGCCCGCCGACAGTGCGATCTCGCTCACCCGAAGCATGTGGTGATCGGCGTGCGCCGGCGCGGCGGTGGCCAGGACCGCCGTGATTGCGAGCAGTACTGGAGCCAGTCGTCGCACGCGGGTCGTGCGGGTATACGCAGCGCCGCGCGGGGCGGTTCGGCCGGATAGCCTCCGGGCGGGATGCAGATCTCGAAGCTGTCCGAGCTCGACTCGTTCGTGACCCTCGACGGCTCCACCATCCGCGAGATCGCGGGTCCCGCGTGGACGGCGGCCGAGAACCAGAGCCTCGCGGAGGCGTCCGTGCCGCCCGGCGGCGAGACCGTGGAGCACCTGCACAGGACGACGGAGGAGATCTACTACTTCACGTCGGGTCGCGGCCGCATGCGACTCGGCGAGAACGAGGCGGAGGTGGCCGCAGGCGACTGCGTGGTCATCCCGCCGGGCACGCGCCACAAGCTGCGGAACCCGTCGCGGGACGAGCCGCTCGTGCTCCTATGTTGCTGCGCGCCCGCCTACAGCGACGAGGACACGGAGCTGCTCGAAGAGCTCTAGGCCGCGCCGGCCCCCGGTGTCATGAACGCGATCGCGGGGCCGAGCCCAGCCTCGCTCCGCAATGTCGCGATCCGGCGGCCGGGCTGGACGGCATCGCGCGGGGCGCCGAGCAGGTCGCCCAGGGCCTCCCCCGTGGCGTCCATGTCCTCAACGAGGAACGCGAGTCCCCACAGCCGGGCGGGCCCCGACGGGTCGGCGCGGACCTTCGTGCCCGCGGGCGCCTCCACCAGCTCGAGGATCACCTCGCCCATCCGGAAGAAGGCCTGCCGCGTCGAGCCGCCGGACGTGTCGCCCTCCCGCAGCCGGCGGAAGTCGAGGCCCGCGCCGCGCAGCACGCCCGCCGTGCGGTCGAGGTCCGGGGTCATCACCACGAGGTGGTCGATCCGGACCACGCCGTTCGGGTGCGGCTCGCCGCGCGCGGCGAGCCGGTCGGAGCTCTCCGTGGTGAGCCCGTCGAGCTCGGTGGCGGAGGCGCCGCGCACGGACCAGGCGACGATCCCGCGCCGGTCACCGCGGCCCGCGAGGCGCAGGCGCACCGCGCCGACGTCGCAGCGGTCCCCGTCCACGTCGAAGCCGACGGCCCGCCACGCGTCCGGATCGTCGGCGATGACCAGCTCGTCGACCGTGGGCTGCACGGCGGCGCAGCCTACTGCCGTCCG